>NC_015151.1:1313704-1642130 GCF_000190315.1 Vulcanisaeta moutnovskia 768-28
TAGGGATAGGGTGTTCCTTGAGGATTTATCCAGGATTGGGGATGCAAGGGTTGAGGTAACTATGGCATTGGATGATAGGACTAAGAAGAGGCTTGAGGAGGTTGGTTATTCTGGTGATTCTGTAACGATTAGTGTTGGTTTTGATGAGGGTTATGTAAGTGTGGTGAAGATTAACGATAAGGAGGTCCTAGTTGCTGAGTTTAAGAGTGGGGTCAGCAGGGTTAAGTATCCACTTGATGTGGAGGTCATGGATGCATCAGTACTGCTGAATCCTGATGGGTTATCACCCAAGGAACAAGCCCTACAACTCGTTGGTAGTGCCTCCGAGGATTATGAAGCAGCCTTATCAGTCATTAAGGTCCTTAGGGATTACCTATCCACAATTGGTGCTTATAGGATGGGGCCATACATAGACTTCAAAGGCCGTGTTAAGAACGTGGATGCTTCATACACGGACTTCATCGGCGAACATGGCGAACACATAGTTGAAACCCTCTCCCAATTATTTACTGACCCGAGGAGGGATTCGGACATTAGGTTCTTGAGGAAGGTTCTTGGCGACCTTGGCATTAGGAATTTCAGGGCTGGTTGGTATAATGGTGAGTTAGTACTTTCATACATAGACAGGAGGGGTATTACTCATATTGGTGATGAATTGCCATGCCACGTAAAGACAATTCTTGCATTAATCACGCAGTTAATAGTGGCTAGGAGGCCATCATTAATACTCTTTGAGAATGCGGACTACTGCCTCAGTGAGGGGCTTGGTAACGTAATCACCCGGTTACTGAGTAATTATATTGATGGTAGACAATTAGTAATGGAGGCCAGGAATAAGTGGTTTATTGATGAATTAAGGATGCCGCACGTAGTCCTCTACAACATGGATTAACACTGAATATTTGCCGTCTTAACGAGGTCCCTAAGAATCTCCCTAACCTTGGCCTTATCGGCCTCACTTATAATGTCCCAATTATCAATTATGTACTTAGTGAGTGATATGAAGTCGTTAATCGCTGCCGTGGTCCTGTCAACACTTGGCAATCCAATGAACGACTTACCGCTATCAGTAATCTCATAATACTTCTTAGTACCCTCAACCTTAGCCACCTTAATTAAGCCCTCAGTCTCAAGCTCCTCAAGAGCTGGGTAGACAGAGCCAGGGCTTGGTCTCCAGAAACCCATTGATAATCTCTCAATCTCATCAATAATCTGGGCGCCAGTCATCGGACCCCTATTATTAAGTAGGTATAGTATTAGGTATTTCAATCCTCTCCTCTTTATGAACCACTGCGGTGGTGGTCCGAAGTGACCATGTTCGTGATACATTAATTATCGGATTCAATAATAGCGGGGATTTATTTAACTTATCTCACAAATTTCTTACAGAAGTATGAATAACATAAAGAGTAGTGCCAGAGGCCACGGTGGGTATGGATGGAAATACGGATTAATAGACCTTAGCTCTAACATGAATCCATTAGGAACACCCAAGGAGCTTATTTACCTTATTGAGGAAGCCGTTGAGCAGTCCCATTACTCACACTATCCCACTGAGCTTGGTGACGAGCTAAGGGAGGCGCTGGCTAGTTATGAGGGTATTGATCCCAGTATGACCTATGTATTTAATGGCGCTACGGAGGCACTACAAATGCTCATTATGCATCTAAGACCCAGGCGTGTCGTTATACCCATACCCAATTACAGTGATTATATACGCATATCAAGGCTTGTGAACACCGAAATAGTGCTTACTGAGTACTGGAACCTTGGCTCACTGAGTGACTTAATCCTGGATAAGATAACGACTGGTACAGTCTTTATGCTATCAAACCCCAACTCACCAATGGGTTACTTAATACATCGTGATGAATTACTATCACTGGCCGAGGAAATTAAGAGGCAGGGTAGTCTCGTGATTGTTGATGAATCATTCATGGACTTTGTTAAGGATAATCAATCCCTAATTAAGTATGTTGATGAGTATGAAAATATCATTGTAGTTAAGTCCTATACGAAATTCCTCGCAATACCTGGGCTAAGGATTGGTGCTGTGTACACAAGGATCAATATTGAGGATCTAGTGCCAACGTGGCCCACAAACTCAATAGTTGAGTATGCGGTTTCCAGGTTCATGAATCATGCCCATGAGTTTAGGGAATTAACCGTTAATTATGTTTATGAGGAACGAAGCAGGGTGTTTAATGCATTAAGGGAGTTGAATATTAATTACTACGACTCCTCAACCCATTACTTCGTAATTAAGCATCGGCCAAGCCTTGGCGATGATCTTCTTAAGTTCAATTTCCTAATTAGGGACCTATCAAACATACCACCATTATCAAAGGGGTACTTCAGGGTTAGTATTAGGAGCGTGGATATTGATAATGAATTCCTAAATGCATTGTCGAAGGTAATACAAATTAAGCATTAGATAGGGCAATGAGTAATGGGTAGGGATGATTTAAGGAGCGAAATACCAAACCTAGTATCCAGGTTAATCCAGATCCCCAGTGTTAATCCACCTGGTTTCACTATTAATGTTGCTGGTTTCATAAGGGATTGGTTAAATGAACACGGCTTCACAAGCGAGTTTAGGGAGTATGCTAAGGATAAACCCAACGTAATTGCTAGGGTTGGCAGGAATAAGCCAGTGCTTATCCTGAATGGCCACATGGACGTTGTACCACCAGGTGATGACTCTAAGTGGACTTACTCACCATTCTCAGGGAGGATTGTTGAGGACAGGGTCTATGGTAGAGGCGCTACGGATATGAAGGGTGGCTTGGCCGTGATAATGACCGTATTCGCAGAATTAGCACCATTAATCGAGAAGCAGGGCTCTGGAACATTGATTTTCTCGGCAACCGCTGATGAGGAGACTGGTGGTCATCCAGGTGTTGAGGCCCTGGTTAGGGATAATGTTCTCACTGGTGATGCCGCAATAATTGCCGAGCCCTCGGGTAGCTCAAGGTACTACATTGGTGAGAAGGGTCTTTGTCAGGTTAAGCTTGTTACCAGGGGTAGGTCTGCTCATGGTAGTTTACCAGTACTTGGTGAGAATGCAATAATGAAGTTAATTAGGGCAATTAGTAAGGCTGAGGAGTTAATTAGTGAATTTAACAGTGGGATTAAAATACCGAGCGAGTTGGTGAATGCAATAAAGAATTCGGCTGAGGTTTACCTAGAGGCTGCAAAGGCATCTGGGCTTAACCTAACGCTTAGTGATTTTGAGAGGGTTGTTGGTACCGTGTCCTTTAACCCAGGCGTTATTAATGGCGGTTCTAAGATAAACATGGTCCCTGACTACGCAGAGCTTGAGCTTGATATGAGGATCCCACCTGGAGTATCACCAAACCAGGTAATTAATCACCTAAGGAGTGGGTTAAGCAGTATTGCTGATATCGAGATTCTGGACACAAGCGAGCCGAATTACACAAGCCCTGGCGAAACTATTGCTAGGCTTGTTCATGAAGGTATTGAGAAGGTGCTCGGTGCACCACCAAAGCCGGTGATAGTGACGGGAGCCACTGATGGTAGGTACCTAAGGGCTAGGGGAGTACCAACGGTTGTTTACGGTCCTGGTGAGCTAGCCCTCGCCCATGCGTATAATGAGTATGTCACTGTGGATGACTTATTGAAGACACACGACGTAATGACCTATGCAGTGAAGAGGTTTTTTGGCGTATAGACCACAGCGCAATTGTTAAGTATTTCCTGACAACCTTGGGTACTATGCCGACGAAATTCCTCTACTGGTGGGATTCATACAAGAGGGAGTTTGATGCCACCGTGGTTAGGATTGATGGCAATAGGGTTTGGCTTGATCAAACGCTCTTCCACCCAAGGAGTGGTGGTGTGGCTAATGATACTGGTAAGTTGATTTGGCAGGGTGAGGAGTACGTGATTAAGGAGGTGATTAAGGAGAGTGAGGATGCAGTGCATATTCTTGATAGGGAGCCTAGGTTTAGGGTTGGTGATTCTGTTCACGGCATAATCGATTGGGATAGAAGATATAGGTTGATGAGGCTTCACACGGCCACACACATCATCGCAGCCCTCGCCTATAAGGATTATAACGCACTGGTCACTGGTGGCGATATAACGCCAGAGTATGCCAGGGATGATTATAACCTAACCCTAAGTGGCGATGCACTTAGGAAGGCATTCCAGGACTTAATAGCAGAGGCCAATGAGGTGGTTAAGAGGGGTATTCCTGTAAAAATATACTTCCTAAAGAAGGAGGAGGCGCTGAAGATACCTGGCATTGTTAAGCTTGCCGAGAGGGAGCCACCGCCTGGTGAGGAATGGAGGATTGTGGAGATTGAGGGTATTGACATTCAGGCTGATGGTGGACCGCACGTGGCTAACACGAGGGAGATTGGGGAGATTGTGTTCCTCAAGTCCGAGAGCAGGGGTAAGGATAAGAAGAGGGTTTATTACACGGTAAAACCCTAAAAATTATTGGTTTTTATTAAATTGCAATGCCCTCAGTGCTAACTGGCTCTCTTCCTAGACCTGCTCTTCTTTAGCTCCAGTGAATTTCTTATGTAATCAGTCAGGGAGTATACGTCACCAACCTCATTAGCGAAACCTCTCTCAACCCACTTATTGGCTGATAAAGTAATATCCTCACTAATAGTCCCCAATTCATCCATCAACCTAACAGTGGCCAAACCCCTTGACTTGAGTAAATTATCCACCTTCTCCATTACTAACGCCCTAGCCGCACCCACAGTGGCCCTGAGGACACTAGACACAAAGGACCTATTTATGGGCTTAACAAAATACGTGACTGACCTAGCGTCTTTATAAAGCATTGAACTCAATTCCTCAACCAATGAAACATCGGGTAATAAATACGTTGAATTATCAATTCTTGGGCATAGCAGTAATGTGGCCCTCTCCTTAATCATTGAGTAAATGTGAGTCTCATAACCAGGTATGTCAAAAGACCATATTATAAGGGCATCCTTATCATCAGTAATAACGAAACTCCTAAGAACATGATTAGTCCTTGGAACATCACTCACATGAACATCCCTAATATCACTAGGTCCTTTATACCTACCTTCGAAGATCATTGACGACATCCCACTCGTTAATCCAAAGACCACATACATCAGAGTTAAAATAACCCAGAGATTTATAAACTTTTCTCTAATAAAAAATAGAAATAACACCAATAATTATGCCAAAACAACTAATAATTTATTAATTTCAACGCATTATAAAATAGGGACTACCGCACTTTGGAAGTGCAGACTCGCCGCAGTTATATATACACGACGACTCTGCAAGTCCAAGTCTTGACAAAGCATTACCACCTATGCTCGCATGGTAATCATTCTGTACGTTCTAATCACCGACAATGATAATTTGAAACCCAGAATCTAGCACTAAAATTGGCGTTAATATCATAAATTACTGACATCGTATTTGGATTGGAAGAGTCGCCGTAATTATATAATTACGACGGCTCTACACGCCCAAAGCACGGAAAATCAATTATAATAATGTAGTTTCAATTTTGTTTGTTAGATCATTGTTGATATTGCCCAGAAGATAATTAGGGCTATTAGTGTTGGTATTAATGCCTTGGTGATGCTTGTACCGTAGGTTCTGGCGAATATGTAGGCTAGGTATAGTGAGCCTATTACTGTGAATGTAAGATTGATTGCGAGTAGCAATGGTTCGCTTGTTAATCCCCTATGTATGGTTACTGCTGTTATTGAGTAATTAAATAGGGGTGTCGTGACAGTTATAGCCGTCTGTATTGTGCTGATGCAGAAGTAGTTCCCACTGAGTAACCAGGTGTCTGTGAATCCCGACCTAATCCTAAAGGCCCTAAGTAGTGCCATGAGCACTGCAGCCTCTATTAACCAACCAATCACCATACCGACTAGTGATGTTATTGGCATTACTGTGGTTAGGAGGGAGACCATGCCTGAGATTTCGCTTTGGCTAATCGATACGCCCTCACCACTTAATTGTGACTCAACTTGGTGAATTATTATCGGTGTTATTACAGGTATGAGTATGTAGACAATGTATATGTAGGTTGCTATGGCCGCTAATATGAAGCCCGCAATACCCGTAATCCTCAATAATGACTTAGCATTCATTAAGGAATTAAGCAGCAATACGCTTTAATACATTACGGTGGCTCACGCCGTCATTAACTCCCTAATTAATATGTCAAGGTTTTCACGGACTTGGGGCACGTCGTACGTCCTCGTTATTACCCCATCACTTATCCTAGAGACTCTGTGGCAATTACCTATTAATTCAAGGTTGTGTGTTACCATTATTATTGTCATGCCAAGCTCCCTATTCAACTTCCTGAATATGTCCATTATCACAGCCGCAGTCTTACTATCCAGGTTACCCGTGGGTTCATCAGCTAACAAAAGCCTTGGTTTAGCCACAATAGCCCTCGCAATAGCGACCCTCTGCTGCTCACCACCACTAAGCTCACTTGGTCTCTTTCTGGCCTTATCCCTAAGTCCAACCATCTCAAGGGCTTCGAGAGCTAGCTTCCTCCTCTCGATTGAACCAATACCCTTAGCTATTAGCGGTAGTTCCACGTTCTCAAGCACGGTCATCCTGGGTATTAAATAGAATAATTGGAATACAAAACCCACGAACTCATTCCTATACCTATCAAGTTCCGTATTGCTGAGCCTATGCAGCTCATAAGGACCAACCCTCAGGTAGCCCCTGCTAACCCCGTCCAAACCGCCTATTAGGCTTAGGAGGGTTGTCTTGCCACTACCACTAGGTCCAATGATGCATCTAAACTCACCCTCATTTATCTCTAGATTTATTCCTCGAAGCGCAGGGTAATCACCGTAGTACTTCCACACGTCTCTAGCCTCTATGAATGACACGGTGGGTAAGCACAGTCTCTCTTTAAAATACATACTCACCGAGGACTCATATAGCGTAGACTGTAATGTGATTGATACTATAAAGAGAGTATGATTTATAAGAAGATTCGTGGTTTCAAATTCGATGTCGAAAATGATAACTAACAGGTACACACTGGTGATAATGACTATATTACTAGCACTGCTGGTTTTAATACCCTTGGCGTACGCACAGCAGTACTCAAACACCGCACCGCCCTTTTCAATAGTCAGTATATCCTCAGTACCATCACCGACTATTACTGGCGTCTCCAAGGTCTCAATAACACTAATATATACGGGAGGCTACTACCTATATAACACCGAGTTCTCCCTAACGCCCTGTAGCGGCACTGTGGTTTCCCAGAACCCAGCCTTCATTGGTTGGTTAAATCCTGGACAGCAAGTCACTGTTACCTACCTGATTAACTCAACACTACCCATTAATTGCCAATCCACGCTTGCCATAAGTTGGGGCGCTGAGTATGAGACCTCGGCGAAGGCGCAGGTAACCACCTACATACAAGTGGCTGGCTCGGGTTCAATGAACATAAACTTCCCACTGGTTATTTACGGCTCACCAATAATCACAGCGTACACGAAAACCCAATACTTGGTTAGTAACCTTGTTAATCCAGTGGAGCTTGTAGTGAGTAATAATGGCAGTGGCTCCATTTATAATTTGCAGGTTAACATAGGCATTAGTGGAGCTACTTTAGCCGCTGGTTACAGTAGTATTGTAATTGGGACCCTAAACCCAGGTAGTAACTACACCATGACCCTATACGTATTACCGATCAGCAGCGGCCCCGTGACAATCAATGTTGGTTACACAGGCCTTGATCAAAGCGGTAATACGGTAAGTGGCAGTATCTCAATAAGCATGAGCGTGATTGCAGTGTCCTCAAGCCAGGTGATTGTTTATCCAGTCAACTCCTCACTGAGTATTGGCTCTGGTGAACTGGTTATTGGCATTAGGAATGTTAATCCAGTGCCCATTTACAACGTAACCCTAGTGCTCACGTCAATCCAGGGATTAAGCCTAGCTGGTAATACAACCTATGACATTGCAGAGATACCACCTGGAGCGACCTACTATGTTTATGTGCCTATTGCAGTGCCCATATCATCATCCTCAGCATCCATAACATACTCACTAACCTATCAATACACTGGCGGCTACCCAGGCAGTGTTCAAGGCACCATGGCTGTATCCGTACTAAATGAACCATCAATACTAGTCACCGGTTACCAGGTCGCACCAACACCATTAATGATCAGTGAGACTGGTTCCGTGTCCCTAAACTTCGTTAATACAGGGCCGGTACCCGCCTACAACCTAAACATAACCGCAATACCAGGACCAGGAATTGAATTAATTAGTCAATCAAGCACCTACATGGGCACACTGAATTCCCAGCAGTTAAGTGCCGTGGCCTTCAGCTTCACTGTTACGAAGACAATGAACACCACAATAACCTTCCAAATACAATACACCAATCAATTCGGACAGCAACATACTCAGTACTACACAGTGCCAATAACCGTGATTAGGAACGCAACACTATTCACACAATCAGCATCTCAACTCAGCTCACAGAGCACTTACTACAGGTATCACAGGGCTAATTACTTCACATACATAATAATTGCATTAGCCGTAGTGGCTGCGGTCGTGATAATTGCTGCGGTTCTGATCCTACGTAGGAGGCACGGTGGCAAGTCATGAGGATTACCGACTACTTCAAACTTGCATGGAGCGCCGCCTGGGAGCGTAGGGGTAGGACAATAGGCGCCATTGTCGGCATAGTAATAGCCATAGTGGCCCTTGGCCTTGCCATAGGCATGGGACAGGGCTATAAGACACTGACTACGAGCTTCTTCGAGAGGATCTTCGGCACAAACACTGTGTTCCTATTCCCAGGGCAGAACTCGGAATTAACGATTACCAGCGTTTATGAGGTTATGAATATACCTCACGTGACCAATGCAATACCCATATTATCCACGGTTGCTAGGGTGGATATTAATGGCCATGAGGTCACAGCCACAATAATAGGGGCCACGGAACAGGAGATAATGCAACTCTATGGAGTTACCTCACTGAACAATGCAATAATGGCTGGCACACCAATACTCACGCCTGGGCTTGCCTTTGTCGGATATGACGTGGCCTTCACAAGCACTGGACAGCAGATTGCATACCCTGGGCAGGTAATGGTGATAACCGCACCAGGTGGTTCTGAGCTCACATACACAATAGGCGCCGTAATGCAACAAAGCGGTATTGGAGTCATTGGCCTGAATCCAAACAATGCCATATTCATTGATGAGAATACCTTCCTATCACAATTCGATCCCTCGGGCATTGTCAGTGGCATAATAGTCTATGTTGACTCACCAAACAATATTAATTACGTCACAAATGAGTTAAAGGCTCTCTTCCCAATGGACCAGGTACTAAACCTATCAACATTACTATCAAGCATTAACCAATTCTTCACCGTGCTCGAGCTCTTCCTGGCCTTCATAGCCGGCATAAGTTTCGTAATAATCGGCATTTGGATGTTTGACACGATGATGATAAATGTGATTCAAAGGACTAGGGAGTTCGGCATAATGAGAGCAGTGGGCTTCAGCGGAAGGTCAATACCACTACTCCTAATTATTGAGGCCGCGATAATAGCCATAATAGGGTCAGTAATCGGCATCGCATTGCTAATGACCATTGTTAGTGCCTTCCCAAGTCCATCATCATTCATGGGACCGGCCTTCGGTGGAGGTCCTGGCAGGGCAACCACCAGGGCAGCCACAGCCGCCACCTCCTCATCTATAGTGCTACCCATAATGCTTACGCCGCTGGATTTCGCGGCAATATTCATACTGCCCATAGCCATAAACATAATCGCAGCCCTAGTACCAGCAATAAGGGCCATGAGAATACCGCCAGCCCAGACCCTGCGTTATGAGTGAGGAGTGTTGGCTAGTGGTTTGCCTTAAAAGTAATGTCACAATTTAAGTACGGCTTTCTTGAGTATTGGGTCTGCAATCACGTACTCCTCATTGGCCTTCTCCGCAATGCCATGGTCAATTAGTTCCTTGAGTAGTACGTAGAGCGACTTATCATTAATTGGCTTACCCTCTGCAATCTCAAGTGCCGCCTTAAGCTCCCTCCAACTTCTCCTAACGAATAATTCCTTAAGCAATACCCTATACCTAGGACTCCTATTGGTTAGGAAGTTCCTGAGTTCATTAAGTGCCAATGCGATTGCGGGCTCGAGGACCTCCTCAATGGATTGCTTACCCTCAATCACATATTGATGACCGATGTACGTCAACCAACCAATGACACCATCAAGATCATTCACAATACGCACGAGGAAATCATCACCGGGCCTGACCCCATACTGCTCAAAGCCCCTCCTTAGGAAGTCCAGGGACTCATCAGGGCTGAGTCTCCTGGTATTCACGAAGTGTATGTACCTGCCGAATAGTGGGGCCTCGGGATCATTAACCCTGAGGAACCTATCCAATACCCCAACCTCGGAGCCTGACAACAGTAATTTCACATACCTCAAATTATCGTATGCATACGCAAGCAGCATATTAAAGTCCACCCAAGTCACCCTACTCAGCTCCTGGGCCTCATCAACAGCAATCACCACCGCCCTACCCAATTCAGCGCCAAGGTCATTAATGGCATTAAGCAATTCGCCAATACTCAGCCTACGGGATTCACCCAACCTAATCTCCACATGTATCGGTGATACCCCAACCCTAACCCACCTAACCCTAGATAGGGCGTCCCTAACCTTATCAATTATTGACCTATTCCTGATCAGGAAGTCCTCAAGCCCACGCCTAATTAACTCAATAAGGTCAATCTGCCTAGGCCTCCCCGCGAACCTAACGTCCAGGTAAATGTATGGGCAGCCAACCTCATTAAGCGCAACCCTCATCAATGAGGTCTTACCAGTCCTCCTCAAACCCCTGACAACAATTACCTTATCATTAATAACACCATTAATAAATCCCTCAACTCAGTCTCGAAGTCGTAAAGATCCTCCCTCCTACTCTTAGGCTCAAGGTCAAAAAGCATATACCAGTTACTTACCCTATGGGTAAGTTTATTAATCCAACTATTTCCTTGACCTCAATACGGCACCCAGTATTGCCAGTATCACACCTACGACACCAATTATTATTGCCACAAATGCGAGTGCTCCGGCAATAATAATTGATGAGGTTACCGATACGCCGATGATGCTGTACTTAATGGTTACTGGCACTGAATAATTATTCACTAGGTATAGGGTGCCCGTGCCTGTTGTCACCGTGTAAGCCACGACATACTGACCATTCGAGTATATAGTCTTAAGTATGCCTGGCACCGTGATGTACGTCTCGAGGGGTTGATTAATAGAATCCGTGTAAACCACGGTCAACACCTTACCAAGGCTCGCGGTACCCACCGTGACATTATCACCTGGGCTTAAGGTGACCGCCATAGTTGCAGGCTTTACCTGCCTAGCAACAACATAAGTACTAACTACAAAAATTACTATGGCAACTATTATTAAAATCACGCCAACTATTAACAAACCCCTCCTCATAATGCCGTAGTCCTAAAACTAATTAATAAGTTTTGTTTCTCAATTTCCCAATATCGCTAATCACTACCCTAGGCTTTAGAGGTGGGTTAATTCGTTAGTACCAAGAATGGTGTTAATTCCTCCCTCCACGTAAGCACCCAAACACACTCCCTCCTAGCCTCCTCAATACTCACAACTCAATTAAGCATTGCGTTGAAGTCCTGCCTAAGGGCCCTAAGCTCGTTAAGTATTGCCTCAAGACCCAGGGCACCGGCTATGGCAAGCCGAAACTCCTCATCAGTCCTAATCAACTCCAGCACAATCCTCCTAACCTCATCCCTACTAACCACATTAACCCAATTATTGAACATTGCAGGGATTAATAACTCTTCCCGTTGTGTTGGGTCGCACCATCATTAATTAGGGTTGCTGTGCTTTGGGTGTGTAGAGTCGCCGTGATTATAGATATACGGCGACTCTTCAAGTCCAAGTTATGGCTTTACTATTATCATTGATAAGGTCCTAATTGGCATAACGACCCTAGAAATACTGAGTTTAATGATAGACTCAACAACGGGCACCCTCGGAAGCACCATACCTACTGTATTGAATCATCATCACGCATTACTAGGTATAACTCATCGAGTGTCTCTCTTATCAATGCCTCGTATAGGCCATCAACAGCCTCAAGAATTATGAGGCCGTGCTCCATTATCGAAAGCCTAAATTTAGGGTCGATATTGATTAGCGGCACGACATCCACAGGCATGCCAAGTACCTCTTCAAGCCTTGTTCCAAGGCTTAATAACGCATTAAGGTCGAGATTCTTCCCGTAAACCGCAATGTCTATGTCCCTAAACTCATTAAGTTCCACGAAACTACCGAATAATATCCCAAGGGAGATACCGTACTCCCTAAGTATATCCCTAATTCTTGAAATAATTAATTCCCTCTCCTCACGTCTCATTGAGTGATAGATATACTCGCCACTAAATTCCATAACGATCCCTCAACCTATTTATGAAACTCGCCAGGTTTTTAAAGTTCGACTTAATGCTTTGATATATTAGGTAATCATCGATTACCCAATACCTATGAACAAGCAGGTTCCTAAGTCTTACAAGTCTCGTTAAATCCTCGTACTCATTCATCATTAATAAGCCCTTATCTCTTAATATCATTAGTGCATTTATCGGTGTCCTAGGTCTTTCATTTAATTCTCTACGTACTATATGCATCGCTAATGCCATTACTGCCTCTGCAATGACTATTAACTCATACCTAATGGCCATTTTATCCTCATCGCTTAATTCATCATATGGCTTATTTGTTATTCTTTCAATTTCCTTTATCGCATCCTCAACATCCCTAATAAGGCCCTTAATAAATTCCTTAGAAACACCCACGTTGGTCTTTAACGCCCTGTTTATTTTAAGGTTATTTTTAGTACGTTACTGACTTATACCTAGTTCTCCCGAGGATAGTTCCAGGGGCTTACCCTTAGGTTCCTTTATGAATAGTGCTGTGAATATTACGCCAATTATCGCCACGGCAACCAATACGAGTAATAGGTTCGACATCACCATGTACTTGGCCGTTGCGCTCAATGCGCTACTTGTTATTGGGAAGAGTAGTGGAATGAATAGTGCAGCTATTGTTGCGCCAAGCTTACCACTGCCCGCGGCTATCCCGTGGCCCGTAGTCCTGAACCGGGTTGGGAACACCTCAGTTGGTAGTATGAATGTGGTCACGTTGGGACCGACGTTAGTGAAGAACTGGGCTAGGCCATATAGGGCTATTATGGCCGCTGGAATTATTATGCCGTTCCTTAGCATGAGCGCCGTGATTAAGTATGTAGCGGCCACTATTGAGAAGCCCATTATCTGCATGGACTTCCTACCCATTTTATCCACTAGGAAGGCCGCCACGTAGTAACCAGGGACTAGGAAGGCCAGAACGACGTATAACTGTATGTATATACCAGCCAATGGGTTCTTGGCTAGGCCTATTGCCGAGGTTACGAAGGGACCAAATATGTTTGTGCCATAGAAGAACACATCAAGTGCAAACCAGGGTATTGCAGTACCAAGTATTACCGGTAAGTACCTAAGTAAATTCCTGTAAATGCCATTACTGGCATTATTTACATTATTAATTTCCACATCCTGCCTTAGCACGTCCTTAACGGCCTTCTTGGCGCCCTCAACATCACCCTTAACGAAGTACTCAAACCTAGGCGTCTCATGAACCCTACGCCTAAAGTAAATGACTATGGCGGGCATCACTGCACCGAACCCAAGTATTATTCTCCAGGCAATGTCTGGGTTTATCTTAGCATTTAATAGACCGAGGCCGAGTAGGGCAGCCGTAACAATGCCCCATCCCTGCATTGAGAAGACCCCCGCCACGAATAAGCCTCTACTTCTCGCCGGTGCATACTCACTCATTAACGTGGCGCTTATTGGGTAATCACCACCAACTCCAAGACCTAGTATGAACCTTGTTATCCAAAGCATTGTTGGGTTTATTGAGAATGCAGAGGCTATGGCTCCAGCCGCCAATAGTGCTGCCTCCACACCGTATATGTACTTCCTGCCAAATATATCGCCTATCCTGCCGAATATGAAGGGGCCTATCACTGCGCCAAACAGTGCGGCTGATGATATTAGGCTTATTTCTGACGCTGTTAACGACCAAACCTGCTTTAGAAAGACCAGAGCTACTGATATTGCAAATAGGTCATAGGCATCCGCGAAGAAACCTGCGCCTGATATGAATAGGAGCTTTAGGTGTCCTGGTGTCGGTTTTGACCAATCAAGCGGTTCAAAGGGTGTTTTATTCGACATTATGAACCGTATAACTAAAGCTTTAATAGGGCTTTTGTCAGTAAAATAATAATCATATATATTAATAAATATACTTATATATCAACGCAATTCCCATGAGGCAAATTTTTATTAATGCCAAGTAGCCACGTATAGCGATGCCTGTCATAGACCTAGCACAGGTGGATTTAAGGGCATTAACACCAGATCAACTGGACTGGAGAAAGTTCGTATTACCTGTTGATCATCCAATGAGGGTTATTAGGATTGAGAAGGTCGTGGCCAACATAGGTGTTGGACAAAGTGGGGAGAGACTTGAGAAGGCTGCTAAGGTCCTTGAGGAATTGACGCAGCAGGAACCAAGCTATAGGCTTGCCAAGAGGTCGATTAAGGATTGGAACATTAGGAAGGGTGAACCAATAGGTGTGGCAGTCACATTAAGAAGAAATAAGGCTGTTTGGTTCCTACTGAGGACGCTGGCTGCAGTGGACTTCACACTGAGGGAAAATTCATTCGATGACTGGGGCAACGTGGCCTTCGGAATTAGGGAGCACATAATGATACCGGGTACGAAGTATGACCCATCAGTCGGTGTTTGGGGCTTAAACGTAGTCACAGTACTCGCAAGACCAGGATTAAGGGTCATGTACAGGAGGAGGGCTAGGTATGACGTTGGTAAGGAACAAAGAGTATCAAAGGCCGAGGCAATGAAATTCTTCCAAGAAGTACTCGGTGTAAAAATAATAAAGTAAATTTTAACTTATTTTTAATAAATAATAATTATTATGTGTTGGCTATTGTTCCGTTGCTGTATTGGATTACTTGTGTGCCGTTGCTGTAGGTTATTACGTATAGTGTGATTGGTTGGTAATACATTGTGTTGTAAAAATATTCATCCCATGTCCATACGACTCCCTTGACGTATGGCTGTACGATTAAATAATTAATAGGCCATGGTAGCCATATATATGGTGCTTGCCAGTATGTTATGTTGTAGACTTCGGCGAGCATCTGCAGCTGCTCTGTTTCATTGGTCACAAAGGGCATTGTTAAAGTCAGGTTATTCACAACAGTATTATTAAACCAAGCTTCATTTGCACCATAAACACCGCCTTCTATTACATTCAATACAGGGAATAATAATTGGAATAACGGGTCTGGCCAATCGGGATACCATCCTAAATCGACCATTGTTGGCGTTATTTGCGGATTGTACCATGTACCACTTTCTGCTGTTGTTACGTATTCTATTGATGTTGGTATTCCTATTTGGCTTAGGTCCTGAGTTATTATCTCAAGCTGCTCCTCAACTAGTGGCGTTATTGGCGGAATTACTGCAATTGGTATTGCCGGTAGTTTTTGTCCGTTGGGATTACCGATAGTCGTGCCATTTGGTAGTACCGTGTAGAAGTTACATTCCCAACCGGATTTATTGAGGTACTCAATGGCTAGGTTAGGATCGTATGAATACATGGGAAGATTATCAGGGTTATAGAATGGAATGTATGCCGGGTTCGACGGTCCTAAGTACAGTTCAGCAAGTGTTGTGTTGAGTAACGGTGAGTAGTAAGTGTATAGTAAAGCCGTGTAATTAACGGCATGGACTACGGCTAGTCTGAAGTCTGTGCAGTTAGTAGGCCATTCATAAACATTCATTGATATGAAGAGAACACCCGCTGGTTGATATCCAAGTAGTCGTATTATTGATTGTGGTGGTAGGTATTTGTTGTATGGCCATGCTGTGTATATTTGGTCTAGGAATGGTGGGCTTACGTAGCTTATTTGTGCCTCATTGCTTGCGAATAACTCAACCCTATCAGTATGAGACATGGTATACTTGATATCGATTATTTGTATGTGGGCTGGTTGGTCAAGCACTGGTAATGAACCAGATGGATAACTATTACCCCAGTAATTCGGATTAGCCTTAAGAACAATCTCCGTAAACTCACCAGGAGTACCAGAAACACTCTCAATCTCATAAGGACCAGTACCAGGTGCACCATACTGATCTAAGTAACTATTTGGTGTGTTTGGTTGTACTCCGCCATGAGCATCTACGTAGGCTGGTGGAACCACAGCACCCCAAGCATTAGATATGTCTAGTAGGAAGTACATGTATGGATGTATTAGGTTTATTTCTACTTCGTATGGCCCTAGGACTACGACTGCTTGATTGGGGTATGTCATGAGCTTTTGGATTGTTGCATTGTTAACGTTGAAGTTACTCAATACATTGGCTAGTGCGTAGGCGCACAGCGTTGCATTACTGATGTACGCTGGGTTACCCGTAACATTAGTAAGAGCGTGACAAACACCCCATGGTATGGCATAACCAGTCTCCAAATACTTCGTATAACTAAAAAGTAATTTCGGATAGTTGCTTACTCCTGGTCCTTGTCCCATGATTATTGTCCTATAGAAGCTGAACCATACCACGGTTGCGTTGAATGGTTCACCATCAGTGAAGTAAACGCCCTGCCTAAGCGTGAAGATGTAGTGCTTGTAGTCGGGGCTGATCGTCCAATTAGTGGCCAACATAGGAACAACATGCATATAATCACTACCATTCCAAATAACCAACTCCTGATAAACGACGTCAAATATTGGTGTATCAACTTCATAAAAGCCCGTGGCTGGGTCTAGGTAATCAGGAGATATCGTGACTGAAATATCCACTAATTCATTTGGGTTTGGTGGTGCCAATGTAATTGTTTGGTTCGAGACCACGGTGACTGTTGGCTTCGTAACGTTAGTAGTTGTAGGTGGTGGAGAAGGCGCAGTGGGCTTAGGATGATAAGTAACAGCAAAATAAGCGCCTAGTGCTATTACCACTATGATTACCACTATTAGGGTTATTAACGCAGCACGAGACAAACCCCCATTTAACCCTTGTCTAAGCACCTCTTAATGCTTATTAACTGACATTTAAGTTTTCCTATTTTAGAAATTGAATATTTGTATAACGCCTAGGTTATCATTATAAATACCCTGTTATGATTAATTATGTGAAGTATTCAATTAAACCTAGGAGACTTAGGCCTGGTTCTACAATAATGCTTGTGGCACCTGCCAGTTTTCCTCAGTATCCCAGTATGAATTTGATGCTTGGTATTCAACTCCTTAAGAAGATAGGCTTTAATGTAGTTCTTGGTAAGTCTGTTAGGGAGTCCTGGGTCCGCTGGCATTTGTCTGGACCTGATGACATACGCACTAAGGACTTACTCGAGGGATTTAAGAGGAGTGATGTTGATGCCATTTGGTGCGTACGTGGTGGTGCTGGTTCCCTAAGGCTACTTAACATGATTGATTATGACTTAGTTAGGGAGAATCCTAAGGTTATTGTTGGCTTTAGTGATATAACGGCGATACAAAACGCAATATACTCAATGACTGGCTTACCGTCACTACAGGGACCAATGCCCTCCGTAACGCCTAAACCCGGTGATGAGATAGGCTGGGCTAGGTTCAAAAGGGACTTGGAGTTGGCCGTGAAGATACTCACGGGCGAAACATTGGAGTTGAAACCTACTGAGGATGGCCCATATCCGAAAGTTATAAATCATGGAAGGGCTAGGGGAAGCATTATTGGTGGTAATCTAACACTCTTCACGTTGCTACAGGGTACGCCGTATAGGCCCGATCCAGGTAATAAGGTATTGTTCCTGGAGGATATTAATGAGGAGGCATATAGGGTTGATAATTACCTAACTGTATTAAGGTTGAATAAGGCTTTATCTACTGTTAATGCCATTGTTTATGGAGAATTCCCAGAACCTGAGGATAAGGGTCCTCATCCAAGCCTTGAGGAGGTTATTATTGAGGATACCAGGGGAGTTACAGGGGCGCCTTCATTCATTGGTTATCCCTGTTGTCATGGTGGTGATGAGCATGGATACAATGTGTATTCCGTACCAATTGGCATAGACGTTGAGGTTGATGCTGATGATGGAATTATGACAATGATTGAACCACTCACTGAGTAAACTAGGCTTTACTGCAGTTAAAATCGCTGGTTGATAACCTGCAGTATATTAATTCACCCGTACCTGGCTCAAGCTCCCTAGTATCTCCTAACTTGGCTAGGCCGTAGGCTCTAACTAACGTGCTTGATGCTGCGAATACACCATTATTCAACCTCCCAATAAAGAGGTTGTAGTACCTCCTCCTTCTCTCGTTATTTATAACGTCACTATTATACATGGTCGTTATAAACAACTCCGCACAGCATGGCTTAATCAATAGTATACCCGTATTTAATGCGGATTCCACACCATTAATCTCCCTAAGTAGCCCCGCAAGTTCCTTGATTGTTGATTCCAGGTCACCAACCTCATTATACATTGACGCAATTAAGTGGGTAAGCACGTAAGTGTCTGATGCATCATCTACATTAAGTTCCACACCATACTCCCTCCTCAGTATCTCAAACAATGCATACTTATTAACAACACCATTATGAACAACGTGCAATTCACCATCCCTCGTATAGACCATTGATGGATGAACGTTCTCAATTCTAATTAACTTCTTGTCTGCCGCGTTAAGTACGTGAAAGATCCCGTAAGACTCACCTGACATTAATAACCTACCTATTACCATCCCAAGTGATTGGTAATTATCATCCTTATAAATCGGCGTTAATGACCTGTAATACCACTTAAGTGCTGTACTAACGCCATAACTAACCACTGTGAATCCCCATCCATCACTGTGATTAATAACGCCACTGGGACCCATGGGATCTGCCTGGGCGGAATTCCTAAGGGCAGAGAGTCCATTAATAACCAATTCACTGGCTGATCCATTGCTTGAGAATACGAATACCCTACACATTATCCCAGTATTCAAGTCGAATACTTAAAAATACATTGCTGTGCTTACTATCGTGAGCAATTGCATTGTTGGTAATGGAATTAATCTTACTGAGTTAGCGAATAGGTTTGGCACTCCCCTCATTGTTTATGATCTCGGCAGAGTTGAGGAGAATTATAGAGCCATTAGGGATTCCATTAATGCCAAGATCCTCTACTCAATCAAGGCTAATCCCAACCTGGCAATACTAACGCTACTCAGGAAACTTGGATCTGGAGCTGATGCTGCATCACCTGGTGAGATATTCCTAGCCACGAGGGCTGGTTTTGAACCCAGTAATATATTATACACGGGTGCCTATCGTTCACTTGATGATATTAAGTACGGAATTAATACAGGGGTCTTATTTAATTTCGACTCGAGAAGGGAATTCGAGAGAGCACTAGCCCTTGGTTACAGGCCTAGGACCATATTCTTCAGGGTTGACCTGGGTTATGGCAGGGGCTTTGCGCCTGGCGTCACATTGGCCGGTGAGGAGAGTAAGTTCGGCATGTTCTTGAACGACGCTATTGATGCATATAGCCTCGCTAAGTCCATTGGTACTGAGGAGTTCGGTATACATGCAATGATGGGTAGTAACGTTCTTGATTCTGATTACTTCATTAGGATTGCCGAGTTACTTAGGGAGCATGCGGAAACTATTGAGGATAGGGTTGGTATTAGGATTAGTTATTTCGATATGGGTGGTGGGTTTGGTATACCGTACAGACCAGGTGAGAAATCCCTTGACTTGAGTAAATTAAGTGTACTTAGGAACTTCTTCCCTGGTGAGTTATGGGTTGAGCCTGGTAGGTTCATTGTTGGTAATGCGGGTTACCTGGTGACTAGGGTTACTGAGGTTAAGAGGAAGGGTGGTAGGACCTTTGTTGGTGTTGATGTTGGCATGAACGTTCTCATTAGACCCATGCTTTACGGTGCCTATCACCAAATGATCACGTGTGGCAATAATACTGAGGTAACTGAGGTTGTTGATGTTGTTGGGCCCATTTGTGAGAATACTGATAAATTGGCGATTAATAGGGAATTACCGAGGGTTAGGGAGGGCGACTTACTCATTATTCTTAATGCAGGTGCCTACGTCTACTCAATGAGTAGTAATTACAATGGTAGGCCCAGGCCTGCTGAGATCGTTGTTTACAGGAATGAGTACGGAATAGCCAGGTTTAGGGAACCACTTGATTCACTTGTTACTGGGCAGGTCATTCCTGGCTTTATTTAGGTTACTTACCACTATTTATTCACCAGGACAACTTTGCTTAAATAGGCCTTCCTTCTCCAGTATCACGTGTCGGCATGGGATGAATTAATGAAGACTGTTGGTTCAATAAGCAGCATTAGGGAGTTGTTTCTCAAGGCTAGGTCAGCCGGTTTTAATGTTGCTGAGTTGATGAATAATTACCTGCGTAGTGAGCCTCTATTCAACTTCATTGGTCTTGAGTTTGTTGAGGTTGGTGATGGTTTTGTTAGGGCTGTTTTTCCCTATAAGCGTGAGATTTTGAGGCGTGGTGGTATGGTTCATGGTGGTGTTGTTATGACTGTTATTGATACTGTCCTTGGTACTGCCGTGATGACTGTTAATGATGGTATTGATCAATACACGGCGGAGCTTAAGGTACACTTCCTAGAGCCATTAATAAATGGACCATTCACAGTAGAGGGCAGGGTAATAAGGACTGGCAGGCACTTGGCAGTTGCAGAGGCCCACGTATACGACACAAACAAAAAACTATGCGCCGTGGGAATAGGAACATGGTTCATGGTAAAGAATAGTGGGCAGAAGGGCAATAATCATTGATTCCCAGGGTTAATTATTCTTATTAACCTAGGCTTGGAATTTACTTAATGTATAGGGTTCTGGACCTGACCAGGCTTTATCCTGGTGGTGTCGCCACGAGATTACTAGCTGACCTTGGTTTTGATGTTATTAAGGTTGAGGATACGGAGGTTGGTGATTACCTCAGGGAGATATCGCCAAAGCTCTTCGAGTGGTTGAATGCTGGCAAGAGGAGCATTGCCATTAACCTAAAGACTAATGAGGGCAGGGAACTATTCTACAAACTGGTTAGGGACAGCCACGTGGTTATTGAGGGCTTTAGACCTGGCGTTACCAAGAAGCTAGGTATTGATTATGAAACCCTCAGGGGTATTAATAATAGGATTGTTTACTGCTCAATAAATGGTTATGGAGAGTATGGCCCATACTCAGGGCTTCCAAACCATGACATTAACACAGTTAGTGTCGCCGGTTTACTAGACCCTAACCTCTTCAGTGATGGCGTGCCTAGACCACTCACTGTGCAAGTTGCCGATGTTGGTTCAGCCCTACTATGTGTCATTGGAATACTAAGCCTACTGCTACGTGGTATTGGCGGTAGGGTTGAGGTCTCAATGATGGAGACTGCATTACTCTTCAATACACTAAACATGGCCATGACGTATGAAAACGCCGACCCAAGCCTAACAGGTAAGTACCCATTCTATAACGTCTATAAGTGTAGGGATGGCTACATAACAATTGGTGCCATAGAGATTAAGTTCTGGCAGGGACTATGCAGGGCATTGAACCGTGAGGACCTAATCAATAGGCAGTTCGATAAGGAAGCCATAAGCGAATTAAGTAAGGAATTAAGTAAGTACACGGCTGCAGAGGCCCTCAGGCTTCTTTGGAGTTATGATGTACCGGCGGCCCCCATAAACTCCATAAAGGACTTCGAAAAAGACCCACAATTAACTGCAAGGGGCTTTAATGGAAAGGACTTCCTCAACCCATTATTAATAAATGGCATTAGGCCAGGCATGAGGGGTAGAGCGCCAAAATTGGGTGAGAACACCATGGAGATATTGATTGAAATGGGCTTACCACGTGATGAAATAAGTAAATTAGCCGAATTAGGCGTAATCATTAAATTGACCTAAATAAACAATAATTGAACCTCAGGTAATAAACCACTTTCACGACCCATCTCAAGTAGTACTCTAATCGCCTTCTCACCGTCGACGCCCATATCCATTGTATAGTCATTCACGTACATCCTAACGAACCTGTCAGTATCACTCATGTTCAAACCCCTTGAGAACTTCATGGCGTGCGTTAGAGCCTCCTCTCTATGGCTCATTGCGTATCTAATGGACTCCAGCAATGCTTCCTTAACAGCCTTGGCCATGTCGATTCCCAGGGACGCCCTAACAACATCTAGGCCTAGGGGTGTTGGTAGTTTTGTCTCTTCATACCACCACTCACCAAGATCAATGACCTTCTTAAGGCCATACCTTTCATAGGTTATTTGGCCCTCGTGTATTAGGGCGCCGGCATCAACAACACCGGCCTTCACGGCATCCATAATTCTATCAAAGGGTATCTCCACGGTCTTTACATTAGGCATTGCTAACCTGACCATTAACGTCGCCGTGGTGTAGGTGCCTGGCACAGCCACTAGCTCAGGCTTTGCGGTGTTACTCACAATGACTGGGCCGTACTTAAACCCCATGGATGCACCGACCCTAAGTATGTAGTATTTACTACCTATGTATGCCATGGCGTGTGTGCTCACAGCCGTGATGTCGATCCTACAATGGACCGCCAATTTATTTAGTGTCTCAATGTCGACCAGGAATTCCCTAACCGTGAATGGCACTTTAATCAGACCCTTCTTTAGTGCATAAAACATGAATGCATCGTCTGGATCAGGGCTATGTCCAATCAATAACTCCATCATGCTGGGGTTTCGCCCTGTGGTATTAAGTTTTATTGCCTAGGAATCGTAGGCAATTATTTATGCCGAATATCCTCAGCTCCTCATTAATCCCTGAAATGACCCTATCATCAACCCTATACCTAATGGCACTAAAGTACTGCCTAATTAATTCTCTGGACACGCCAAGCTTACCCGCGGTATACTGAATAACAGGTTCCGGGTCCTCCTCAAAGAGTTTGAGGGACCTTTCAATGGCGTTTACGACCATGTTCAACTCCTTCTCATCATAATTCCTAGTCACAGCCATGACCGCATACACCAGGGGTAGGCCGACCCTCTCCCTCCATAGCTCACCCACGTCTAGTATGTACGGGTAACCAGCATCAACCATCCTCAGGGCATCATCACCAATAACAAGCACAGCACCAAAATCCCTCAACGCCCTGTATGGATCATCAATGACCTTAAGGTCAATACCCAATAACCTCCTCACAGCCATTGCATTAACGCTTGTGTCACTAACGGCCGCATAACCGGAGCCCAATCCCCTGAATAACCTGGCCGATATTACTGCCCCATCACTATAAATCGCGATCTTTGGAACGACGTATAACACGTCACAGTTATGCGCAGCGTGTGTTAGTGGCACGAAGCCTATGCTTGTCCTGCCCTCCAGGAGTAGCCTTATTGACTCATTATTACTAGCCCATATTGGATTAAGCCCCGAGTAATAGAAGAGTGGGTTCGAGTGCGCGTACTTTAGTCTAACGATACTCATCATCACCATCCTTACGCACTACTCACCTCGGTGATTATCCTATGAAATGTATCCCTCAGGAATAGTCTCAGGCCAGCCTCACGGGCTATGTGCGCCAACTCGTTAAGCATTACTGATTCCCTAGAGCCCGCTTGCCTAAGTACCTGCTCATTGATCATCGTGCCAACCAAGTCATTAGCTCCGGCCATTAGCAAGGTTGATATAAGTCTCTTACCGGTCGAGATCCAGTAAGCGCCTATCCTCTTGATGGAGTCCCCAAGTATTAGCCTTGAGATGGCTATGACCTTTATATCATACTCCGTGGATGCCGGACCCTTAACCAAGCCATCCTTATATAACTTCGTGTTCCAGGGAACGAACTTTATCGGTATGAACAATAGTATACCATGGGTCTTCTCCTGAACCTCCTTAATCGCGAAGACATGCTCAACAATGTGACTTGGCTTCTCGATGTGGCCGTAGAGCATAGTGGCATTGCTCATAAGCCCGACTCTATGGGCTTCCTCCTGAATCCTGAGCCAGGTCTCGGCATTGAACTTATACGGAGTTATCACCCTTCTAACCTCCTCATTAAGTATCTCAGCACCACCCCCACTAAGTGCGTCAAGCCCAGCCTCCCTGAGTCTCGTAAGGACCTCTCTCGTACTCATCCTCCAAACCCTTGCGTAGAAGTCTATCTCCGCTGCCGTAGGCCCCTTAATAGTTACGTCAGGCGCCGCCCTCTTAACTGACCTAAAAACATTCTCAAAATACTCAATGCCTAAATCGGGGTTGAAGCCACCGTTTATATGAAGCTCCGTTACACCAAAATGCGCCTTAGCCTCCAGCACACCCTTGGTTATCTCCTCGGGAGTTCTAACGTAGGCCTCTGGATGACCCTTAGGCCTGTAGAAGGCGCATATTGGGCATTGAGCCACACATATGTTTGAGTAGTTAATAACTACGTTATTGACCACGGTAGCCGTATCGCCAGTTATCTTCCACGTAAGCTCGTTCGCCACGCGGGCTAGATCCTTAAA
The DNA here is from genome assembly GCF_000190315.1 of Vulcanisaeta moutnovskia 768-28. Lineage (NCBI taxonomy): Archaea > Thermoproteati > Thermoproteota > Thermoprotei > Thermoproteales > Thermoproteaceae > Vulcanisaeta > Vulcanisaeta moutnovskia. Next base: position 1,338,397 of record NC_015151.1, read on the forward strand.
ATCACATTCTCTCATGAATTCCTCAACATCGGTCTTAGTAATGCCATTAGTCACGGCATTACGTAAGTCATCTATTGTGCACATGACATCGCGTTAAAAGTCACATCCCTTTTAAATATTGATTTCATTATTCTATTTATTTCATTACCAGCAATCACGTGATAACTTAAATAATGCCGCTTATTACGTAGCAACGTGCCTAATCATTGGAGCCCCATAGTCGAGAAGGCTATTTATGAAGAGCAGTTAAGTCCACGTGACATTGAGGAATTGTTTAAGGCTGATCTTTGGGAACTTGGGTCTGCCGCTGAGTACTTGACAAGGAAGTACTTTGGTAATGTCGTCACGTTTATACCGAACATGATACTTAACTACACAAACGTGTGCGTAATAGCCTGTAGGTTCTGCGCCTTCTATAGATTACCTGGACACCCAGAGGCCTATACGCTAAGTGCCGAGGAGGCTTTGCGTAGGGTTATGGCTATCGATAGGGAATTCGGCATTAGACAGGTCCTGATCCAGGGAGGCATAAACCCTGAACTAGACATTGAGTACTACGAGAGGTTATTCAAGGCATTGAAGGCTAAGCTACCTCACGTGGCCATTCATGGACTAAGCCCAATAGAGATTGATTACCTGGCTAGGAAGCATAGGATGAGTTATAGAGAGACACTAGACAGGCTTAGGGAGTCTGGCATGGACACATTGGCTGGTGGTGGCGGTGAGATACTGGTTGATAGGGTGAGGAAGATTATTGCGCCTCATAAGATCGATACCGATACCTGGCTAAATATAATGGAGACAGCCCATAAAATGGGCATAATGAGTAATGCAACAATGATGTATGGTCACGTGGAGACCATAAGTGATCAGGCTGAGCATCTCTATAGGATAATTGAGTTGCAGAAAAGGACTCATGGGTTCCTATCTTTCACGGCCTGGAACTTCGAGCCAGGCAATAGTGAATTGACCAGGGAGGTTACATACCCATTAACCTCAGTCACGCTGTTGAGGATGGTCGCCGTGGCTAGGCTCGTCTTTAAGAACATACTGCCCAATATACAATCAAGCTGGCTAACAAATGGCCTTGATGTTGCTCAATTAACCCTTAAGTTTGGTGCTAATGACTTTGGTGGTACGCTCTATGAGGAGAGGGTTATACCGGCTACAGGGCTTAAGATGCTGGTATTGACTAGGGACTCCATTATTGGTATGATTAAAGACCTGAGGCTAATACCTGCTGAGAGGGATAATTGGTACAAAATTGTTAAGGTATATAACTAGGTATTGAATGAGCATTTGATAAATCCATGGTCTGGTCCAATGTTAATGCCATAATTAAGCATGGAATACGTATACGCCGGGTTACTTGCTGATCCTGGGCCGTATGCTTCATTTTGAGGAGGAATGTTTTGGGAATACCAAGGACTTAATACATTCAGGGGGAAACTACGTCAGGCCAGGGCACCAATGAAGTGATGTGGATTTAAATTTATATTACATTATTGTATTACTGATGTGCGGCAGTATTGTAATTACAGTAAGAATGCCAAAGGCATTGAGAAAGGGAATCCTTTTAACAAGCGTTAAAGAACAGGCTAATGTTGCCAGGAAATTAGGCGTATCGGTAATCCCCATGTAAAACTTCTCATTAGTTACTTTGGCTCGTGTCTGCGCAATAATCTTAATTAATTAGTGCCTATGCCCTGGGTCTTGTTATGTGGAAGAGGGTTTCCATACTGGTTAAGGTTTTCGAGAAGAGGAACTCCGTGATTACCTGGGTAGATAACAAGCCAATACTCGTGGTTAAATACGGCAATAACTACTACGGGACGCTCGCCATATGCGCCCACATGGGCTGCGCACTACTAACAGACGTCAATGGCTACATAGCAACTTGCCCAGCGCATCAAGCAAAATACGACGTCAGGACCGGCGAAATGATTGAGAAGCCGCAGGTGAGGCCTGACGTGCTCTGTGAATACGCTGACGTGAAGACACCATTACCAACCTATAAAGTTAGGGTCACGCAGGATGGATTTCTCGAGATTGACGTCTAGCTTTGATGTTAATGCATTTAATGCATTTAAAATCGTTATTTAGGTAATGTCGCAATACTCATTTTCTTAGCTAACCATTTAAATACCTACTACCGAGAAAAATACCTGACTTAATCAGTGAAGAACATGCCATTCTTCGTATTTAACACTCCCTTACCATCCAAAGCCTTCTTTATTGATCTTAGCACGTTAAGCGCATTACCAAGCTCGTACTTTAACCATGTAGACCGTACAATACCAACACCGTGATGATGGCTTATGGAACCACCGTTCCTTAATGTGGTCTCCATTGCCTTATTCCATATTTCCCAGTAGGTATTTACGTTGGGCTTGAATAGTATTGTGAAGTATATGCATGCGCCGTTAATGTATAGGTGCGATATGTGGGCCATGACGCCTAATACACCGTTAGTCTTAAGCAGTGAATCCCTGAAATCCATATACAATGAGGCAATCCTGGACCAGGTGGCCGAAACCTCTATCGTGTCGAACCACAACCCATACCTCTTAACCATCTCAATCTCCTCCTCAACGTTGAATCTCGTCCTTAACCAATCCTCAAAGTACTTGCTCCCCACGTAATCACCGCCGCGACTTCTAATAATCTCATCAGCCCTCCTCCACAGCACTTGTACCAGATCATCATAGTAACCCTCAAAGCTAATTATTAGTAATGACTTATTAAGGCCGAACCTAAGCGATGCCTCGCTCTCATCATAAAGCCTAGCAACGGCTGGAACAATCCTCTTCATCATTAATTCCCTAAGAGCCTCGATACCCTGCTCAAGGGAGTTAAATCCGTATGCGCCGTAAATGGTAGATGTTGGTAACGGCACGATCCTAAGCACGGCCTTTGTGACCACGCCGAGCATGCCCTCCGATCCAATGAATAGGTACTTAAGTGATGGTCCTGTCGATGCACGGGGGACATTATTGCCCCTCAACCAAGTGACTTCGCCATTGGGTAGTACAACCTCAAGGTTTATCACAATGTCCTCTATATTACCGTATAACGTGCTATACTGGCCCGAGCTCATTGTAGCTATTAAGCCGCCTATTGTTGCGTAATTGAATGATTGCGGAATATGCCTAAGGCTATACCCCATCTCATTCAGTTTAATCTCAACATCCCTCAACCTGGCGCCAGCCTCAACGGTTATTAATGAGTCATAAGTATTAATGTCTATGACCCTATTCAATTTAGTCATGTCAATAACTATTGACCCAGCGCCGTATGATGCACCTGTAACACTTGAGCCACCACCATAAACAACCACGGGCACTACATCATTGCTCTCATTAATTATTCTCAGGGTTAGCGATATATCATTCACGCTCTCGGGCATAATAACCGCGAGAGGCCTTGGTAACTCCTCGTTAAGTACCTGCTCACGCATTATTAATAACGGCCAGAAATCCCTGGAGTACCTCCTTAATGCCTCGTCATTTATTATTACCTTATCATGACTCAAGGCGTTAATTAGTTTCTCAATTATGCTCTGCATCTCATCCCCTCAACAATCCTCTTAACAACATCCCTATTTAATGATAGTCTCTCCTCGCCAGGCTTAATTCGTAACTCCACGTTAACATGAATTCCCCTAATAATGTCATTCAATGACCAATCACCCCTAAACACCTTCAATAATGCAGCAACACCCCTAGCCGTTGCCTCCACATCCCTCTGTCTTTCAACGACGGTGCCTAGTGCCGTAGCCAATAACCTAAGGAATAGGGCACTCCTTGATAAGCCACCATCAACCCTAACAACATCAACCCTTGAGTAATTCTTAATTTTATCGAAGATTAGGCCTATTAATTGAACGACGCCCTCAACAACAGCCCTCACGAAGGCCTCCCTAGTGGTGTTTAGCGTTAAGCCATCAATTAAACCCCTTGCGCATGGCCTAGGCGGCACGTTAACACCGGCCAATGCTGGTATAACCACTATATCCTGGGTACTAACATTGGTTAAACCATCTAATTCCTGCGGTGAAGACAGCAGTCCAAGCTTAACTAGCCAGTCAATTACCGAACCGGTCGCTGGCAGGAAACCCTCAACTCCATAAAACACACTACCTCCATACTTAAGTATGAGGAGCGGTAATAAACCACCACCAACAAGTCTAAACCTATCAATAACGGCGTCAACGAAGGAACCTGTACCATTCGTAACCTTACCACAACCAACGCTTAGGCAGCCCTCACCAACCATTGCTGCTTGCTGGTCTGCTATTAAAACCCCAACGGTCATTCCGTTGGCCTCCCCAAACTCATGAACATTATCAACAACCTCAGGACTTACCTCCCTAGGTATTTTCAGTAAATCATAAATTAGGTCAATACTACTTAAATTACCTGGATGCCAAAGTCCCGTTAATGCCTCATTACCGGCATCATTAACATACCTATTACTAACGAGATACGCCAGGTATGAACTCAATGTACCAATGAATACTTCACCCTTCCTTGCACGTTCAATTAAATCCTGCCTATTCCTCAACAACCAGAGTACTTGGGTAACGGGTGATGTCGGTATTAGGATACTGCTCATTAGTGGCAAATGTCTCATGAATGAGTATGGGAATTTATTAACAATCTCCAGACCTCTCCTGTCTAACCACGTGATTATATTAATGAGGGGATTACCCGACTTGTCCCAGGCGATTATTGATGCCCTATATGTCGAAATACCGATGTACTTAACACCCTTATCCCTAGCCGTATTAATTAAGTGATTGAAAGCTAACCTAAGCGCGTTTGCGTCCTGCTCAACGTAGTAATTGGCGGGGAATAGCATTGGCACGTTTACAGTCTCGGAATACCTCTGGTTAAGCTCATCATCATATATTATGAGCTTAATGTTTGTGGTCCCAACATCAATGACCCCAAGACTCATGAAACCACCCTCCTAATGCTTACCCTCTCCACGTCCGGTAATTCAATTACTGCGGCATCACCATTAATTACGTACTCCCTATCATTAATCATGACCCTACATCCACCGCAGGGAATTATTACCCTACGTATATCCCTACTAACCCTATTACCTGGGTAGATAGGTAAATCACTATTTATAGTTATGAACTCATTAGACTTACTCATTAATTCCCTAGCCATTATTTTACCACTCTCAATTACAATGCTTGGGTCGTAGATTTCAATGGCTGATTGACCAACAGCCCTAAACTCAGGGAATGGATTAAAGGGTTTAAACACGGATATTACCAGGGTATCCGCAATAACCCACTCATTATTCACTAAGACCCTCTCAACCCTACCTAAACCCTTAACATACCTAACCTTGCCAATAATGACCTCAACATCACCACTTGCAGTCCTAACATTCAGTTTTGTTGGCGATACGACATGGGCAGTAGCACCGCGCCTCATTAATTCCCTGGCCAGTGATATGGCGTATGTATTGTCTCCGTAAATTATTACGTTCTTGCCAGGTAATAAATCGTAATGCAGCATATCCAATACGGCATGGTGTGGGTAAATCCCCGCGGGTCTCTCACCATAAATACCCAACTCTGGCATTGTCATTACCCTAAATCCCGTAGCCACCAAGGCATTATCACTGAGTCTCCTGTAACCACCTCTCCAAACCTCGTATACAGTACTATCAATTTTAATGGCTGTTGTGATTAATCGAATATTAACCTCGTTCAATGCATCATTAATTACGCCCCTAACCTCAGGTATTAAGGCATGAATTCCACCAGCATAATCCCTATACTCAATTACCTCAATATCAACGCCTAACCTACGTAACTCCAGCGCCAGTGAGAGCCCGGCCAACCCAGCACCAATTACCGTGTAACCAACCATGAACTACCACCCGACTTGGTTAATTCCCTCGGTTCAATCCCCAACTCCTCAGAGATAACCTTAATTGCCCTACCAAGGCACATACCCTGACAAACACCCATGCCTAACCCAGTCCTGAAAATAACACCATCCAGCGTCCTAGCACCACGTCTTATCGCCTCACGAATATCGGCCCTAGTAACCCCCATACATGGGCAAACAACCTCGCCTTGGTCATCACTAATGGTTCCACTAGATTCAATGGCGTCCTTCGTCATTACCATGGGCTCCACCTCCTTAACGTCATCCTTGGGTACCAATTCTATTCCAGCACCACTAAGCATTTCAACTACCCTCTTAGCTATTGCTGGTGCTGCCGTTAGGCCAGGTGATTCAATACCCACTAAATGAATTACGTGCCTACCCAACCTGCTATACGTAATTATGAAATCATCACCCTCAGGTATAGGCCTAATACCCGCGTAGGCCCTTATTGGCGTGAAATCCCTATTCCTCAATAAGCCACTAAACTTCCTGGCTAATACATTGATGTCATCCTCATTAACAGCCCTATCATCCCTACCACTCACTGATAGACTTGGTCCCCATATGGTCGTGTTGAATACAGTGGGTATGATAGCACCACCCTTAGTCCTTGGGTTAGGTATTAACTGGAGCGGTGCAATTATATTCCTGGTTTGCTCACCCCAAAACACAAGCATTACGCCCTTACCGAACTCAAGCCTATACTCATCATCAAATAACCTGGCAATGTCTGCCGAGTAAAGCCCAGCGGCATTAATGACATACCTAGTCCTGTACTCACCCCTATTAGTAATAATGATAAACTCATCATCTAAAGCCCTAACGCTCCTAACCTCGGTATTAAAGGCAAAGTCAACACCATTCAACCTACAGAAGTTGAATAGTTGTGACACTAATTCGAAGGAGTTTATGACCCCATAACCCTCAACCTCAACCGCACCTAAACCGTTGATGTTGGGTTCACGTTTACGTAATCCCCGCGGGCCGAGAATCCTAACCCTAAAGCCGCGCTTACCATATACATAATTGAGTATTAACCACACGGCGGGTAGCGCAATTAGGTGGCTAAGGTTCTGGGCCACTAATAAGGTGCTTAATCTCTTGACCCTAACATGAAGCCTCTTTGCAATGCCATCATATAGCCTATTGCCCTCAACGGCTAATTTACTCCTTAGTGAATTGAATGGTGGTTGAACAACATGAACAACACCTGCATGTCCCTTGGAAACACCGAAGCCGGGCTCGGTCTCCTTATCAATGACGATAACCCTAACCCTATAATGCGCAAGTTCATAGGCAATGAACAAACCAACAACGCCAGAACCTATTATGGCAACGTCATAACTCATGACCAACACCCCGCCTAATACCTCCTATCTGCATTACGAACCAGGTAATAGTTAGTAGGAGGCCTATTAATTCCGTGGGTAGTAGCAATGTTGATAGTCCTGGTTGGTATAGCCTTATGTATGTGAAGGCAATCATTAGCATTACTATGTAGGAAAGGAGCCCCGCTGAAACCACATAACCCAAGCCCCTGGCCCAGGTATTATTGCTTACGTATGCCCTAAGCATTAATAATGTAATTAGCATTATAGGCGCTGTGGATAGTAAGCCGTAGATTAATAATGGTTTGTCGCTCATTAAGTAGGATTGAATGGCTTGAACATAAATAAGTACGTATAGAAGTACTGGGATAATTATTGAAAGGATTATCAATGTGTGCAAGCCATGCCTAATCCGCATTAGTACTAAGCCTATTATTGAGAATAGTATTAAGCCTATTAAATACCCTAGAAGCAGTAGTGGTGCCTCACCAGTATTGCCTAGGTAATTAAGTAAGCCCGTTGTTAGGGTTATTAGTCCAATAATTGATGCAGTAACCACTGAACCACTAATAACACTAAGCACCTTCACGGGCACTGACCTAGGCGCCTTCCTGCCCATAGGTAGTAATGACACTGCTGTTAGGTCTATGATCAGGGCTATTATTAGCCATAGGAATAATGGTGTATAAATCACTGGTACGTACGCAGAATTCCCACTTACATATACCTGTGACCCTAATTCAGCAAGCGTTATATTACTAAGGCCATACCTTGAGTATGGAAGCTCATTAAGCGATATCTGCAGTGTTAATGGGAATAGGCTTGATAAGTCCCTGTAATTGGATACGTTGGGTAATGAATATATATTGTCTATTAATGGGAATCCTTGACTAAATACTATTGGCCCTCTGCTCATGTTGAAGTAGAAGAAGTCAAGGGGTATGTTGCTCTTCAGCACGTACTCGTTCAGGGCTGGTAGTTCCCAGTTATAATCAATGAAGGCTATTAATGAGGCATGCGTGAGTAGTGTATGCGATACGTAATCCTCCTTGGCGTAGGGTGATATGACTATTAGGGGGACCCTGACACCCAGTGGTTCACCATTAATTATTGGTGGTGGTACATGGTCGTAATAACCACCGAATTCATCCCAGGTTATGAAAATGACCGTTGAATTCCATATTGGGCTCTCCTCAACCGTATTAATTATGTAAAGAAGCCAAGCCTCACCATACAACATGTTGTTTGGTGGCCCCATGTCATTTATTGGGTTTGGCATTACCCATGAAACCGCGGGTAACGAACCATTCATGACCTCACTAATGAAGTCACTCCATGTCTGTACATGCGATGAGTATCTATTAATACCGTAGAAATACTTAATATCGAGGAGGCTCGGAGGCTCCCTGGGGTCTATGTAGTATCCCCAACTCACGTGGTACTGGCACAACTCCGCAAATATGCTCTCTTGAACTGGTATGTATGGTGGTGGGCCGTAATCATCTATGACAGGTGCATATGCCGCGTATAGGAAGAGGTGGTTTGGTGCACTTTCCGAGAGGTATGGCGTGAAGTAATTGTCGGCAAGCCCATACTCCTCAGCCAAATCCCAAATGGGTGCAACCTGATCAACAGTGTAGTAATAAAGCGACTGTGGGCCTGAACCCCTTACCCAACCATCCATTTTCCCGTAATCCCAATCTGCATGGTACGGTATATACCCCTCATTAGGATTCTTTGTGTAGTAAATACCTATAGGTACGGGCTCCAGATAACTGGGTATTTCACTCATGGTAAGTAGATTATTAGGTATCGTAAATTGAACAATTAAGGAACCGTTCAATGTACCGTTGGTTGGGTACACACCGAATATGTTGTCAAAGCTATGATTCTCCAGGAATATTATAATGACATGCTTAATGGGAGTCCTAGTACTCAATTGAGATGCTGTTAGGGTTTGGCATTGCGGTACCATAGAGATCAAGGCATTACCCTGGTATGTACCATAGATAAAAAGCCCAAGTAGTACTAGGGATAGGGCAATAGCCACTATAATTATTATAGTGAATTGTAAACCATACTTACCAATCAACATTATATTTGTAATTCACTCATTACTATTTAAACATCGGCAATACTTACTAATATACATTGAATCCATGAATTATATATAATTTATTTACTCCACGGTCTCCAATCATAGAGATACCCACCGCTTATTATTGCAAGGACCGAGCCCCAGGTTAGGCCTCCAGCAGCGAGTATCCACATTAGTATACCAAGGAAGACCATTACCAAGCCCAATACTCTGCAAATCTCAGGCCTTGGATAGAGTAGTGGTACCAGTGATAGTATTAGGGTTATTCCACCAAGTATGAAGGCATTTATTAATGATGTGCTCACGAATAATACTCTGAAGTACATCATTGGCATTAGGAGGAGTATTACGGCTGATAGTGAACCCAGGTAAACTCCCCAGAAGGGTATCCTACCCCTGAGCGAGCGCCACTTATCCCTAATGAAGTAACCAATGAGTGGCGGTACCAATACTGCCAACACTACGATGGGTGTCAAGGGTAGCGCAAAGAGTAGCGCTATCATTACGAAGAGGTATGAGGGCGGCTTAATCAAGGCGAGAAGTACTGAACTAACGTATATGAATAATGCGTATACTATTATTAATGATATGAAGGTGTCAAGGCCCATCCTCCTAACCACACCTGGGTCATAATTATTCTCCTCCATAATAACCACGGGTATAACGCCGATGAATACCACGGTCAGAAAAACCGCCAGGGTGAGGATTATTAATGCAAAACCAAGTAGTGACGGCCTAACCCAGAAGTAAATCCAAGTAACCAGGTTCACGGCAAATAGGGCAGGTAGTATTATGACCTTACGTCTCCACATACTAACGAGACCGAAACCAAACCTAGTGAAGAAATCCACAAATAACTAATGTAAGGCATATCCTTTAAGGTTAATCCATATATAACCTTTATAGGTTATTAGAAAAATGAAAAAGAAAATAAATAGTAATTTTGATATAAATAAAACGTTAATGCCCATGGCCTTAACCAATCCCGTTACTTGGTACACTATTATACGTTGTTACACCACTTGAACTACAAACTATTACTGCTGGTGTCACTGTAACATTTAATCCACTGTATGATAGGCCACCGACACTTACGTAGTATGCGTAAGTCGTTAAGCCATACATCGTACCACTGCTAATCGTTTGATTAACGACATATGGTAAGCCAGCCGCTATTATATTAACGCCACTTAAGCTACCTGACGTTGATGTCAGGTTGACCGCATACATGAATACGTTACTCATGCTCGCCGAACTCATGCCTAGTGATGCTGTGATTTGAACAGTGGCTGTTGGGCAACTTGGCATTAGTGGGTTGGGTAGTGGTACCGTGACCGTCTTGCTAATGAGCTGACCATTAGGCGCACTCAGCGTACCTATTGACTGAGCAATCACTGGCGCATACTCACCTGATTGTGTTGATGTTGAGTAAACCCAGCCGTACATTAGGACGTTACTTATTTGGGCCGTTGGTAGGTATATCTTGACTGGGCCCGGTATGTCGGCATTAATGGCAATACCCAACGTTGATGCAGCGATGAGTAGTGCTATCACGAGAACAAAACCTATTGCTGTTAGTTTCCAGTTCATACTATTGTTTCTATCTCGTTTTAGTTCTAAAGTTTAGTCCATAAATATGACATATATTTATTGTAATAAAAGTTACTTAAGTAAAAGGATCAATTTCTAATTAAATTCTTTACATAAATCAAGTGTCTAATTCGATCGAGGAGTACGTTATTGATGACGCATTAACGTAATAGGCATATATCTCTACATTATAGAGCGGTAGTAATTCTAACACTATTTCTGATATTATCGACAGTACTCCCACGTTCTGTGGGGTTATTGTCACTGTTATTCCTAAGACCGTGGCGGTTATATTCGCGGCATATACCGTAACATTTTGCATAACGGCACTACTCATGCTTATTGTAACATTATAACTGGAGTCAAATCCGATCATTAACTGCCCTGAAGGCATGTAAAGTGTACTGGCTTGGTAAACAACCACTGGTATGCCATCATAATTACCCGCGCTGAATGAGATATAACCTGACGCCTTAATTACCGGTGAATATATGTAAATTATTGGGTCATTACTCATTCTTAATCCTCTCGATGATTTAAAATGGTCGTGATAAGATGCGCTTATGTTCAATAAGATAATTGTTAATAATGCTCCTAAAATTAAAATGAGAATAAGTCCCTTATTCATAATTCAATGATTAATTTAATGAAGCGCCATTAAAGTATTTTTAATATATATGCTATGTAATGCTTTATAGATCACCACTAACTCCAGGTTAATTTCCACTCCTTAACTCTCCTAACAATGCCCAGCTCCATGTCGCCCTCAATGTAGAAGCCAGTAATTACTTGCGTCACCTTTATATCACTAAGTGGGTCGAAAGGTGTACCATCTAATTTTATCCTAGCCTCTCCGGCCCATATCTGTGGGCTCTCCCTTGGTGTGAATGTGAACTTTGCATACCAATGTATTAGCTGTGCAATACCGGGTGTACCATCCGGCAGTGGTGGTAATACCCTTACTGACAATAGTGGGAACGTCACTGTATTGTCGGTCCTAGGCATTAATGCCTTAAACGCGTCCAACTGCTCAAGGCCCAACCTACTACTTAACGCAACCTCAGCCCTCATTAACTCACCACCCCTCTCCAACGTGCCTATTGCTAATCCATAATCATTCACTAATAACCTAATGTCAGCAAGCTTCTTCGGCGCACCCGCCAACTCCCTACCAGCCGCCAATGCCGCATCATTTGTCACGTAAATATACAGTATATAATAGGCAAGTTCAATACCCTCAGTCTTTACCGGTATCGCCACCAACGCCTCCCTGTAGACTCCAACGGTTGATATGCCATAATCACCAACCCAAAACGCGGTCACCTCAAGGGCTAGGTCAACACCCTCAGGCAATAGTGGCTCCACACTTTTCGGATCAATATTAGCCAACGCCATAACTACCCTAACCCTACTATAGTTTATGATTGATGATTGGGGATACAATGGTGCATTTAATGGTATTCCAAAACCCTTATCACCACCCTTAAGGACCATTATACTTGATTTATATCTATTTAGATTTAAGTATTAGTACTATTTATATTATTTACAAACCATAATTCTGAATAATGTCATCAGCAGCATCAAGGCTTAACGTCTCCACTGTACCATCCTCAATGAGCAACGCCCTAGCATCCCTAAACAACTTCTCAATAATAAACTCCCTACTGAGTCCATAGGCGCCAAATACCTGCAGTGCATCGTGTGCAACCTCAAAGGCTATCTTCTTCGCATATATCTGGGCAGCCCTGGCATACCTAGGTGGTGTTGCGAATGACTGTTCAATAAAGAACTTAGTGTATACGTAGTCCATGGCCCTCCTAACGTAGTACCTGGCCGTCTCCACCCTCTCAAACATTTCATACATCCTCAACTTAATGTTCTTATGCTCAATCAATGACTTACCACCCTGTACACGGGTCTTCGCATACCTCAGGGCTTCCTCAAATGCCGCCCTTGCGAGCCCCACGGAGTACGCGCCCATGTTTACACTCGTTAAATTAAGTAGTTGATCTGAGAACACCTCATAGAATGGTGGTTGAACAATCACATAATCATCAGGTACATGTACATTATCAAAGTATACGGGCCCCTGTGGGCAATCCCTATTACCAAGCATATCAACAGGCTCGCCCTTCCTAACACCCCTCAGGTTAAGTGGCATTATCACGAATGCGCCATCCCTGAGACTCTTACCATCCTTTAACTGTGCGTGAAGGCCCATGTGGGTGCATATTGGCGCCGCTGATACCCAGGCGGACTTCTGTCCATTTATGACCCACTCATCACCATCATGCTCAATAACCACGTTACCCCTACCGAAGGACCCAACATCCTTATCCCTAAAGGCCAGTATGTAGTCACTACCATGCTCAGGCTCAGTAACTCCCCAACAACCGATGTACTTACCCTCAGTGTCCTCGAGCCAGGGCTTAACAAGCTCATCCCTAACCCTCTCTGAACCGAACAATGCGGCTATTGTGAAGGGTATTGCGTCAACACCAATAAGTGTTGCGAAACCAAGACTAGCCCAGCCAAGTTCCTCATCAATTATGTACCTCTGTAGGTTCGTTAATTCCAAGCCACCACGCTCTTTCGGTAAGTGAATCTTATGTAGTTCCATCCTCTTCATCTCCTTAATTGCATCATATAACGGTGAACCAAGTGCGATCCTATTCCTGGGTTCCATCCTATCCACCTTAATGGATAATGGCCTAAGGATCTCCTCAGCGAGCCTATGTATATTCCTCCTTATTAATTCATCCTCATTGGTTAATCTGTCAAGGTCCAGGAAGCTCATTAATCCTAATTATATGTAGATATTTTAAACGTGATCACTATATATTATAACTAATTAATAATTAAATTAAATAGTATTTATACAAATAATCCTTAATTTAAAAATGGATTTTAGTAATTATGTATGTCAAGTGAGGGCTTTATATTCCCAAGTCCGCAATGGGCCGAGGCATTTTGCAAGGCCTTAAATGAGAACCAGGAGTATAGGGAGGCTGCTAAGGATTGGATTTGGGATCTCGTTTTCGTGGCCTCTAACGTACCCAGTGCCGTGATTAATACAGTCGCTCAACTAATGGGGCTTACCAACGTCACTTCAAGCGCTGGTGCCATGAAGTTTAAGCTTAGGAATGGTACATGCCAGGGCTCTGAGTTCTACATAGATGCCAGTAAGGCTGATGCTGATTATATACTCGAGGCCGATTATACCCTTTGGAAGGATTTAATACAGGGTAGGGTTGACCCAGTCGCTGCAATACTCTCGAGAAAGATAAGGGTGAAGAAGGGTAGTTTCTTAACGTTAATTCAGTTCTCATCAGCGGCAATAAAAATGACGAATACGGCCATGAAGGTACCGACAAAGTTTGTTGTTTGACATTACCTGTAATAGTTTCACCTTAAAACTATACATATAATTATATAATTTATTTATAATAAAATAGTGATCTTAAGGTAATATGTTAAAAGCATTAACGTGCATTAAGTCTTCATGAAGGCTGCAACATTTAGGGGACCGAGCAAGCCATACCTGGAAATTAAGGACGTACCGGCACCAAAGCCGGGATCTGACGAAATACTCGTTAAGGTTGCCGCAACTGGTATATGCCACAGCGACATACACCTGTTTAAGGGTGATTTCGGACCTGTAAGGCAAGGCTTTATACCAGGGCATGAGGTCTCGGGTTGGGTTGAGGAATTGGGACCAGATGTTAAGAATCCATGGGGCTTAAAGAAGGGTGATCCAGTAATTGTCTCTTGGATAGTCCCAGACGGCATTTGTAAGTACTGCGCCAGTGGTAAGGAGAATTACTGCCCGACAGCCGCTGGCAGGATGCCAGGCCTTGTTGGACTTAATGGTGGTCATGCGGAATACATCACAATACCTGAAATAGCCGTTATACCCCTTGAGAAGGGTGTTGATGTTTACTACGCAGCACCAATTGCCTGCGCCTATGGTACCGCGTATCACGCACTCAGGGAGGCTGGTGTTGGGCCTGGCACGAGCCTAGTGATAATAGGTGTTGGTGGTGTTGGTTTATCGGCGATTCAATTAGCCAGCGCCATGGGTGCATACCCAATAATTGCCGTAGACATTAGGGACTATGCGCTGGATAAGGCCAAGGAGCTTGGTGCTACCCACGTGATAAACTCGACAAAGGAAGACCCAATTAGTAGGGTAAGGGATATACTCCCTGACGGTGCTGATGTTGTTCATGAGGCCAGACCAGAGCCTGATCTTAAATTATCCATGGAGGTCGTTGCTAGGTCTGGAACAATAGTGGTGACTGGACTTGGTGGTCCGAAGTCATCCTTTAGTGTGAACGTATTACCATTCGTCATTAATGGCATTAGGATAATGGGTAGTTTAGGCTATAGACCTAGGCTTGACCTACCTGAGATAATTAGGCTAGTGGCTTCGGGTAAGGTGGATATTAAGAAGCTCGTCAGCCACGTATATGCACCTGAGCAGATAAATGAGGCCTATGAAAACCTTGAGAAGGGGTTACATGCGAGGGCTATTGTTAAGTGGAGCTGAGTAGTTATTATTTTAAAATTGAATTGTAAACTCTTACCTCTTACCGAAGATGGTCATTACCTGCCTTGTTATTGGTGTTGGTATGGCGTCAGGATTTACGAGGACGTCTACAATGCATGGTCCATTAAATCCATATATACACCTCTCCAGTCCGTCCTCAAGCTCCTTCCTATCACTAATCCTAACACAGCCTATGTTTAGTGACTCAGCGAATTTGCAGAAGTCCATGGGGTATGTATGCGATGCATAGACCTTACCACCATAGAGAAGCCTCTGCTGTAGTTTTAGGACTCCCTGAGCCCTATCATTAAATATCACGAAGGCTATCTTAAGGTTTAGCTCGGCTGCCGTTGCTATTTCCATGCCGGTCATGAAGAATGCTGCGTCACCCGTAGTAGCCACCACGGTTGCCTCAGGCCTAGCCACCTTAGCGCCTATCGCTGCTGGTATTGCGAAGCCCAGTGATGTGAAGCCAGCCGGGTTGAAGTAAGTTCTTGGTTTATAAACGGGTAATTCAAACATTGCGACTTGATTACCACCAGCATCGCATGTGACTACCGCCTTCCCCTCACGCATGTCGCTATCAATCACGTGGGCGAGCGCCCTCACAAGATCGCTTGGGTTTATCCTGGTCTCGTCATAACCAAGCTCCCTCAATTGTTGATTACCAACTGAAGCCCTAACCTCATCAATCAACTTAACCCCCCTATCCTTACCTGGGCCCCTACCCCTAACTCTATCATGCAATGCATTGAGGAATTCCAATGCATCAGAGATTATCGCAAGGTCCGTCTTGTAATTCTTACCAATATCATTAGGATCAACATTCACATGAATTAACCTACCCCTTATCGGTAGTGACCACATGCCAGTGCCCAACTCACTGAACCTAGTGCCTATGGCAAGCACTACATCCGCGTTCTCAACGAGTTTAACGGCTACGGTATCCCCAAAGTAACCTGCGGCTAAACCACCATGTAGTGGGTGGTCAAAGGGTATTGCGCCCTTACCCATCACTGAGGTAACGACTGGTGCACCAATTTCCTCAGCCACCCTAATAAGCACATCACCTGCGTTTGCCGCTATTACACCACCACCCACGTAAATAATGGGCCTCTCGGCATTGAGCAACTCCTTAACCGCCAAATCCACTAAAGCGGTGTCGGGTTTAATCCTTACGGGCTCCTCCTTGGTATAGCCAACCCACTCGGTCTCGCTTTCAATAATGTCCCTGGGCAACTCCACATAAACAGGCCCAGGCCTGCCTTCCCTAGTAACTCTAAATGCCTTGGCGAGGATCTTAGGTATTTCCCTAGGTTCCTCAGCCCTAATGGCTAGTTTCGTGAATGGCTTGAAAATACTTAATTGAGCATTGGCATCCCTGAATTCATGGTAATAACCCTTACCGGCGGTCCTTATCGGCGTTAAACCAGCAAGTGCCACAATGGGGACACCCTCAACAGCGGCTTGGGCAAGTGGTGTTACTAGTCCCGTGGCTCCAGGCCCAGCCGTGCTTATTAGAACACTAGTCCTTCCACTGGCTCTTGCGTAGCCATCTGCCATAAATCCCATACTTGGTTCGAAACGACCCAGTACATGCCTTATCCTCTCATGGTAATCATGTAGAGCCGCGTATAGACCAAGTACGTGGGTCCCAGGTAAGCCAAAAACAGTGTCCACGCCCTCCTCTATTAGGGATTTGACTATGACCTCACCGCCACTGACCACACCCATCACCTCCTAAAGGCCATTAACGCGTCTCTAACTCCTCTCGCAACGTATAGTGTGTATCTCTTAACGGATTCCCGGGTAACTCCAGCAATATGACTAGTTATGAATAGATTAGCAATCTCACCCCTCTTGAATGCCCTTAATAATGGCGATGACTCCTCTGTTGGTGGTTCTCCAGTAAGTACGTCCGCCGCATAACCAGCTATCTTCCCACTCCTTAAGCCCTCAAGGACTGCGTTCTCATCAATGACCTCACCCCTCGCCGTATTAATGATATAAACACCATCCTTCATAAGCCCGATCTCCCTCTTACCGATTAGGCCCTTACTTTCCTTGGTTAATGAGGTATGTATTGTTATGAAGTCCGACTGCCTAAGTAATTCATCAAGGTTCTCAACCTTAACGGCATTAGCCTCAATGAACCTCTCCCTATCTACGAACGGGTCGTAGGCCAGAACCCTCATCCTGAAGGCATTGGCTATTGAGGCAACGTAGGCACCAATTCTACCGAGGCCAATTATGCCAAATGTCTTCCCAAATAACTCAGTACCTGGCGTTAGTAATGAACCCCACTCACCGTTCCTAACCCTACCCATGTTCTCGGGAATCCTCTTAACCATCATTAGTAGTAAGCCGAAGGTGAACTCCGCAACGCTATAAGTCGATGCGCCGGCGGCGCTAACGACCTTAATGCCCCTACTCTCAGCGTACTCAACGTCAATGTGGTCGGTACCTACGGATGCCGTACCAATCACCTTAAGGTTCCTACCGGAATCAATTATATCCCTAGTGACTCTATGCCAAACACTGACTATTACTGCGTCATAATCACGTATTGCCTCCCTCAATTGATCAGTCGTCATGGGCCTAACATCAACCTCACCAACCTCACTGAGCATTTTCATGGCTTGAGGACCAACATCCGGATCCACCAGTGGAACCGTGACCAGTATCCTCATATAATAATGCAGCACTTAATATAGTAATAAGTATGCCTATTATTTATAGTACGGAGGAAAAATGTATATTTTAATTACTATGTATAAACCTATATATTATCACGCACTACGTGCGGTATTCATGATATCTATGAGAGTTGCCGCATCCATTATGTTACCTGTCACCTTAATCACTCCTGAGAAGTAAGCCTGCATTGCGTCGAGTTGCCCCTTAATTAACTTCAACAGATTGTCCTTGTTTACCTGTATTGTGGCTGTCGGTGATTTATGAGTACCCTTATTAAGCTTCACAGTGCCTCCACCAACCTCAACATAAAATGGTTCGTAACCCTCCCCAGTGAATTGAAACACCTTAACAGGCCCGCTAGCCTTACTGGCAAGTTTTGGTAGGGCCTTTTCAGTCATTGATTTTAGAAGTTCGAAGGGATCCTCAGACATATCAACCAAGAATAAGCATTGATTACCTGGATTTTAAGTAATGTTGCTATTTATACTATATACCATTATTCACCCTTAAACTCAGGCCTCCTACGCATGGCAAAGGCCATAACCCCCTCCTGGGCGTCCTTCGTGTTCACAGCCATACTGAAGAAGGCCGCCTCGAGCAGCATGCCTATGTCAACTGGTACCTGTGTTCCGAAGTTCACTGCATACTTCGCGTAGGTCAGTGCTATTGGTGGACCTTGGGCTAATCTAATTGCGAATGACCTAACCTCATCCTCAAACTTCTCCTTGGGTACGACCCTATTAACAAGGCCAATCCTATACGCCTCATCAGCCTTAATCCTATCGCCAAGCATTATCAACTCCTTAGCCCTACCAAGGCCAACATACCTAATCAACCTCTGTGTACCACCAGCACCTGGTATTATGCCTAGGGTGATCTCAGGCTGGCCAAACTCGGACTTGTCAGTGACTATTCTGAAGTCGCAGGCCATTGCGATTTCTAGGCCACCACCAAGTGCGTAACCATCAATAGCCGCTATCACGGGCTTGGGGAACCTCTCAATCTTACTTACAGCGTCCTGGAACCTCCTATTATACAGGAAGAAGTAGTAGGTGTGTAGTGGGCCTTGGAATGAGGTAACATCAGCACCAGCCGAGAAAGCCCTATCGCCAGCACCCCTTATTACGACAACCCTAACCTCCTTATCATCCCAGAGCATATCAAGCGCCCTACCTATCTCCTCAAGCATTGTCAGGGTTAAGGCATTAAGCCTCTGTGGCCTGTTGAGTATTATCCAGGCGAGCGGTGGCTCCTTCTTGAGTATTATCTCCTTAAACTCAGTCACGCCAACAGCACCATACTCGTAGAATCCCCTACCACTCTTCTGCCCGAGCTTACCCTCCTGAACCATCTGCATGAGTAACGGGTCTGGTTTAAACAATTCATAACCATACTTAGAGTACAACTGATTAAGTGCGTTAACAACCTTGTCAATGCCGAACTCATCAGCATACTCAAGAACTCCCTTTGGCCAGCCAAGGCCTAGCTTAACGCCCTTATCAATATCCTCCCTAGAGGCAATACCCTGCCTAAGCAGCCATGCTGCCATGTTTATTGCCGGTGCAAATACCTGTACTAGGTCAACCTTCTCACCAGCCTCCCTGGGTATGTTAGCCCTCTCGTACGGGCCACCCTTATACTCATAGAAGCCACGACCGCTCTTCTGACCAAGCCAGCCCTTCTTATATAGGTCCTCAATTAATGGGCATGGGACCCTAAGCATTGGGTCCCTCTCAGCAACTGCAAAGCCAACTAGGTAGCCAACGTCTATGCCCGTGAAGTCCTGAAGCTCGAAAATACCCATTGGTAAACCAGCCCTGTATTTAACGGCTGAGTCAATCTCAACAATGGAGTACACGTTATTAGCGACTAATAGGCATGCAGCTGAGTTCAGCGCTATTAATATTCTGTTTACCACGAATCCAGGTACGTCCTTATTAACCATTATTGGCTCCTTACCGAGGCTCTTAACGAAGTCATAGGCCCTCCTGGCGACCTCGTCGCTTGTTTGGGCACCCTTAATAACCTCAACAAGGGGCATTAGTACTGGTGGATTGAAGAAGTGAATTCCAACGACCCTCTCAGGCCTCTTTGTGGCGCTTGCAATCTCGGTTATTGGTAAACTACTCGTGTTCGTGGCCAGTATTGCGTGCGGAGGCGCATTTGCGTCTGCCTCAGAAAATATCTGCTTCTTAAGGTCAAGTTTTTCGGGTACTGCCTCAATCATTATGTCAATATTCTTAACGGCCTCAGCCACTGATAATGAAGTCTTTATGCGACTCATGATCTCATTAACCTTCTCCTTACTTATTGTACCCCTCTCAGCCAGCTTGTCAAGGCTCCACTTAATCCTTTCCAGGGCTTTATTTAGATAGTCCTGAGATACATCAACAATCACAACCTCATAACCCGCCAGGGCAGATACTTCGGCTATTCCATGGCCCATTGTACCTGCTCCTATCACCGCAACCCTCCTAATTTGCGTACTCATCAGTCACTCTGGCTCTAGGTAAGTTATTAAGTGCGATCTCAATTTACTCAAATTATTTGTGTCGAGGGTGTATATAATGAATATAGTGATAATGATTAAGCAATAGTGAACAGAGGGGCATTATTATTTAAGGTGCTTCTCGAGGAGTAATATGGGAATTATGAGGGGGGTTGCGGTTGTTGGGATTGGCCATGCGAAGTTTGGGCGTAGGACCGACACAACCTTAGGTGAGCTTGCCTGGGAGGCTGTTAAGGAGGCACTTGAGGATGCAAGGCTTGATCAGAAGGATATTCAGTACTTCGTTGTTGGTAATGCAGGTGGTTGGAGCGCCGAGTCATTACCCGCCGTGATTGTTGGTGAGTACTGTGGGTTAAGTCCGAAGGGTACTATGAGGGTTGAGGCGGCATGCGCCACTGGTAGTGCTGCCCTCTATAATGCCTACTTAGCCGTGGCTTCGGGAATGGCCGACATAGCCATGGCAATAGGTGTGGAGAAAATGTACGAATCACCAACACCAACAGTTGTTGAATTCATTGGTAGGGCAGGTAATTACTTCTGGGAGTTTGAGAACTTTGGTTTAACATTCCCAGGTTATTATGCACTATACATGACGGCTTACATGAATAGATTTGGAGCCACTGAGGAGGACTTCTGCAGGGTTGCCGTTAAGAACCATTATTACGGATCAATAAACCCCAAGGCCCAGTTCTATGGGTTGAAAATAAACATTGATCAATGCCTCAAGTCCAGGTATGTGGCCTGGCCCATTAAACTCTACGACTCAAGCCCAATAACCGATGGCGCAGCCGCAGCGATACTAGTCAGTGAAGAGTTGGCTAGGAAGATAACGGACACGCCAGTGTGGATTAGATCCGTGGGCGTGGCAACAGGTACAGCAAACCTGAGTAGGAGACCCGACTTCATAGGGCTCGATGCAGCCTACCAAGCAGCTGAGCAAGCGTTCAAGAGGATTGGCATCGAGCATAGGGACACTTGGAAGTACTTCGATGTTGCTAATGTTCATGATTGCTTCACGATAGCTGAGGTCATGGCTTACGAGGACCTGGGATTCGTGGAAAGGGGCATGGGTATTCAACTGGTTAGGAATGAACAGACCTACAAGGGTGGCTTAATACCCGTTAATCTGGATGGCGGTCTCAAGGCAAAGGGCCATCCCATAGGGGCTACGGGGGTTAGTATGGCTGTTGAGATGACCAAGCAGTTAAGGCAGGGTGTTGAGCCTAGGGATAGGCAGGCCGATATCTATACTGGTTGGGCATTGGCGCATAACGTTGGTGGTACTGGCCATTACGCTTATGTAACTATATACTCACTTGATAAGGATGGTTCGCCGAAGGTGAAGCCCAAGAGGTGATGGTGATGTCCCTGGAGGCTAAGTATGAGGAGTTTTGGAGGCAATCTATTAAGCAGCTGAATGAAGTTGTCAAGGCCACTGGACTACCCATAGCGCCTGATGAGAAGGGTCAATACAGCTTGTGGTATGATGTTAGGGAGATGAGGCTTAGGTTCTCGATTAGTGTTGAGAGGATTAAGAAGTTCTTTGATGGTTTGAGGGAGGGCAAGATCTACGCCACCAGATGCAGGAGGTGCGGTAGGTATTACTTCCCGCCCCAGGTGGATTGCCCGTACTGTAAGGTCAGTGATATGGATTGGGTTGAGACTAGTGGTGAGGGTGAATTACTAACCTATACCGTAATAAACACGAAGCCCTTAACATACTCGCACTATCCAGATTACATAGTGGCTATTGCAAGGATGAGGGAGGGATTCAATGTGCTGGCTTGGTTGAGGGTTGATGATCCAAGGAAGGTTAAGGTTGGCATGAGGGTTAAGCTTCAGGTTGTTAAGAGGGAGCCTGAGGGTTACTTAACGTATGAATTCATACCTATGGAGCAATAGGTGGTGCTGAATGTATAGGTACTTGGTTATTGATGAGAGGGATTCCGTAACTATATTCACGCTTAATAGGCCGGAGAGATTGAATGCATTAGGGCCTGAGCTCAGGGCTGAGTTATTGGATGCGCTGCGTAGGTTCAATAATGACCCGAAAAAGAGGGTTGGCATAATAACCGGTTCTGGTAAGGCGTTCTCGGCGGGTGCCGACATATCAACTAAGCCAAGTGAGCCTGGAACCGTCAATCTTGAGGACGAACTTAGGAACTCCTTCCACCTAATTCTGAGGGAGATAAGGTTTAGTGATAAGTTATTCATTGCGGCGATTAATGGTGTAGCCGCGGGCGCCGGTATTAGTCTTGCCGTCGCATGTGATTTCGCCTTTGCGTCAAAGAGTTCTAGGTTTGTTATGGCGTTTCAAAACATTGGGTTAGCACCTGATACTGGGTTAACGCTTATGATGGCTAGATTAGTTGGTGCCAAGGCACTTAGGTACCTGCTAGTTGGTGGTGAGTTCACGGCTGAGGAGGCTGAGTCCATGGGACTCATCAAGGTTGTTGATGACCCATTAGGAGAGGCCATTAAGTTTGCTAATGAGATTGCTCAAGGTCCATTTAGAGCATACGTACATAGTAAGAAATTGATTAATGAAGCGTTGTTTAAGGACCTTGAGCAGTTCCTAGTGACCGAGGCCAGGTTACAGGGTGAGTTGGGTAATACCCATGATTTTATTGAGGGTGTTTCAGCATTCCTAGAGAAGAGGAGGCCTAGGTTTGTTGGTTATTGATCATTTTATATTTATAAAATGATTATCATTAAGTACTTAACTCAGTGTTCATAAGTTAAAATATGATGTATTATTTTTAAATAGCAGTTGATTAATCCTCTTATTAATGCAGAACTACTACTTCATTGATTTCCACGTGCATCCAGCTGCGGAACTTATTCGATTAAGGAACAAGCTTCATAATGCTGGGGCTGTTGCATCAGCCCTCTACCCAATTGATATTGACCCAACGCTTAGTCTAACCCTTCATGGCCTATACAGATTAGCTAGGGACTTGGGTATGTACGTTGATGTTAAGTCCGTGGTTAGGGAGATTTATGACTTGATTAGTAGGTGGCCTGAGTACATGATTGATAATATGAAGCTTTGGTATGAGATCTTTAAGGAGGGTGTCAGTGATTTCTTCATACCCTTCTCAAGCATAAACCCAAGCTTTGGTGGTAGGTATGTTAAGCAGAAGATTAGGGAGATGGAGCACTTAGGCCTTAGGGGTGTGTTTGTCTCGCCAACACTTCAATTCTTCAACCCAGCCACAAGCCCAGCCTTTAAGCAGTTGATGGAGTATGCAGAGAAGAATAATGTGTTAGTAATAATGCACTTGGGAATGCCTAGGGATGTTGATGAGAGGGTCGTAACACATATAATGCCCAAGAACCTTATGGAAATTCTTGAGGAATATAGGCCTTACATGGTAATCAGTGGCCTTGGAACATCACCCGATAGATTTAATCTCTGGGTTAGGGAGGTTCTTAGGGTAATGAGGAAGTACGATAATACCTACCTAAGCACCCCCGGAATTAATTGCTACCTATTCAATGATGAATCAGCAAGGCCCGTACTAAATACCTTAGGCCCAGAGAGAATACTATTTGGTAGTGGCTATCCCTACAGAAGATTTAGGGATTTAATGAGCGATGTTAAGTGCATTGAGGGTAGTGATGGTATTAGTAATGTTGATAAGGAGGTGATAATGATGAATAACGCAATTGACTTGTTTAAATACCATGGATTCAGGATCAACGAGAACCTAAGTACCTAGGCTTATTGGGCTTCCATGGCCAGGATAAATAACCCTAGGTCTCAAACTAAGTAGTTTATTGAAGCTCCTCATTGCCTTATCCATGTTAAGTGTGAATCCTCTTGGCGGTAGTGCTGGTTTTCCGCCATGCTCAGTAATGGTGTCTCCCGTAAATAATAAACCATCCTTGAAGTAAGCCGTACTACCAGGTGTATGGCCAGGCGCGTATATTGCCCTATAACCCTCAACGACATCACCATCATTAACCTTAACATCAACATTCACGGGCCTAGTCCTCATTAATGATGAGACAATTGATTGAAGAAAACTCGCAGTCCTGGGCCTCTCCCTACCCTCAATAATTCCCGACTCAAGTAATGACGCAACCACCTTAACTAAGAGTTCACTTGAAATCTTTCCTTAAGCACCTTCTTATCCACCTTACCAGTACTCGTCTTTGGTAATTCGGACTCAATAATCACCACCTTATCTGGTATCCACCACTTCGGCATTTTACCCTCATTAACAAGGCCTATTAGGTAGTCCTTGATTTCGTCCTCGGTAATTCTTCGGCCAGGTTTGGGAACTACAATGGCCACGGGCCTCTCACCCCACTTCGGGTGTGGAACACCAATAACGGCGACTTCATAAACCGCCGGGTGCGTGCTAATTAGGTCTTCAAGCCTCGTACTTGATATCCACTCACCACCGCTCTTAATCACATCCTTAGCCCTATCCATTATCCATATGTAGTCCTCGCTATCCCAAACGGCTATGTCGTCCGTGTGGAACCAACCATCACGCCAGGCATTCCTAGTCTTCTCAGGATCATTTAGGTACTCTTTAATTATCCATGGAGCCCTAACCACTAATTCACCCATTGTCTTCCCATCCCTAGGCACATCCCTACCCTGCTCATCAACAATCCTAATATCCACTAGTGGTATTGGTAGACCGGCGCTAAGTACGAGTTCCCTCTTCCTGTCCTCGGGCCAATTCCTCATGTTTGGTTTCTCCATTGACAGCAGGATTACTGGGGCTGTCTCTGTTAGGCCGAAGCCCTGAACCACGTGTATACCCCTCCTACTTGCCTCCTCGAGTAAGCCCCTTGGTAGCGCCGCGCCGCCTATTATGAATTTCAATCCCCTAAGGTCATACCTAGGGGAGTCTGGGTGATAGAGTAGGTTATAGAGTATTGTTGGTACTCCGTTAATTATTGTCACGCCTTCATCCTTAATCAACCTCAGTATCCAACCCCACTCGAATTGCCCTGGATAGACCTGCTTAATACCAGTGAGGGTGGATATGTATGGTAATCCCCAGGCATGTACATGGAACATTGGCACGAGGGGCATTGCAACGTCATAAATACTCGCGTTAATTGGTGGTGCGGTTATTGATAATGCGACTGACATTGCATGAAGGACTAACTGCCTATGCGTGAAGTATGTGCCCTTCGGCCTACCCGTAGTACCTGATGTGAACATCATTGTGGCTACGGTATTCTCATTAAGTTCAGGGAATTTGTACGGCCTAGCATCCTTAATTAAATCCTCATACCAATAAACCTCGGCTCCATCGAACGTAACCTCCCCATGCTCCTGCTTATCACTCATTATTACAACCTTCCTTATTGTCTTCACAAGCGATACAGCAACCCTCGCAAGTGGTGTGAAGTCCTCATTAATGAATAATACCTCATCCTGTGCCTGGAGCATTGTGTATATTATGTCCTCAGGAGCAAGTAGTACATTTACGGTGTGTAGTATAGCGCCGTACATGGGTATGCCGTAGTAAAGCTCGTAATGCCTAATGGTGTTCCAATCAAGTACGGCAACCCTACTGCCGAACTTACCTGGACCGCCGGAATTCACACCCAATTCCTCAAGTACCGAGCCAAGCCTTTGTATTCTGTCCCACTCCTTGGCATAGCTTGACCTAGTTATGGGGCCATTGGGTGGCGCATTAATAATCTCAACATCAGGATATAGTTGGGCAGCCCTGCGTATTATCTTGTCCAGCGTTAATTGATAATCATAGTACTGGGCGCACATTACTAAGCCACTGCGTGAATTTAGTCATAATGCGAATAAAGCATTGCCTATATATTGGTTATATACCTATTTCCGTGAAACTACGTAATAATTAATAAAACCACCAATCCTAATGACGCCATTCTTAATAACATTAAGGCCGGCATTAATGACCTCACCCTCCAACTCACCCTTCCTGTAAAGCCTATAGAACCTAAGAACCTCCCTATCAAGGCCGTAACTCCACGGCAAATAACCCTCACAATCACTCAACCCCCTTAGGCGCCTTAGTACTTCCCCCTCACAACCCCATACGGTAGTTATGAAAGCACCACCAATCCTAAGCACTCTACGAATCTCCCTAAGTGCATCCATAATTAAGTTCTTTGGTATGTGATGAAGCACAGCAATGGACACCACTAGATCCAGTGACTCAGTCCTGATTGGTATGTGAGTACTTGAACAATTAATCCACTCAATACCTCCCCCTGAAGCCCTTATCATGCCAATACTCAACTCACAACCAATATACATGGAATTTCCCAGGAATTTCCTCAAAACCTCCAGGTTACCACCAGCCCCAGCACCAACATCAAGCACCAAGCGTGGTGCTAATTCCCTAATGAAATCACCAACCTCACTAAGCAAAGCCCCAGCCAGCAAACCGCCTTCCCTTGTCTCGGGATATGCCCTAGAAATAATGTCGTAGGCCTCCATAACCCTCCTCAGGTATTCCACGAAATAATACATGTTAAGCACCCTTAAAATCTTAATTATGGATACGTTAGTGGCTTATTATTTTCGGTGAGAAATCACTATTGATGTATCTAGTTAAGGATAGGATAAGCGCCATCACGCTTGTAAATGAACTAGAGAGGCTCATTAGGGAGAATGGTGTTAAGTCAGTACTCGTGGACTTTGAGAAGAAAACACCGGGATTCGTAGCCCTATTATCCCTGGGAGGCAAGGATCGATCCAATGATGAACCTGAGATCTACTTTACCCTAAGTGATGGTGAGTTGATTAAGAGGGATTTCGAGGATCAATCCCTTGAGTATTACGTGGTTAAGGACGCAACATGGGTTATTTATGGAGTTGTTTTCACACAGCATGGTAAAGAGGAGGGTACTATGCATATTACGATAGGTGGTTCAGGTAAGGCTAGGCGTATGCTTGAGAACGCCATTAGTGAGTTGGCTAGGAAAAGGCACGTTGATATTAACATAACTTACTAGAGCCAAGTTAACCTCAAAGGCGAAAATGTAGGGAAATTAAATTGACATTTTTAATTATTTTAATGCCTTGTCATTAAACTCATGAGCTACTGGTCGCATTCGTGAACTCCACAGTAATTGTTGAATTCGTTGATAGCATTACCTCAGTGTGGAATGAACCATACGGTGTTTCCGTATAGTTTATTGCCGTACCATCGACATAAACCCCCTCAAGGGTATATCCATAGAACGGCCACGCTATTATAAATAACGTGGTATTCACGGGTAGAACCATTGATTGGATGGTTGGGCCATTAATAATTAGTGATTGTGTCGTTATAAATCCTGGTGTACTAAGTATCATTATTATGCCTCCTCCACTCGTTACATTAATTGTGGCGTTAACATAGGAGACGCAATTAATAGCTATCATTTCGTAATTGGCACCCTCTGATAATGCTATGCTGCTTGATGGTTCATAGGTTATTGATGGATACTCGCAATTTGTGGTTGACGCAACGTTGAATGTGACTATTGTTCCAGGCTCGCCAACGTATGCTGGCCCAAAGACTTGGGAGCCACTTCCCTGGTAATACGCGTACCATACATTGGAGGCGTTTGCGTATATTGTCCAGGTGGTGTAGTTTGGTGCTGTGATGTTTATGAGTACGTATGATGATGGCGGTGGAGTTGATGAGGATTCATCATAAATACTTGCGGACAATGTGTAGTGGGTTATTAGTAATACCGTGATAGAGAGTATTATTGCCAATAATAGGTATTTCTTCCAGGTCATAGTTAATCAATTTATTCACTAATGTATCTTTTTAAGAAGTAATTAGTATGTATGTCCAGTGAATTAATGCTTTGATTACTTCATGAGGGTTGCCATACATAATATTAAAGACACGACCTTTTACGCTAGGTATCTACCCTCAACAAATAGTAAACCTATTTTATACCCGCTCATTGTCCTGTGTCTGTTTTAACCATGTTAATTCATTAAGATTAAGCCACTTACCGTACTTAATCACACTGAGCATGTTCCACATTATGAGTCCCGCGACCATGTGCTTACAAACCTCGCCCCTAATTACGGAGGCCTCGCAGGTGCATTTTGCGCCGTATGGGCCTACGGATACGTAGTAGTACGCATTATCCCTAGTCTCTGATGGGACCCTCAGTCTTATGCCATTTATTGAGTTACCATCGTCTCTAACATCAATTATCACTGAACGTTGGGCTAACCTGTATGAATCGAGGACCTTATCTACCCTCCAGTTTATTTTACCAGCTAGCTCTAGTAGCCATTCCTTCAACTTCTTATTCAATTGCGGTGTTAACTCCTCCGACAATTAAATCACCAGTATTGCTTCGTTAGATATTCCGTATTTGACTTAAATTAATCTTTCTGGTTCATGAACAAGTATTACCCACTTAATGAACATTAATTGCCAATTCAAGGTATAATTCATCAATAACAGAGTTCCAATCAAATATTAATGAACCATCAATATTTCTCAATGCCCTCCTGGCCGCATCACGTAATCTCCAACTAGCCCTAAGGCCGCACCTTGTGCAATAAATGGTGACGCTTTCCTCATTCTCCTCCATAAACAATGCACCTCCACACCTTGGACAATCAAGGTTTAGTCTAATCCTCATTAAATTCACGTTAAGTAAACGCCTATTTAACCCCTCCTAACTAATTAGCTAATTAGAACAGCAAAACTTTCACTTGACACCCAATAACCCAAGAAAACCCCTTATGAAATCACTATTCCTACTAACAATCAGGCTAAACCTCCTATCACTACTAACCAACTCACTCCCCAAATCACCACCGCCCAGCGTGTATGTATTGGTCCTCATCGCCCTGGCAATTACGTAGGCGCCGGCTATGTCGAATATCCTAAGCCTATTCCTAAGGTCCATGAAGGCTAGGAACCTACCAATTGATGCCATGACCATCTCGAGACTAGCAGCACCAAGACTCCTAATCTTAAACCTACCGAACCTATCATAAATCCCCCTAAGCCCCATAAGCAATTTCTCATTTACATCTGGCTCCAGGTAAAGCGATATTACTGGCTTATCAATATCCTCATTAAGGTCGTTAAGATCATCACCCCTAAAATCAACACCCTTCAGACCGCCGTAATAGAGCGCGTCCTTCTCCACGTAATAAACAACGCCATCCGTCAAATCACTAAACCTGGGAGTACTGCTGTACTTACCCGCTGCAATTGATATTGAGTAGAAGGGTATACCGAGTACGAAGTTTAATGACCCATCTAATGGGTCAACCACGAATACGTACTCAGGCTCACCACCACCAACCTCAACAACACCCCTCTCCTCAGTATTTACGACAGCCCTCAAACCCTCCTCCTCAACACCCTTGATTATTAAATCCTCAACCTCAAGGTCAATACGCCTGGAAACATCTGTTGAACCCCTCCTCATTATTTGCCTATAGTTTAGATCCTCAGCCTTGGATCTGACGAATGAACCCGCCTTAATGGCCAGGTCCTTTATTAGTGTTTCAAGGTTTACCTCCACGTTGAGCCTCTCTCGAATGCCTTATTTAAAAATCCTACCTAATCCAGCCCTTAGCCCTTGACTAGGAAGTAATTCTTCAATTTATTATCCTCAATAATTAGGTAAGCCATCCTAAGCACACCCTCCGAATATTCACTACCTGTGTTAATCACAGGGACCTTGGCACCTGAATTACTCCTCACATAGTCAATGCCAGGAGCTTCATGTATGTGACCGTGCATCCCCATCAATGGTGAGTACTCCTCAATCAAAGCCCTCACCGACTTACTACCCACGTGAGTCCTCACAATCTCGCCACCCCTAACCACGGGCTTAAAGTCCTTATTCAATTGATAAGCCTGATCAATGAGTGTGTTGTATGGTGGATCATGAATAACCATTATCAATCTACCAAGCCTTGTCTGATCAACACTCCAAATCAACTTCTCAACCCTTGCCCCAAGTTCCTCCTCACTGACCTCCCTAGGTGTGTTCCAGGGCGTTGGTGTTGAGTACCCAAAGCCCAGGAAGTAGTAGCCATTGAACTCAATAACATCCTCATCAATAGGCACTAACACGTCAGAGGCTTGCTTCCTCACGTAATCCGCAATTTCGGGATAGTCATCATTACCCGGCATTATTAACAGCTTGACACCGGCCTCCCTGTACCTAGCAACGACCTTGCCCAGGTCCTCCTCCAGGGCATTGATCATGAGCTTGACAAAGGTCTCCCTAACACTATCCCTATTACTGGCTAGTTCCTCATAACCAGCCTTATCAGTAACGAATGGGTAATAACCCCTACCCCTCAAATCCTTAACTACCTTGTTAAGGTCCTTATCACCCACTGCCTTCACATCACCAAAGACATTAACCAAGTACTTACTAACGCCGGAACCAAGGCTGAAGGAGCCATCATCCCTAATAATAGGCACCAAGGCCTTGCCAGTAAGGTCACCAGCGAAGACCACGACATCAGCCTTATAGAACTTAATGGCATTAGACAACTTACCATACGCCACACTAGAGCCATGTAGATCCGAAACAAGTAAAACCCTTAACTTACCCACGAAGTCCTCCGTTTTAAACAATATTTAAACCTAACCCATCAAAATAAAGGAAATACAAACCAAGCCATTTAAACAAATAATTAAACAAAAAAGTAAAGCAAAGGATCATTAGCTGGTACTACCACTTGTAACTGGTGGTACCAGTGTTTTTCGATCTAAAAACCCCAGGAATATACTAAGGAATTGTATGACTTCAAAACTAACCTGGTCAGTTAATGATGCGCTACAGGGATGATGGGATTGCAGTGATTCTAGGCCTTAGGAGGATGGGCAAGTCTAGTCTGTTAAGGAGTTTCTTAAATAGTTATGGGGTACTGCATATACTGATTGACGCAAGAAGAATAGTGATTAATTAGGGTAGGATGAGCATTAGGGGGTTTCATGATTGAGCCTTCACAGGCCTTAATCAACTTTCTACGGCAGAGATCTAATGCTAGGGATAGATTACTGGGTTTATTACGTAACATTGATGGAATTTCAGTAAATACATCACCACTGAGCGTATCTATATCATGGCATAGAGGCAGGGCCGTATTAACATCATTACCAGAGACCGTGAATAAAGTTGCAGAGGATCTAGGCGAAATGATTATCCTAGTAATTGATGAGGTTCGGAACTGGGGGGCCTTGGGACTTAATATACCCATGCTACTGACCTACATTTATGATAACTAGGTTAAGAATGGCTATTACGAAAAACACAGTTAACGCAATAGGTGCTGCCCCAGCACGTCAACATTAACATAACCAAGACCCAACGCCCTATTCTTACCCACACCATAGGCATTAGCAACATCAAGAAGGAGCCTAAACAAACCAGGCCTATCCGTATAGGTAACATACTCAGCAACACCATTAAACGCAGGAAGCCTCCTACCCCTACCCAGGTTAATCATGAGTCTCCTAACCCTCATGCTAAGAACCTCCGTGTTAAAGACCAAGTCCTTAACAAAGCCCTTAAAATCGGCATCATTAATAATGCCAATTAACGGCTCACCACCCTTACTAATCAACGCATTACTACCCCTCAAAACCCTAACAAGAGTTAGGGCGGCTGAGGAGAAGAACCTGGCAGGACTAGGCCAAGTAACATATTGACTCCTAAAAATAAACGAAGTAGGCCAAAACCTAACACGCCAATGAATAACAGCCCTAATATCCTCATTTTCACCGTGATCTTTACTTATCAGCTCTGAGTTATTCAAGTTAATTTTTATGATATTAAGCACTTCACCAGTTGATAATTGGAACATGGGACTTGTAAACGCCTCAATGGCTCCTGGGCAATCTACCTCATTACAGAACAGCGAGACTCTGAACCAGTAATGATTCCCTGGACTTAAAACGTTTACAACGGCATTCTTTAAATCAAGTATAGGTGTCGATGTAAAGGGTTTCTCTCTAGCACCGTGCTGTACCTTAACGTTTATACTTTCAAGGGTCTCATTAATTACCCTATTTACAAATCTACCATTCCATGTTCTAAATCTTATTGGATGCTCAATAGAGAAGTAAATAATTAATGATACAATCATATTTTATCACGCCTATTCCTTCTTGCTGTTTTTCCGTCAACCTCGTTTAGGATTCCCGTTAAGGCGGTTATGCCGAACCATCGATTCTGCTGGATGATTGATTGCAAGGGCTTTAGTGGGTCGTTACCCAGTGGGTAGAGGTAGAGGACGTTGCTTGTTTTTACTTCCTTTATTAATTCATTGATTATGTCCTTGCCTAAGTCGCTGACTACGGTTGATTCCCCATAAGTTAATGCTTTGATTACGTCCTTAATGCATTGCTTGTGGATTGGGAGAACTGGTGATTCTTTAATGCCGAGTTCATTCGACACGCCTCCGTATGCCTTGTTGGCGTCGTACCTTTGCGCGTAGTGGTGAAGCATTATTGGGTAGGTGATGAGGGTCTTAATTGTTTCATCGACATTTCTCGTGGTAAGGACGTAGTTCACTGCAAATGCTGAGTAGAACTCGTGCTTGCTGAACCCCTTCTCTAGCTCTCTTTGGTACTTGGTATGTGCCTTCCCAATATCATGGAGTAACCCAATTAGGAAGATAATGTCTTGAGATACCTTGGTGTCGATACCATACGCCTTACTTAGTTTTTTGCTTATTCTCTTAAAGTCGGGGTGCTTAAGCATGCCCTCGGCAACATTAATTAAATGAATACCTAAGGGCTCCAGCTTCTCCTTAATGCCGTGATTAGGGTAGTTTGCCCAGCACATGATCATGCACCCCTATAGCAATTAGGCTTGATTATCATGATTGGCGTGGCTTCGTAATTCTCTACGAATTTTCCATAAGCATTGGCTATTCTATCTGGGTCTCTGAAGTCCTGGACTAAAGATGAGTCAGAAATAAGTACTGGCTCTTCATCAACGTAACCCAACGACTCAATGCAGTCAATCGGTGCATTATCGAGATCCGTCGTGTATGAATCAAGCACGACATCGTCAGGACTCGCACGTGCGAATTCGTCCCTCCCTCTTACATAAACCTCGATTAATTCCTTCCTAGCCAGGTTAAAGTTAAACTGCTTATTAAATAGGTAATTAATTAAGTCGTGAGGTATATAGGGTCTTTCTAATGCCTTGAAGCTTAGTAAATAATCGTGAGACACCTCGATTTCCTTATACGGCTTGAATTCCTCAAGCATTTCAACATAGCTAATATTGCCATCCTTTGAATACGGTAATCTCCAATTAATTTTACTGCCTTTCTTCATTAAGTAATCACATAACTTCTTACTATACTTGATGTTATCATTCCCATCATCCTCACATATGAAGTATAGTTCACCATTACACTCACTATACCTACAAATTCTCCCGACCCTCTGTACAAGGCTTGCCGCATCATCGGGTGTTGTTATTAATACATTAAATGATTTATCAATACCAGCCTCAATCGCGCTAGTGCCAACAAGTACTTTATATTTATCATTATCCAAGTTATTAATGACGCTGCTCCTATCTCTTCTTGTTAATTCGCCATGTACTAAGCCAACGGGAATACCCCTATTTTTTAATTCCTCGTAGAGCTTCGTTACAAAGCCAATATTGTTAATGACAATGAGTACGTTCTTTTCATCATTATTGACGAGCTTTATTACCTTATTAATAATATCAATGGGTTTGGCGTTCATGAAGTTAATGCTATATCTTGTATTACCGATTTTTTCCTCGAAATCGACGTCGCGTATGATGATATTATTATTGTTACTTTCATCCTTACTTCCAAGCCTGATAAAGACTGCGTCAGGCAGTACATTACTTATTGCGCTTCTCACGTTTTGCGTTAATGTAGCAGACATAATGATTACTGGATCTTCAGCATTCTTTAGTAGTTCTAAGCTAGCTAAGAAACCCGTTAACATCTTTTTCTCACGTGGATCAATAAGTATATGAGCTTCATCAAAAATAACACTAGATGTATATATTCTTGCAAATGGAATATAATAATGACGCAATTCCCTGAATACCTCGGTAATGGGTATCTTAAACGTATTATGAATGAAGGAATCAAACGTGGTTATGTTATAATCAGCATCAAAAAACGGTGACTTCCTAATAATCTTTCCCTTATCAATCGTTATATTATGAATACCAGCTTGATAAGCAACTTTATCGTTGAGTATTCCATAAAATCTTCTGGCTAAATCCTCAACAACAGCCCTAAGCGGCAGTACATGAATGACCCTGTCCTCGGGAATACCGAGTTCACTTAGCTTCCTATAGATTTCCAGACCACCGGTGCTCTTGCCATAACCCGTCGGCAACTCAAGAATAATGTGATTATGCCCACCCTCAATGAGTTCCAGGGCTTTATTAATGCCTGGCCTAATATTCATGGTATAATCCCCCCATCATAGATAATTCATGAATCAAATCATGCGAGCGATCGCCTAGCTCCTTCCTGACTTCCTCGTTCCCTAATGTTGTTATTGCATATCTTATGAATTCATAAACTGGCAATAGGCTATGAGTATTCGTATACGTAATCACGGCCTCGCTAACTTTGTTAAGTAGATCCCTTGCTATTGGGTAATTAATGAGCATGGTTAGGCTATGAATAAACGATGCGAGTCTAAGGTTATTAACATGCTTAATGATGCTTGTTAAGTCTATCATTGAAGCACCACTATCCGTTACATCATACATGACTACTCCTCTCTCAAGCAAGTCCTTAATCCTAGTGCTTAATCCCTCTTTGCGAAGTGCGTCGACAATTAGTGCCGCCGAACCAACAAGTTTTGTTGCGTTGCTTATTTCCTTCTTAAATTTATTAATGCTCCTCACGAAGAAATTAACCAAGTTATAGACGTTTCTTTGCAATAAAAAGTCAATGTCAAGAAATAAGTACGACTCGCCAGTATACGTCAATGCCTTACCCAACTTGGCTAGCTTGGCGATTGCCCTCGGCACGCTTACCGCATTGCCTGTTTTTTCTCCCGCTCCACCAAATACCCTCGTATACTCCTTGAATTCGAAATTCATGAAGCAGTCAGTGTTTATTTTAACATAGGCCTCGAAGTCATTCGGATCCAGTAAGTCATCATTGGTTAAATTATTCACGCACGGCTTCCAAACACTGTTAACTTTAGATTTCTTGCTATGGCTCAGTAATTCTTGAATTTTCTCGTTAATTGTCTTCAATGTGTTATCGCTTTTTATTAATGCAGGGTCAATTGAACCCTCAAATGGGTCGTTTGGCGCATTAATCGTTAATGCAAGTGCATATCTTACAAACCACGAATAGCTCAGGTACTTATAACTATAGAGATTATCGAAGTTAATCACCACTGTCCCACCTGTTTCTTTATCCACTATCGATTTTTTGCTAGGCATTTTCAATCACCTCTCTCGGAATAACGATGAATTCCTTCATTCCGTCAATAGTCACCTCATACGTAATTGCCTTGGTCGAGTCCACCATAATGGTTGAATTAAATAAGCCATGTGGTACATACACGTCTTCTTCATGCACAGAGCCGTTTATGTAGATTGGCATTTGCCATAATGATGCATTCATGGGTTCGCCCTTAATGGGTTCCTTAGGCACATAAAACCTGCTGTTGAATGAAACGTCACCTAATGGCTTAAGTTCATTAAGTCCTACGAGCTTAACATCGCGTACAACGACTAAATCTTCCTTCCTTCCAATCCTTACAATTTGCCAAGCATACTTCACTAATTCCTCATTATTCACGATATAAGCAATATATGATGTACCGTTGAATACCGTAATGCCCCTCGACGCAACTGCGAATGTATTAGCAATAACCTCTTTATATTGTTTAATACACTCATTATTACTTCCATATTTGTTTTCTGTCGCCTTCAATCCGTAATTCTCGATTTCAGTAAACACGTCAATGCACTTGCTAATGATACTTGTACTCATTTCCTTTAGACGCCTCTGGTACGTTATCGACATCGCCCTCTCGAGAGTCATGACTGTAGCGTAGGGCGCAGCCCTAAATGTTACGTAATGAATACCTATATTGTATGCTTCCTTATAAAGATTGTCTGGATTTGGCTCACGAACACCGTACTTATCCTCCATTACAGGATAGAGTAAGGCTCCAATAAGTGTTAATGGTGTTGGAACAGGAATACTACGTGACGCTAATACGTGGGGAGGTAAAATAGAGAAAGTCTCTAAATCGACTGTAACGAGAATGAGGAATTTTGATTTTAACATAGTCTATACCCTCATTATTACTTCGTCTAAATTAGCTTCTGCACAGAGTTCCTCACTTTACTGATTAAATCCTCAAGACTGTCGGCTCCTTCTATCGTTATATCTTTAGAAGCCAGTAAGGTGTTAAATTCCTTATCGGCATAATATATTGAGAGTCGAACCTTATTGCCAAAGATACTTAGAAATCTTGTGGCTCTTGTAACAGTATCATATAAATACCATGACTCAAGCCTATCCTTAACCAGCTTAGCTTTGGCTGGAGTTACCATAAATCTATATGGGTGTGAAATTGACGCAATACCGCCAAGGAATTCCATCTGAGGTAAGTATCGTGCTTTTTTAGCGCCTATATATCCGTTAAACATTAATGCTAATGCATCAAAGACATCATTAATTCTATCAAGCCTGTTATCAACATATTTATTATCTGTTAATTTACCAATACTATCAATGTCTATAGCAATCTTAACTCTATAAATTGCTGATCCACTTTCGATAGAAAAAATCATCTGCTCATTCTCATTAGTGCTATAACGGACATGAAATTGAGGAATAGGTGGTGCATGCTTTATAGAATCTGCATCCGGGATCATGTAACTAAACCATATCTTAGACGTCCTTTTAATAACTTCACCTCTCTCACCACCCTTAGTTGCCATGAAACCTGTGACATCCTCGACAATGCACTCCTTTACTCTTTTGTCGATAGAATCATTATCACTTAATGTAGGTCTCTTGGGAAAACCACCGATTTTTTCGTAATTTCTACACATGTCACAAACCGGGTGGTTTCTGCTTAATGCTATGTCGGTCAATGCCCTTGAAAAAGCATTTGCAAGTGATTGGCCACTTATTGCAGGTAAGTACGTAAGCTCATACCTTAAACCACCGTTTCCATCATAGTACTGCGCTATTATAGGCACGACTCTATGTCTCGAATAATTACCCACGGATTCTACCATATTAGCGGCTTCGACATCGATCCTGAACCTAAAACTCATTGATACGAAAACCATCAGAATCACCTATTTTGTCTGCACCTGCATTGCTTCTTTCTTATTACTAGACCTCATTTTTACACCTCTAATTAATGCCTTTATGGCAACCTCCCTAAGTATTTCCGGTCTCTTGCTGGCAATTGCAAATAATTTATCTATGTCCTCCTCTGAAGGTGTTGAGTAACTCTGAGATGCTAAATAACGTATAGCATTGTAGAGCACTCCATATGCTAATTGTGGGTCTGGTGTTGATGCGAGGACATCCAGCGGACCATAAATCTTCTCACTTGCTAAGACAGCTAGAGAGTTTATGATGGACTCAAGGTAATTTGTTCTCTCTTTCTGGGTTTCTTCCGGGTATGTCTGACTCATTGATATTGAATAGTTGAAAGTGTTTATATACTTTGTTTTAGTATGCTTCTCAATATATGGAGAAGTTGAGTGTTAGGAAGTGTGTGGTGGTTAGTGTTGGGCTTTATCCAGGTAATGCGAAGCATGCATTGGCTAGGGCTGGGCCTGTGGGTGGTGATGTGGTTTTTCTAGTGAATAGTGAACCCAGGATTGTGCCTGAGGGCATTCTTAGAGGCCGTAGGGAACAGCCAATTCAAACTATGGAGGCACTTCATAAATTCATTAATGAGTTAGATAGTGAGGTTAATGTTGTTGATGTTTGGCTTGATCCTAAGGACGGCATTGCAACTAGTGTAGCTAGGCTTAGGTCTCTAATTGAGGCTTATGTACCGTGTAGGGTCATAATTGGTATGGCTGGTGGATTTAGGTGGCTTAGCACGGCATTGATGTTTCTGGCGCTGGCCTTAGCCTCTGTGGGTCCTTACGTGGGTATTACCATGGATAGCGTCTTCGCAATGCTTGAGGAGGAGAGTCCATCAGTCAGGGCTTTATTTAAGAGTGTTGAGGAGAGGGTTATTCCCTGGCCCGTGGTACCTAAACTGGCTGACCTAATGCTTGATGAGTACAGGGTTCTAAGGTTGATAGGCCTTGGCAAGCATAGGGCTAAGGACATACTAAACGAGTATAGAAAGGAGTGTAAGAAAGTAAGTGAGTGCATGTCGATGGCCAAAGTGCAAAGAATACTTGTGAGGCTCGTTAGGAAGAGATTAATTAATTATGAGAAGAGGGGTAAGGCGCACCACTATGAATTAACGCCGTTAGGTACAATACTAGTGGGCACAGTAAAGACGCAATAGCGCAATGCATGGGATAAATAATTGTGGGAACAACTACAATAATAAGAAACTGAACACAAACATCAGAATAATAAATAATCTGACAAAACAATCGTAAGAACAAACACGTACCATAAACGTACATAGATATAATTATTCCATTAATTAGCTCATATTCATGAAGAAAGACTTATAAATAAGCTTATAAAATAACGTCTTAGATATTCTCTAAAGAGAATAGAAGTATTGTTTCCTTCATATACGGCTGGGAGACACGTGATTCCACCGATATTCTCTAAAGAGAATAGAAGTGACATTGTTTTTCAACTTGCCAGTATCACGCCCGTCTCTGGATATTCTCTAAAGAGAATAGAAGTCTGCAAGGTAATCAGCAAGTCAGTCAGCAAGTCAATCAAGGTAGGGCTACCGTGATATTCTCTAAAGAGAATAGAAGTGGACGAGCCGAAGCGTGCTGATGAAATACTCACGAGTGTTTTGATATTCTCTAAAGAGAATAGAAGTACGCCTTCACCCTATCACCAAGCGTGTAAAAACCACCGTTCTTCGATATTCTCTAAAGAGAATAGAAGTATGTTTTCCTGACCCTCAAACCACGAGTACAGGTTGGGGATATTCTCTAAAGAGAATAGAAGTCGACTTCATTAGGGAGAACAAGGATGAAATCGTGAGGGTGCTGGACGAGGATATTCTCTAAAGAGAATAGAAGTTCACCACGGTGATTGTCTACACACTCACCCTGCAGTTGAGGGGTGGATATTCTCTAAAGAGAATAGAAGTACAATGTGCTCGTGATTAACATATACCCCTCTAACCTAGGTCCGAGGGATATTCTCTAAAGAGAATAGAAGTGGAAGGAAGCCATGCAATTAATCAAGGGTTTAATAAACGTGAAGCGATATTCTCTAAAGAGAATAGAAGTAAAAAAATCACTGTGTGAAACTATGACTTTCTTACCATCCTTAGTGTAGATATTCTCTAAAGAGAATAGAAGTAAACTGCCCCTGCAATTGACTGCTCATTAACTGTAGTGACTGCACGGATATTCTCTAAAGAGAATAGAAGTCTCATTGCTGTACAGGTTAATGAATGCCTCGGCATTCCTGAGGACGTGATATTCTCTAAAGAGAATAGAAGTTCATTTCTGGGGTTTTGACCTTCCATTTGTACTGGGGTTGAAGTTCTGCCGGATATTCTCTAAAGAGAATAGAAGTCCACTCACGTAATCACCAACACCATTATGGTTATTCGTTGCGATATTCTCTAAAGAGAATAGAAGTGCAGCCGCTAGACTACCCGCAATACCTGCAGCCTCACCAATCGTGGATATTCTCTAAAGAGAATAGAAGTATCAGATATATCCATCAACCTAGAGGCCGGAAGGTACGTGAACAGATATTCTCTAAAGAGAATAGAAGTCCGTGATTGTGCACGTCGCCCCCGTGGGGCTCGCCATGAGTATGGATATTCTCTAAAGAGAATAGAAGTGTAATCATTCCAAAGGAAAAGCCCATCATCATTAATGAAAACAATAATGATATTCTCTAAAGAGAATAGAAGTGGAATCATTGCACATGAACATTACGGTGATGGTGCATGACGGTCATATTCGATATTCTCTAAAGAGAATAGAAGTTAACCGTCATGTTAAGCGTGAACACCGGCGCGGAGCTACTTGAACGATATTCTCTAAAGAGAATAGAAGTCTTGATGACACATAGATAAAATAAAGCAATGCGATGTCAATCCCAATGACCTGATATTCTCTAAAGAGAATAGAAGTCTCTCCCTCTGCTTGAATACGTAGGGTACCTCGATGATCCTCGATATTCTCTAAAGAGAATAGAAGTACTTCACGTGCCCAAAGTGCGGGAAGCCAACCATAGGCTTTGCGCCCGATATTCTCTAAAGAGAATAGAAGTATTACAGTACTGCTTGTCGAAACAAAGCAGTAAGTCATGTATTTGATATTCTCTAAAGAGAATAGAAGTCATATTGGACAACGTAGCCCGAGCTTTCCAATCATTTCAGCACGGATATTCTCTAAAGAGAATAGAAGTATCTTCGATATCCTCGAGCAGAAGAACAGCGAGCCCGGCGCGAACAGGATATTCTCTAAAGAGAATAGAAGGAATGACCTCACTCCTACTTGGGAATAAGCCAGCGTATACGAGCCCATGATATTCTCTAAAGAGAATAGAAGGATACGCATCTACATTGATTTGGCAGTGGTTTAACGTGACGTATAAGATATTCTCTAAAGAGAATAGAAGGATAAGAGCTACATACATAGACTTTGGAGGGATAGTTTGGCATATCACGATGTTTTCTGAAGAGGATGGAGGGTTATTTTCTTTGGTGAAGTGATGTTGAATTAAATGTTATTGTTTTGATGAGGTATTTTATGGTGGGCATATGTCTTTGAAGTAGCAGGCTTTGCATTTTGCCTTGTTTGTTGTTTTTGGTGGTAGTTCTTGGTTTTGTATGTGTTTTCTCATGTCCTGTATTGCTCTTTCTATCCATATTCTTAGGCTTGGTGTTGGTCTTATTGTGATCGTTACTTCTCTTTCCTGGTTTATGATTAGTATTTTATCCACAGTAACTTTCATGGTTTCTTCAATAGCCATTGCATATGCCGTTGCCTGCGCCAGTACATGGTTATACTTCATGTATAGCTTCTTCCTACTTCCTATGTTTAACTTCGTCTCTATTACTACTGCCTTACTTCCGTTTATTACCACGGCATCTACCCTGCCTACTATACCGAGTTTTGTGGATTTCACAGGTACCTCTAGCTTGATCTCTCCCTGTATTCCCTGTTCTCTTATGATCCTTATTATTTTCTCCGTATTTAGTACCTGCTTTGCGTACTTCATGGATTCTGTGGGCGGCTCCCTCATGATCATGATCTTTAGGTATGCCTGCCTTGGGCAGTAGGTGTATTCCTTCACCATGCTTATTGGGATATAATCCATCAAATCACCATCGGTTCACTTATTATGCTTAGGTTTGCAGTGCCTAGTTTTATTGCGTTGTTTAGTGTTTGTCCGTCTATTATGAGAATTACCACTGAGTACTCCCTGCCCATGAGTCTCGTTAATGCCCTTGCCGTGTCCTTTGCCAGGGCACTGCCGCCCCTCGCCATGTATAGACTCCTCTGCACCCTTACGTAGCCCATCGCCTTTAGCCTACTCATTATTTCGAACCTCCTCCTATCATCGCTTATGTCGTATGAGACTATCACATACATTTAAAACACCCAGGTGAAGCATTCGTAATCCTTAACATTACCATCCCTAATTATTGACGCGAGGTACCAAGTCTCGTGCTTCATTATCTCGGTTAGTGGTGATTTCCTGCTTGTTCTCGGGTTTATGTAATCCCTATTTAGGTTGTTGAGTATTATCCTGGCTATCGCCCTCCTTGAGTCGTAGTCCAAAAAACCATTAAATATACTTAGTTTTGTGTTATCTATTTCAATTATTAATGCCTTGTCCACGGCTATGGGCCTGAATACCTCAACAATGTCAAAGACAAGCGATGGCTTCCCACTCTTTATTGTATGAAGCACGCCTAGGTATGGATCTAGCCCAGCCATTATTAGGTACCTCTCCATTGTTGAGTAAAGTATTCCATAGCCATAGTTCAGGGCTAGGTTCATTAAGTCCGTGCCCTCTGGATTCCTGCCATGAAATCCAAGCCAAGTGGGTAGTAATGACACAACCACATCCCAGTACTTATTGGCTGCTTGTGCCTCAATGCCCTCTATAATCTCTGAGTTTAGTCTTTTGATTTCTATGGACATTAGTTGCGTGGCAAATGATGACAATGAGTAGGCTATATCATTTAATGAGGATTCCCTGCGGCTTTT
The DNA here is from genome assembly GCF_000190315.1 of Vulcanisaeta moutnovskia 768-28. Taxonomy (NCBI): domain Archaea; kingdom Thermoproteati; phylum Thermoproteota; class Thermoprotei; order Thermoproteales; family Thermoproteaceae; genus Vulcanisaeta; species Vulcanisaeta moutnovskia. The sequence goes on from NC_015151.1 coordinate 1,381,436, forward strand.
AGCGAAGTATCTAACGAGTCTGGCCTGGTTCTCTATCTTGCATGCGATCAACCTACGCGCCAGTTCAAGCCTTAATTCATTATTTAGGAATAACTCGTATTGCTTAATCCTAATCATTACGGTCTTATTGATTACTGGTGGTAGCATTAATGCCACGGGATCTCCGAATGAATTTAGGAAGACTAGGTTTATGCCCTTCATGGAAAGCATTCTAATTGCCTTTGATGTTATTGAGGCTCTGGATGTTGCAATGATTATTTCCTCTACGTTCGGCGGTAACACTTGCTTATTGCCGTCCCTACTCATTATCACTATTGAACCCTTCCTGGCCATGATCCTCGTTCCTGGATCTGTTATGTATACTTCATTAACCATGGCAGACACCATAGAATGGGCAGGTCCTTGAGCAGGAGCTTGCTGGTCCTGGGTCATCACCGTGCTCAATAATTCTTGCTACAGTATCCCTCATGTCCAGAAAGGCTCTCCTTAACGTATCATCTATCTTAATGACCCTCCAGGTGAGTCTCGGCTTACCATTAATACTTACATGAAGTACTACGCCTATGTCCACTGGGTGGCCTATCCAAGCCTCTATGGCTAGTGCATATGCTGTAACGGCTATGTCCTTCCTACTAGTTAATTCTTCCGTTAGTGATGAGGTCACTAACTCCACGGGTATGAAGCCCACGAGTATGTCCGGTTTAACAATGTCAGAGAGACCGATTGGTGCCCCCGGTATTGCTGGCTCAACGCTGATTGGTATTCCCTCCTCACGGGCATTGAGGGCCATGGTCACGGCCTTTATATAAACCTCGTATAACTGGGCCCTATACCTGACGCCTAGATCGCCGTACTCATTGATTATGCTTTCGAATTTAGTATCGAGTTGCGAGAATGGTATTGACTCTCTAAATGGTGTCAGGAAGACCTCGTGAATTAACCTGCCAAGCCTTAGGACCTCCGTGTCTTCCATGGGTATTTTAGTAACACGCCTTAGGTATGCATCGCGTTTTGTTGGGCATGGTGATGAGACCTCAGACACCGTTGGCCTAGCTGAGTGCCTTGGCGCAACTGGATCCCTGAACCAGCCTCTCAATTCAGCGTATGTACCACCCTCCATTATCGTTCTAATATAGTCCCAAACCCACCTGGGTAGCACCATACATATACTCATACACGCTTGTATGTTTTATTCTTAATTATGAGGTACTTCTTAATTCATTGATAAGTTGAAATAATTTTTAGAAATAGCATTAATGCTTTACTATGTTTACTGTACTGTAGACAGATATGTTTATAAATATGTATGCGATTAAGAACAAGGGTTATTTGCATGGGAACAGTAGTAATCAGTGTTAGAGTTAGGGAGGAGGTTAAGAGACTGCTTGAGGAGAGTGGTATTGACATTAATGAGGAGGTTAGGAGATTTCTTGAGGAGCTTGCGCTGAAGGTTAAGATTAGGAAGTACATCTCAATGTGGGACGAACTGCTAAGTAACATTAAACCGAGTGAGGAGGGCTTCTCAGTGATGTCCGTGAGGGAGGACCGTGAGAGTCATTGATTCGTCAGCTCTCATAAAGTACTTCGCACGTGAAATTGGTTGGGAGAGGGTTAGGGAGTTGATGATGGATGGCGTGATAACTATTGACTTAGCCATTAAAGAAGTGGCTAATGCGTTATGGAAGAAGGTAATTAGGGGTGAGACGAATTACGATACGGCACTCACCATCATCAAAACCCTACTGGAAGATACCATACCGATCATCGATCAGAGAGAATATTTAATGAAAGCCCTCGAACTCGCTGTGAAGCATAGAATTACTATATATGATGCAATATTCATAGTGTTAGCCCTGGAGAAAAATATGGAACTTATAACCAGCGATAAGGCACAGGCAGCCGTAGCCGAGAAGATCGGTGTTAAGGTGACCCTTGTTTAAGTATTTATTTCTATTTCTCGTAGATATACCTGGCAAGGATTAAAAACTGGTGTTACACCAGTAACTGGTATGGCACCAGTTCCCTGTGGCTTCTTTGATACTAGGCCTAAGGTTAGTAGGGATTTTGTGTTTGGTAGGGATGGTGAGATTGAGGAGATTAAGCGTTTGTTAAATAATAGCTTTTGGCCGGTCATCCTTGGTCCTAGAAGGGTTGGTAAGACCACAGTTATGAGGGTCGTGATTAACGAGCTTGGCGGTATCTACATCGATGCATCAACAATAACGGGACTTAAGGGCCTTGGACTTAGGCTCATTGATGAGGTTAAGAGACTGAACATTAAGGTTAAGCTTAACCTAGCCATGCTTCAGTTAGATATTGAGAGAAGGCCCATGGTAACTATTGAGGGCTTGATCAGGAAGTTGGGCGATGTTGTTATTGGTATTGACGAGATTCAGAACATAATTAGTCCGAAGCTTCCCTCTCTTCTCTCCGTGGCTTATAACGAGTCCAGGGTTAGGTTCATCTTTAGCGGTTCTCTCGTTGGTACCACACGCCTAATAATGAAGAGCCCTGAATCCCTGGGTAGACCATTGATTAGGTTTGAGCTTAAGCCCTTCACCAGGGAACAATCCATTGAATTCCTGAGAATTAGCTCGAGGAATTGTGGCATTAATATTAGTGACATCGAGATTGAGAATGCAGTGAATGAATTCGACGGTATTGTTGGTTGGCTAACGTACTACGGAAGCCTCAGGTCGAGTGGTAAGAGCCATCCAGAGGCCATGGAGGCCCTGAGGAGCATTGCCAAGGAGGTTATTAAGGATGAACTCAGTAAGTTGGGAAGGTATGAGCTAGTTACTTATAGGGCGTTGGCCACGTTGAGTAGGGCCAGGTGGATTGAGATTAAGAGGCTTGCTGAATCCCTAATTGGACATTCAATAGATGATAAGACCTTCACCACGGGCCTAAAGGCCCTGGTTAACATGTACATGGTTAGGGAAGTTGAGCGAGGTATTTACGAGGTTATTGATGGATACATGGCCAGGCTAGTCCGTGAATACGGCGTTTAATTACGGAATATCTATCATTAAGTCCTTAATTGATCCTTCAATCAGACAACATGATACTTCGTCACAACCACGCGTATTATTAGATAAAACCTACTAATGTTCATTATTGATGATGATCGCCCTAATTACTGCCTCGGCTTAATTTCCCTCTCTAATCCCCTGGTTAAATCATCGAGTACTTGGTCCCTATTAACTCTCGTCAACTCAATAATCCTAAATCCATGCTTATCCACGAATGAAGCCACGGACCTATTACTCCTATACGCCATGTATATCGTACCTAGGAAGTGGACGCCATCCACAACCTCCTCAAGAACCCTTAGGAACCCACTGTGCATTAGTTCCATCTTACCAATCTCATCAACCACCACCAACGAGCCAGGCCTCGCAGCCTTAATGGCCGGTATCCCCACCTCCTCCATGGCCCTAACATTGACATTGTACTTACCAACCACAGGCCCGCCGGCGAATAGGCTAACGTGGGCTAGCCAAGCCTCCTTACCACTGTTTATGTCGATTATCCTAAAACCAACCCTAGAACCACCCTCCCTAACCTCCGTGGTCACGAAGCCGTAGACCTCCAGGCCCAGGGATTTTGCGTGGTCGGCAACCCTCCTAACGAGCGTAGTCTTACCAACACCCGGCGGCCCGGTAACCAACACCCTAAGCATAGCCAAGTTATAAGCGAATTAATGAGCCTTTTAACCGCTTACCTCACGTAACACGCCTCCGCGGACTCTCCTAAATACTAGGCCTATGACTATGGGTATTACCAAAGCCGCAATGACCTCGTATAGGTAGAGCCCGTGGGCCTCTGAAATCACCGTATACTCTCCGTAGAGCATGAGCCCTGAGGCTATTATTGACGGTACCACGTACCAATCCCTCAGATACCCTATTGATGCCACCATAACTATGAACAGCGTTAGGTATAGGTCGGCCACCGATGGGTATATCGTTATTAGGTAAAACCCCGAATAATTAATTAGGCTGATTATTGCTAGGGCTATGACTAAGGCGGGCACTATAGCCCTAACCCTATTAATCCCAAGGCCATGGTACAGCAGGTTATAAAGTGCCGTGTACTCAGCCAGTATTAGGCCTGCATCACTGATGCTCGTTAATTCCACAACCAACTGCGAGGGTTTGAAGAAGCTGCCCATGACCATGAGTGCCGAGGATAGTGCGAAGGCGTAAACCACATACCTGGCGTACCTAGAGTCGCCCCTAATGTAGGGCGTTAGGGTTATGCACACGATCAGTAGGCTTGATGATAAGACATTGAGGAAGGCCGTCTGTGGTGCTGGTACCGTGCGGCTTACCGAGAAGGCCCAACCGAGTGTTGGAATTGGTAATGAAAGAACCACTTGGGACAGGGCTAGGCCTAGGATGAACCAGTAGGAGGTCTCTGTGAGTACCATTATCGAGAAGGCGATGGGTAGCGCTATGGTTAGGGCATTGGCTATTGGATCAGGTATGTTTAGTACGTAATAGTCTATGTAGTCCACGGTGTATACCACGTAGAGGAAGTAGCTAATTAGCCAACTGTAGAGTTGTATGAGCCCTAGGGTCCTTGACACGGAGTTAACGTAATAATAGAGCCCAGGGTAATCCCAGTGACTCCTAACGAGGGCGTATACCGTCACCGCTATCATTGATGCTGACAACGCTGTGGCTGCCGTAACCAATGGATCCTGGTGCAGGGTGGCAAGTGAAAGCGGTGCCGTGCTAACTACGGCAAAGCCAAGTATTTTTAATCGATCTATAGTAGACATAACCCAGTGATTACCTCCTATGTATGCACAGTGCCGTCACGATGATTATCAGTAGTATGTCCAGTATGAACGTTACCACCACGTAGGGGTTATACGTATGTAGTGGGAAGCCAAGGACTGGTGCAGGGAATACCCTGGATTCAGTTAATAATAGGTAATTGGCCCACCAAAAGGCTAGGGCAGGTATGAAGAGTAGTCTAAAGCCTATAAGTAGTACTATGGCAATCACTATACTTAATACGGCATCAATTAGGAAGAAGTAACCAACAACTGCTAAGGACATAATACGCATTAAGTCAAGTCCCAGGATAGTGTGTATACCAGCCCAGGCAATAGAGAGTATTCCACCACCAACCCTAAACCCAAGATCCATGTTGTCGACCATCGTGATTGAGCCATGATACTTATATATAACTCTTTTTCAGAATTTAGTCTAGTTTTGTTAACTATCAAAATACTTCATAAATTATTAATTACAGTATATAGTCCTTTAAATAAGTAGGTATATGGATCTGTAATATGAGGAAAAAGACAGGATCTATAGGTAATACGGTAATACTGGCATTATCAATAGTGATACTGATAATAGGCGCTGTGATATTCGTGTACGGTTACTACATACCCACTGGAAAATCCGTGAGCAATAACAGCAACACCGCGCATACTCAATACCAATCAACACAAACCTGGGGAGCATCATCATCAAGTAGCTCAAACACGTCATCCTCAACCCAACAATCCTCAACAACTCCCTCATCCATAAGCCCACCTCAGCAGTCCTCCAGCTCCAACAGTTCAAGTACACCATCAACAACGTCTTCATCATCCACAACACAGAGCACAACAACAAACTCAACCACGACAAGTTCCTCCCAACAATCATCAAGTAGCTCGTCAAAGTCAAGCTCACCAACGTGGGGCTGATACACCCCTTAGTGTCGAGGATCACTAAAATCTAGGTATTTTTCTTTCTTTGAGGAAAAGTAAATTTATTATGCTTAGTACAGGGCTGTAATTATTGAGAGTGATGGTTGAGGAGGAGGTTAGGAAGGTTGTGGTTTCGGGTAGGTCTTCAATAGCCATTACAATACCCAAGAAGTGGGTCTCCGCCCTGGGCATTAGTGCTGGTTCCCACGTTTTACTACGTTTTATGGGTGATCACATTGCCGTAATACCCATAGGCCGTCTAGCCCGTGGTTCCGGTATTAACAATGTTGTTGAGGTTGATAGGGAGAATCCTGAGTACGTACTTAGGAAGTTAATAACCCATTACCTAAGGGGTGTTGATGAGGTTAGGGTTAGGCTTGGTAAGTATATTGGTATTAAGGAGGAGGTTAAGGAGTTAGTTAAGGAGAGGATTTCTGGTGCTGAGGTTATTGAGGAGGATAATAATTACGTGGTGTTTAGATTCGTAACACCGGCGCCCGAGGTACCCATTAGGAGGCTGCTAAATAGGATGATATTAACAGTGCTTGGCATGTTTAAGGACTCACTCGACATACTCAGTGGTTCGAGCCTCGATCCTGGGGACATAATTGATAGGGACAATGAGGTTGATAGGTTATACCTACTCATTGAGAGGTTGGTGATGATGGGCATCACCGACCAATCAATACTCTCTAGATTGGAGGTTAATAGTTCCAGGGAGCTTGTGAATGCACTAATGGTTTCTAAGTCGATAGAGAGGTCTGGTGATCATTCATGGAGGATTGCCCAAATAATTAGTGAGGCGTATCAATCATGTTGTAAATTAAGTGATTTACCAATAGTGAGGGATGTTGTTGAACTTGGTCTAAACTCCGTAGATATACTTAGGAAGTCCGTTATGTCCTTCATAAATGGTGATGTTGATGAAGCCATGGAGGTCCTGGATAGGAGGATTGCCATGAGGAGTAAGAGCCTTGAGGTTATTAAGTCAATTTATGGCAGTGGACTTCACGTTGATATTGGTGGTAGGTTGATGATGATTGTGGAGAGTATTAGGAGGGTCTCCGAGTATAGTTATGATATTGCTGAAATAACGCTTGATACGTATGGGTGATGGCTCTGTCATCAATACCAATATTCAATAAATACGCTAGGGATTACGATAATTGGTACGTGAAGCACGTGGATACGGCAGAGTCCGAGGTTAAGGCAGTCTCAATGCTGGTGCCTAAGGGCCTTGGCATTGAGATTGGTGTTGGTAGCGGGTTCTTTGCAGGTAGGGTTGGTATACCAATGGGTCTAGAGCCCGCCATTGCAATGGCCGAGTTAGCTAGGGATAGGGGTATTGATGTTGTGGTTGGTGTTGGTGAGTCCATGCCCCTCAGGGATTCATCCTTTGATTACACGGTTATTGTGGTGACCATATGCTTCCTTGATGATCCGAAGAAAACCCTTACTGAGGTTCACAGAATACTCAGACCAGGTGGTAGGTTAATAACCTGTATTGTGCCTAGGGATAGTGATCACGGCAGGTACTACATGGAATTAGGTAGGAAGGGGCATAGGTTTTACCGAGCAGCTCATTTCTACACCGTTAATGAGATTAAGAGAATCCTGGAGCCCCTTGGGTTCTCAGTGAGTGATAGGGTCGTTGCCGTACTGTCCAGGGGAGTTGGTGAGTACTTTGAGGAACCCAAATTCGTTAAGTTAAGTGAGGCAGAGCGATTTGGCTTTGCATGTATTGAGGCAATACGTGAGTAACGCACCTAATCCTTAATCACTATCTTACTCATTATTAGTGATCTAATGGCCTCAGCATCAACCGCGTACTCCCTGGGTAGTGACTCAATGAATTGAGAGACAACCTCATGTATTATTAGGTCCGTAACCTCATCCTTACTAATACCCCTAAGCCTCAGGTAATTAACCTGGTCCTCGTCTGGTGAGGCATCAGCCGCGCTGTGCCTAGCCCCATTAACATCACCAGTATCGACCATTATTATTGGCACCGAGGCTGCGTAGGCGCCCTCATTCATCACGAAGACCTTGCCCTCAACACTCGTGTCACTCCACCTTGCGCTATTCATTATCCTGCCCAGAGCCCTATGTATTATGAAGGACTTATCCCTGGCTATCCCCAGTACCCTTGAGTAACTCGTTCCATACTCACCAGTGTGTACCGCATTGATTTGGTAATCAATCCTTGAGGCTCCATAACCAATCTCAAGGCCTAGATGGTTTAGATTGCTTTTCCTGCCCTGGAGTAAGTAGTCCTCTCTGTGGTGGTTCATTGAGCCTCCCATTATTAATGAGCGGGCGTTTATTGATGATTCCTCACCAGCGATGACCTTAATCAATGCATATGCAGGGACTTGCTCATGAATGTCTGTGAATAATACATTCAATTTAGAACCCCTCCCTAGGTAGACCTCGACCGTGGTTGATGGGCAACCCCCAGAACCAATTGTGAATAGGCCTAGTGATGCTGTGACACCATCATTAACAAGCACCGTGTAGTGTGTTGGTAATAGCATGGGCTTCTCTGTTGAGGTTATAATGCCTATTCTGAGAGGTTCGTTTAAATCCTCATTGATCTCCACGTATGCGCCATCCACGAGGTTGGCAACGTGCCTGGCAATGGCCCTGGATTCGGAAATATCAATTGACCTAAATAGTAATTTACCTAGTTCCTCACCTAGTTCGTTAATGCTTATTACGTGGGTACCTCTTGGTATCTTCGTAATGCCTATGCCACCGTTTACTGAGACAATATTGGGTTCATAGGGTATATTGGTGGTTAATGGGGCGTGGTGGATCTCCATGGTTGGGTCAATACACTTCTCAAAGGCGCCCCAGTCCGTGTAGTACTTAATCGATGGTGAATCCTTAATTTGTTGGTAGGGTATTTTCTGGGCAAGCTCCCTGGCCCTAAGCTTCAATTCATCAAGCCACTTAACCATTCAAGACCACCTAGTTTTTACCTAGCCTTTTAAGTCATCCTACCTTAGATAACTTACTGAATTCGAGTTCAATAACCCTATTTAGCGTCATTGCGTACTCAGTGGGTAGGCGAACGGTTATGTCCTGGATAAAACCAAGCACTATCAGGCTCCTGGCGGTTCCCTCATCGAAACCACGACTACGTAGGTAAAACAACTTGTCCTCGCTTATTCTTCCTGTATAGGCTTCGTGGGTAACTGTGGCGGTATCCTCAAACACTTGGTCGTGGGGTATTGTGTAGGCCCTTGACTTATCATCAAGTATTAATGAGTCGCATGATACTGAGGATCTCGTGTACTTAGCGCCCTCCCTAACATAAACCAGACCCCTATAAACCACTGTGCCTCCATTAATACTTACGCTCTTATTAACAATCTTGCTTGAAGTCCTTGGTGCATCATGGTATGCCTTAGCCCCATTCTCCTTCCAGAATGGCCCATTGGCTATGGTAACGCCTATAATGCTCGTCCTGGCACCCTCACCCTTGAGTACCGTGCTTGGGTACGTATAACTAACTTTACTACCTAGGCTACCCTCAACCCACTCAACCGTCGAGTTCTCCATGGCCAACGCCCTCTTATTATTAAAATTAATAATGTTCCTACTCCAGTTCTGTATTGTGTTAATCCTTAGGTGGGCATTCCTCGCCGCATAGCCCTCAACCATACCATCATGGAAACTAAAGCCCTTGTAAACGGGAGCTGCGCAACCCTCAAGCCACTCAACACTTGCGCCCTCATCAGCAATTATTAATGAGTGCTCGAACTGACCTTCACCAGAACTACCTATTAGGAAGAAGGATTCTATGGGCATGTCGAGCTTGACACCAGGTGGTACATAGACGAATGTACCGCCACTCCATAAAGCAACATGCAATGCCGCGAACTTGTGCTCGCCAGGTGGGAATATTCTTGAGAAGTACTGCTTTACTAGGTCAGGATACCTCTTGACAGCCTCATCCATTGTGGTCACCACAGCCCCCTTCTCCTCAAGGTACTTCTTTACATGTAGGTAAACAACCTCAGAATCAAATTGGCCAAGTAATCCAGCCAGCACCCTGGCCTCTAGTTCAGGCATGCCTAAGGCCTCATAGTACTTTCTAATCTCCTTGGGTACGTCGTCCCAAGACCCAGCCTTCTCCACACTGGGTTTGGCGTAGAGTACCAGGGACTCCAGGTCAATCTCCTCCTTAATAGGCAACCACTTAGGCTCTGGCAACTTCTCGAACATTTCAAGGGCCCTAAGCCTAAGTCTCCTCATCCAATCAGGCTCACCCTTAATTCTACTAATTTCCTCAATCATATCCTTAGTAATTCTACCCCTAATGACGGCCTCCCAGGGCAACCTCTCCATTTCCGGCCCAAGTAACTCCTCAACCGAGCTTTTCTCAATAACGGTCTTCAAAGACTCTGTCGATTCACTAACCATCAGTGTCACCGAACTCCTCTACTGTGGTTCTTTAAAAACCGGTTCCGGGAAATAAAATATAATGAACTACCCAACACCGCCCATCCTCGAGAGCTCAAGCTCAATGGCCCTATTGAAAATGGACATGTACTCAACGGGTAGGTTAATCATAACGTCATGGAAATAACCAAGGACTATTAAGCTACGGGCCTCTTCCTCACTAAGGCCACGACTACGTAAGTAGAACAACTTATCCTCACCAATCCTCCCAGTATAGGCCTCGTGAGTCACGGTTGCCGTCTCCTCAAAAACCTGCTCATGGGGTATTGTGTAAGCCTTGGAATTATCATCCAGAATAAGTGATTCACAACTGACAGAGGACTTAGCGTATCTGGCACCGTCCCTAACATACACGAGACCCCTATACACCGAAGTACCGCCGTTGAGACTAACGCCCTTACTAACAACCTTACTATACGTGTGCGGTGCACTATGGAATACCTTGGCCCCCTCCTCCTTCCACGTTGGCCCATTAGCAAGGGCAACACTTGTTATTGTCGTCCTCGCATTAACACCCTTAAGAACACTCATTGGGTACACAATCGTTACCTTACCACCCAGGGAACCACTCAACCAATCAACACTTGCGTTATCCTCAATAATAGCCCTATTATTGCCAAAGTAAATAACATCCTTACTCCAGTTCTTTAGGTCTATGAGCCTAACCCTAGCGCCCCTGTGTATGTATGCCTCGGTCATACCATCATGAAGACTAAGCCCAGTGAATACTGGTGCTGCGCAGGCAACTATGAACTCAGCACTTGCGCCCTCACCAACAATAACTAGTGAATGCTCAAACTGCCCAACACCAGCACTACTTATTAGTATGACTAGTTCAATGGGCATCTTAACATGGACACCAGGCGGCACGTAGACAAACACACCACCGCCCCAAAGGGCTATGTTTAACGACGCGAACTTATACTCCGGCGGAAAAACCCTAGCGAAGTACTGCTTTACCAGGTCTGGATACCTCTTGACAGCCTCGTCCATGCTCATTGCAATGACCCCGGCCTTCTCAAGATCCTTCTTAATGCTCTCGTAGGTGATCCCACCATCGACCTGCCCAATAACCCCAGCCAGTACCTTAGCCTCTAGTTCAGGTATTCTCAGCGTCTCATAATACTCCCTCAACTCCCTGGGTAATTCATCCCATGACCTAGCCCTCTCAACACTGGGCTTTGCGTAGAGAACGAGAGATTCAAGGTCAATGTTACCCTCAAGCGGAAGCCAGTTAGGCCAGGGCTGCTTCTCGAACATTTCAAGGGCCCTAAGCCTAAGCCTCCTCATCCAATCAGGCTCACCCCTAACCCTGCTTATTTCCTCAACGACATCCCTCGTGATCCTACCCCTAATCTCCACCTCCCACTTGATGGGCCTTGCATGGCCCAATATGCTTGAGAGTTCGTTCGTCCTTGTGATCTCGAGTTTAACACCATCCCTACTCATGATTGTCTCCTATATTGCGTTATAATTTTACATAACTATTAAGCTTTCTATTGATTGGTTCACATAGACACTGCCGAAAAGTTTTTAATCAGTGTCACAGAGGTTACGCGACCAATAATGGCAAGGCTTGATGTGATTGATCTAAGTGTTGAGGTTGATGGTAAGAGGATACTAAATAATGTTAACCTAACCGTTGAGTCAGGGGAGGTTGTTGCCATAATGGGGCCAAACGGTAGTGGAAAGACCACACTCTTCCTAACAATTGCTGGTCATCCGAGGTATAATGTGGTCAATGGTGATATTAGGCTTGATGGCGAGTCAATACTAAAGCTATACCCTGAAGAGAGGGTTCAGAGGGGTGTATTGCTTGCCCTGCAGAGCCCCACTCCCGTCCCTGAGGTTAGGTTATCGACTTTAATAACTGCAATGCTAAATAAGAAGGCTGGCAAGCGCATAACTGATCCACCGCCACCGCAGGCCATTGCTGAAATGACGAAGCTAACCACGGAGCTTGGTCTAAGGCCTGAGCATTTGACGAGGGGTGTGCATGCTGGATTTAGTGGTGGTGAGTCTAAGAGGGCTGAGATGCTTCAACTCCTTATGTACAGGCCTAAGGTAGCCATGCTTGATGAGCCTGATTCGGGTCTTGATGTTGATGGTATAGCCATAATAGGTAGGTCAATAGCTAGGCTTGCCCAGGAGGGTACGGCAATACTAGTCACCACGCATCATGCGGAAATACTTCATTACGTTAAGCCTACCCGCGTCGTTGTGATGGCTAGGGGTTCCGTGGTTCACGTTGGTGGGGAGGAGGTTGTTAAGATGATTGAGTCCATGGGCTATGAAAGGTTCTTTAGGGATGTAGTGAAATTGAATGCATAAGCAGGGCAGTGGATAACTTATAATTAAGGGCTTGTAATTGCTCATAATGAGCACTTCCAGGGTTAATACATTAATTAGGGCCAGGGCTTATGTAAGGGGTAGTGTTAAGGAGGTCTACATAGGTATTACTGGTAGTGAGATAGCCTACGTGGGTAATGAACCAGTTGAGACCGAGAATAGGGTGGAATTACCCAGTCAATATATTGTGCTTCCTGGCCTTGTGGACATCCACGTGCACTTCAGGGATTTCGATCTATCCTATAAGGAGGATGCTGTTAGTGGGTCGCAGGCTGCATTGGCCGGTGGTTATGTGGCTGTTGGTGACATGCCCAATACGAAACCTCCAATAAAGACGGTGGAGTTATTGAGGAGGAAGATTGAGGAGTTTAATAGAAAGACTGGTATGCACATTAGGCATTACTTTGGTGCCCCCCAAGAGCTGTCGGTGCTTAAGGAGGCGCTTGATAATGGTGCCTACGCCATTGGTGAGGTACTTCCCGAGGAAGTTGCTGAGTATGGCGGTGATCAATATCTGGAAGCCCTATTTAAGGAGGCTGCTAGGGTTGGTATACCAATCATAATGCATTGTGAGGACTCATTAATTATTAATCAGTATAGTGGGCCTAGGGATTTTGAGCATCACAATGTGATTAGGAATCCGAGGGCTGAATTGGCCTGCATACACAATGTTATTAGGTTGGTGTATAGGTATGGTACGAAGACCCACATAACACACCTAACGCTCCCTCAATCAATAGGTATAATTAAGTCAAGTGGTCTCGACATAACCTTCGATGTAACCCCACACCACATGCTCCTGAGTCAGGAGGAGTGCCTTGCCCGGGCTGAGAAACCTGCCTATTGCAAGGTTAATCCACCGCTTAGGGATGAGCCAACGAGGAGGGAGTTACTGGCAATGTTCGTTAGGGGTGAAATACCCATTGTGGCTAGTGATCACGCACCACATGCGGATTGGGAGAAGGATAAGCCCTATGATGAGGCACCACCGGGTATTGTTGGTCTTGAAACAACGGCACCATTATTACTTACGCTGTGGCGTCGTGGATTCACGGACCTAGGCACAGTAATGAGAGCCATTCAGGAGAGGCCGGCCAAGTTCCTTGGACTTAATATAGGGATTAGGCAAGGCTCATGCGCTGACCTAGCAATAATAAATACAAAGGCTAGGCATAGGATAGAGCCCGAGAAGTTTAGGTCTAGGGCTAAGTTCTCGCCGTTTAAGGGTTTTGAGGTTGATATTGCCGTAGTCGCGACAATACTTCACGGTAAATTGACCTACCTAAATGAGGAGTATATGAATAACACGGTAATGAAGACCCTGGAGAACGCATTGCCGCATTAGGCGCTATATTCCTATTAATTTAGTTTAAAGTAGTTATTCCCTAATCCTTCCATTAATTACCTGCTCAGTACTAACCTCCTTAATCCTTAAGGGCCTTATATCGAGTATCTCTACTTCATCCAACGGCATTACACCATACTTCTCCCTTACTTCCCTGGGTATTGTGAATTGCCTAGATGCGGTATGCCTAGTCCTAAGGAGGAGGGCCTTCCTCAACGTAATCACTTCACCATTATGCCTAATTGTTATATCGGCATACCTAACCCAGTCAATGCCCAAGGCCCTAATGAGCCTTGCAGGGAGTAAAACCTGGTTATTGACGTAGATCTTGGTCCTGTAGGGAAGCCCATCAACAGGTTTGGGACTTGGCATCTTAATTACTAAGTTCAATCCCTAAATAAAAGGCTTTCGATAAAGACAACAAAGAGGAATTGATAAAGGAAGTCAAGATAATGAAGCGGACTTATGAAAACTATTAATTTTGAAACCACTAATTATTTTCCACATGACTCTCCAAAACACGTGGTATACTACCAATGACCAGAACTGATAATCAAAATAATGGTGAAGTTAGTGTGATAATGCCAAATATTATTTTGGTATTATAGGGATTTAGCTAGGGATATTATCATTGATATTCCAAAATAGACTATTGCTAGGGCAAGCACTATTAATAATACCCTGTATACCGAAACCTTCAACCTACTGACTGAACCAAGGGACGCCATTAAAGTTAACCATGCATAGTCAAGCCACACATGGGATACATACAGTATTACTATTCCAATTAGAAACATTGATTGAAAAGCCTCCATTATTAGGGGTGTACCAACACCGATCCACCATGCAATGAAGTAGGGATTGAATAATGATAATGCGGCACCGGCAATTATTGCTGAGCCATACTTCGGCACATCACTTATATTGAAGTTACCTCTTAACGCATCCTTAAGTGTTAGGTAGGCGAAGAATAGTAGGAAGGCCCCGCCAATAATACCAAACACCGCACTAACAATGGGTATTTGGAATACGTAATGGAGCCCATACGCTATGGCTAGGACCAGTGGCAACTCTACCGTCATATGCCCAATAGCTTCATTAAGACCAGCCTTCCAACCCATACGGGCGCCAAGGCTAGCCGCTGAAGCCGTTAATGGCCCGGGTGCTAAAGCTCCCGAGGCGCTTATCACTATAACCTTAATTATAAAATCAGTGCCAAGCACTAATTAGATTAGATAGCTCATTGTTTTTAAGTATTTAGTCTTTATTTACCCTAGGAATAATCCCTAGACCTCATTCAGTATTCGCTGATTCTATTATCTAAGTTAATCGGCATACCCCTTAAGGATTATTTACCTCGAATTATAATCTCGAAATACTGACCATCATCATGGTAATTAGCCCAGGGAGAGGAAGTTCTTCAGTATCTCCTTACCCATTGGTGTACCAATACTCTCTGGGTGGAATTGAACACCAAATATCGGGTATTCTCTATGCTGTATTGCCATGACCTCGTTATCATCCTCTGAAACGGCAGTAATTATTAATTCGCTGGGCACATCATCAATGACGAGACTATGATACCTCATGCCCTCTATTTTCTCAGGAAGCCCCTGAAATATTAGTGAGGGCTTAATGAGCCTAATTATGCTAGTCTTACCATGCTTAATAGTCCTAGCCCTCCTAATCCTAGCCCCGAAGGCAACACCGATTAATTGATGACCAAGGCAAATACCCAATATGGGCACTCTACCCCTGAAGTACTGGATTACATCTCTGGAGACACCGACATCCCTAGGATTAAGTGGGTTACCGGGGCCCGGTGATATTATGATACCGCTTGGCCTAAGTCTCTCAATAATCCTAACTGTAACCTCATCATTCCTAAAAACCAGCGGCTTGGTCCCAAGCTCACCCACGTACTGGGCTATGTTGTAGGTAAAGGAGTCATAATTATCTATGATAATTACTAAGTCCATTAAACCACCCCCATGGCAATCTTCAAACTGCCCAGTTTATGTTCAGTCTCCTGAAACTCAAGCTCTGGAACTGAGTCATACACAATACCAGCCCCCGCCTGTATCCTCACTATATTATTCAGAAGGAATAATGTCCTGATCATTATTGCAAATTCACCGCCATAACCATGCATGAGCCCTATGACCCCAGCATATGGACCCCGAGCTGTATCCTCATACTTCGCAATTAGTTCCATTGCCCTCGGCTTTGGCGCGCCACTAACGGTACCCGCGGGAAAGGTTGCGAATAGGGCATCGACAATGTCATTACCACGTTCCAGTATACCCTCAACCCTGGAGACGAGGTGCTGCACGCTTTGGTACTTCTCAATTGCGTATAACTCCTTGACCCTAACAGTACCGAACCTACACACCCTACCTATGTCGTTTCTTGCCAGGTCAACTAGCATCACGTGCTCAGCCCTATCCTTAATACTATTAATCAACTCCTCTTCAAGCCTTAAATCATCAATCGGATCCTTACCCCTAGGCCTTGTTCCAGCTATTGGATACGTCTCAGCCCTATCACCATCAACCTTAACCAATAACTCGGGGCTTGTACCCACTATGTACTTATCACTGAACTTGGCAATGTACATGTAGGGTGATGGGTTTAAATCCGCAAGTCTCATGTACAGATCCATTATGTCACCCTTCACGGAGTAGTCTCCATACCTGGACAGGACTATTTGGAAAACCTCACCATTCCTTATATCCTCAAGTGAATTCTCGACCCACCTAATGAAATCCTCCTTTCCAGTACCCCCAACCCTACCAATAACCTCGAAATTACCCACATCCATAATGTCCTTACTCGGTAATTCACCCCTAACGTAACCCCTACCCAGGAGGTTATCATAAATGACTACGTTGCTTGGTATAAAGAACTCGGCAATAGGCCATTGCGGTCTCCTCAGGTAATTCCTTAGGTATGGTTCCATGTGGATCACCGCCTCGTACGAGAGGTAGCCAAGGGCGATATCACCGTTCTCAAATTTACCGAGCTTCCTTGTTAAATCCTTCAATTCCCCGTATAGATCACCATCCCAATCAACCACTAAATGCCTCGATACACCCCAGGCAACTATCGTATACCTAGACCTCTCGGGAAAGCCTGGCCCACTCTCAAGGAGTATTGCGAAATCCTCACCAGATTTAAGTAATTGATTGATTAACTCCCTAGGCCTTGGCAGGTATTGAATTGGTACCTTCCTAATACTTGACACCCTTAATCACCTCCGCAATCCTCCTCACCAGCACCTTATCCTTAACTCCAGGGCTTTTCTCAACACCAGAACTCACATCCACCAGATAGGGCTTGTAACTAACCACAATGGGTGCATTACTTGGGTTTATACCACCGGCAACGCCAACCTTGGGTATACCACCAACCCTCTTAATCACATTAAGTGGTATCTTAAGCCCATGCTCATATGTCCTAAACCCAACCTTAGGCGCATCTATGAGCACATACTCAATATAATTCCTGGGGGCTATATCGAGGGCTTTCTCAATGATAAAATCATCACCTGCATATGCCATTGCCAGGGCTAACCTAATACCATGTTGATTAAGTAGGTCAATGGCTTCGTCTATTACGGTTGTATCTCCATGATATTGAACAACATCAAAACCAAGTTCACCAACCAACTTAATCGCACTAGCCACGTCTAATCCCTCAACAACACCCACTGTCCTAACACCCCTAACTGCATTAATTATTTCCCTAGCCCTACCGCGATCAACCAGCCTATGTGTTGGCACGCTTGAATGTACGATCACACCAACATAATCAGCATACTTACTAGCCATCACAGCGTCCCTCTGACTTGTAACTCCGCAAATCTTTAGTAGTGTCATGATTTGCTCACCCTAGCTAACTCATTAACATAGTCCCAGAACCCATCATTTAGGTTGGTCTCTACGTACTCAACACCATCCCTAATATCCTTAACAACGCCTGCAATGTAAAGTGTGAATGCGGTGTTTGCGATTATGAAGTCCCTGGCCGCCCTATCCCCACTTGAAACTGCGCGTCTCGTCTTCTCAACGCTCTCCAATGGGCTTGAAACCCTGACATCCCTTATATCATGAGTTCTTAACCCTAGGTCCCTGGGCTCAATGAAGTACTTATCAATCCTCCCTCCCCTGACCTCCGCCACTTCTGTTCTTCCGAAAACCGAGACCTCATCAATACCGGGTTCTCCATGTATTAGCACGGCATGCTCATAACCAAGCATTAATGCTGCCTCGGCCATCCTATCCATGAGCGCGGCCTCAGCCACACCAATTAATTGCCTAGTTAGTAATGCGGGGTTTGCCAATGGACCGACCAAGTTAAATATTGTCCTTATACCCAACTTCTTCCTAACCGGCATTACATTCTTCATGGCTGGGTGATAGGCAGGTGCGAAGGCAAAGGTGAAGCGATACCTAGTGGCCATCTCGGCCGCCTTATTAGGTGGCAGGTTTATATTGAAGCCCAAGGCCTCTAGAAAATCGGCGCTGCCTGATGTTGAGGATACACTCCTATTACCATGCTTAATCACGTGGGCGCCCAGGTAAGCCGCAATTAATGCTGCTGCCGTTGATGCATTGAGTGTGCCGAAGCCATCACCACCAGTACCAGCAGTATCCACGTACTTACCCCTTTCACTCACTGGTATTTTCATGCAGTAATCCCTCAGTGCTCTCGCAAAACCTGCGATTTCACTTGATGCTTCACCCCTCACTCTAAGTCCCATGAGCACTGCCGCGGATAGCGCCTCGTCAATGTTCGTCAACATGCCCCTGGCGGTGTCATAAGCCTCATCAACACTCAATGCAAACCCCCTCGCTATCTTCTCAAGTATGTCCCTCATGACACCTCACCTAGTATTGCTGTAGGCATCAACGTCCAGTAGACCATGACCCGATAAATTGAAGAATATGACGGATCCCTTTGGCATTCTCTTCGCCTCGTCAATCGCAGCCTTTATCGCATGCGCAGACTCTGGGGCAGGTATTATACCCTCGGTCCTCGCGAATATCCTGGCCGCCTCCATAACCTCCTCCTGACCATAAGCCCTGGCCTCCACAACGCCCTCCTTAACAAGCATTGAGAGACTTGGTGCAGCACCATGGTACCTAAGCCCAGCTGCATGGGTTGGTGGTGGTACGTAGTCATGACCCAAGGTGAGCATCTTAACCATCGGTAATAAACCCCCAGTATCTGGGAAATCATACATGTACCTACCGCTGGTTAACTTTGGTGCTACCCTGGATTCAACGGCGAGGAACCTCGTCTTCTCAAAACCCTCATTTCTCAACTTAGCGCCTATCATTGGGAATGAGAAACCACTGAAGTTACTACCACCTCCAACACAACCAATCACTAGGTTCGGCTCCTCGGGCATTTGCTGTAGCACCTCCTGCCCGATGACTGTTTGGTGAAGGACTACGAAGCCCAATACACTGCCTGGTATGTACTTCCTACCCTCACCCATTAGTGTGAACTCAATGGCCTCGGTAATCGCAAGTCCTAGGCTACCAGGGTGATCAGGCTTGGTCTTAAGTGCCTCCCTACCAAAACTCGTTAATTCGCTTGGGCTTGGATAAACATCGGCACCGTAAGTCCTCATGAAAAGAACCCTCTGTGCCTTGTTGAGGTATGAATTCTTCGTCATGAACACGGTAGCCTTAACACTTAGTAATGCCGCTGCCAATGACACTGCGAGACCCCACTGACCAGCGCCAGTCTCTGTAACAACCTCCTTAGCACCATCCTTTATCGCATAATAAACCTGGGGTATTGCCGTATTTAACTTATGAGAGCCCGCTGGCAATGCACCCTCAAACTTATAGTAAATCTTAACACCATTACCCAAGGCCCTCTCTAGCCCATAGGCCCTCCTGAACGGTGTTGGTCTACCCATCCTTTCGTAGAGCTCCCTAACCTCATCGGGTATTGGCACATACCTAAGTGGCGTGAATTCCTGATCAATCAACTCACTGGGTAGTATCCTCATGAGCAATGCGATTCTGGAGTCAACTTCGTAGGGATCAATGGGTGGTGGTAATGGCTTTGGCAGATCCACATTTATATTATACCAGTAATGGGGGATCATCATGGCAAACCACCCCTGAGTCTTGTCATGAATTCTACACATGCCCTTTGATCGTTTAGTTTATCCACAAGTGCCGTACCGACAACCACGGCATCAGCGCCAGCGCTGATTACCAGCTTAACCATTTCTGGGGTATTTATGGCGAAACCGGCGATTAACGTGATATTGTCAACAAGCTTCCTGACCTCCCTAACATTCCTCTCAATATAAAGTGGTAGTTTTATGCCCGTAGCTGCGTAGAGACCTAGGTATATGAATAGTGGCTCGTACTTAATAAGAGTACCCACTAACGTGTATGGTGTATTACTCGATATGAAGAAGGTAGGTCTTAGTGAGTATTCCCTCATGGCATTTATGTAATTCTCAAGCATATCCAGGTGCTCAAATAATAGGTCTGGGAATAATACTGAGGATGCTCCAACTTCACTGGCTGTTTCAGTAACAAGTCCTAGATTGTTCACGTAATCATCAATATAACCCATGAGTATTGTTGGTACATCACCATACTTAGTCACCCTAATGGCATCTAGGCCCTTAAGCTCAGAGCCGAAGTGCGTCTTTCTGATCACTGGACCATCGTACTTAGGATTTTGTGTTGGTATTCCTATTTCGAGGAAGTCTGAAACCCCTGATAGGCATTTTACAGCATTTAGGAACGTTTCTTTATTTGGGTACGTAGCAGTTATGTATGCGCCCAGGCCCGGTTTCCTTATGTCCATTGGGGCATGGAATCCACCAATAGGGATTGTTTGATAGGATTTAAAAGCTTTATGTATATATTGTTCGTTAGTACTTATTCTCGTTCGGTAAATATTTATTAATATATAGGGAATATAAATAGGAAACACTTTTTATAATAATATTATTTCACAACCCGTGGATTTCCTAGGCATAATTAATGAATTAACAAAAAAGCGTGTTGAGGCTATTAAGGTTAATGCGAGGGCTCCGGGTATGCTTAGGGCAATTGAAAGACGCAATTCCGAGGGTTACCTAGCCCTGATAGCTGAGTACAAGAGGGCGAGCCCCAGCGGCGTTATTAGGCTTGACCTTGACCCCTGGACCTACTTCAACGCGGTCGGTCAATACGCCACTGGATTCAGCGTATTAGTTGAACCAATATACTTTCTCGGTTCACCTATCTTCGTGAAGATAGCCCTTAATTACGGTAAGCCAGTGCTGTATAAGGACTTCGTAATTAGCAGGGAGCAGATCAGGGAGGCTGGGGAACTAGGTGCAAGTTCAGTATTACTCATTAAGAGACTTGGTGGTAATGCGCTGTGGGACTTGGTGGACTATGCCATGGACCTGGGCTTAGAACCCCTTATTGAGGTTGATGATGAGGATGATGCCCTAGAGATCGTTAACAGCAACCCAAACGTAATGCTTGGCATTAACTCCAGGGATTTAGGTGATTTATCAGTATCCCTGGATAGGGCTATTTCAATAATTAGAGCCGTTAGGAGTAAGGCCAATGTTATAATTGCTGAGAGTGGTGTTAGGGGTGTTAATGATGCAGTGAGATTGGCTAGAGAGGGCGCCAATGCCATACTTGTGGGTACTGCTTTAATGAGGAATGTGGAGTTAGCGAAGGAGTTCTCAGGCATTACCATTCATTAAGTAGTGCGTTGAGTATTAAATTAATCATGTGGGATGAATAATCAACACCAGCCCTCCTTAGCCCATTAATGTCAATGTTCATTACGTCACCATTAATGTTACCTGTGTATTTCATTACGAGTTCCCTGCTCGGCGCATTAATAATGAGTTTCTTGGCATTAAGTACCTCCTGGTTATTCTGAAGTAACCTAGCGTCAAATAGTACTGCAATTTCAGGGTTTATTACAGGTCCCCTAACGTAAACTGGTTCCTTAGAAATCCTTACATGTACCTTGGCCAGGGTCTCCCTACGCTCCGGGTCATACTCTGGGTAGGAGATTACGTAGAATCCCTGCTTAATTAGTGTTTGGGCAAGCTTATCAACTATTGCATGTATCCCATCCCCACTCCTTCCGTAAAATATTATTTCATGTATTTCAGGCATATGACCCTTCAATGTTTAGCTTTTAATAAAAAGATTTGTATGAATTCTTAAGGAATTATAATTAGGAATTTCGTCAACAGTAGAAACACCAATAATACAGAAAATAAGCCTGGACGTTAAGGGGAGGCATTAATTATCCTCATTTCAGCGCCTAATTTCTCTAGGTCCCAAATGAAGGCTGGCCAGGACTTACTAATACCCTCCCAATTAATTATTGTTATTGGCTCCTTGGCTGATAAGGCGCCGATTACGCTCATCATCACAATCCTATGATCATTTACGGCATCAATTTCACAACCACCTCTCATTTCATGCACGCCCTCTATCTCGATGATCCCATTAACCTCATCAATGTTCACACCAGCACCAAGGCACTTAAGGACACTGGCTACGCCCCTAAGCCTATTACTCTCCTTATAAACCAGGTGGTTAATGCCCACTATCCTTGACTTTCCATGAGCCCTCGCAAGCAATAGGGCTAGTGGCATTACGATATCCGGTGAATCACTTAGGTCTATGTTTAACGGTTTTAGGTCCCCGACTGATGAACCCTTGACAATTACCGAGCCTTCCTTCTCCTCAATCTCCACACCAACCTCCCTAGCATACCTAATGAATGCGTACTCACTCTCGATTGCCCTATCCCTATGTAGATTTGTTATCCGTATATCCACACCAGTCAGTACAGAGAGAGTTGTGTAGTACGCAGCCAATGAGTAGTCACCAGGTATTACGAACTCCTCATTAACAGCCTTAAACTCCTGGGATCCACTTACGTAGATCATGTCATTATTCCCCTCTACGTTTATATTGAAGTCCTTGAGTACGTTAATTGTGGCGTCTATGTACGGGCGTGACTTCACAGGCGGTTTAATGCTTATTTCAATACCACCCTCAGTGAGTGGTGCAAGGTATAGGAGCGCTGATACGTATTGTGAGCTTATTGACCCACTTATCGTTACATAACCACCAACTAACTTACTACCAATAACCCTAATCACACTGCCTAATCTGTCGACTTTGGCATTTAGGTTCTTGAGTGCATTCAACAACTCATCCATTGGCCTACCAATAAGTGAACCCCTCGGTACTAATAGTGTTGTTCCATCGATACCCGAGTAAACCCCAGTTAATGTCCTAAGGGTAAACCCACTCTCGCCGGTATCAATAACCCTAAATCTCTCTAAAGTCACTTCACGCCTAATTCTGACGGAGTCATTCTTAACCTCGACCTCTGAAATTGGCTTAATACCCCTAATCATTGACCACGTATCATCACCCCAATTCAATTTCCTAAGTAAGACCCAAGTCCTCGAGAGAGCTGAGGCGAGGATATACCTAAGGGTTAATGCCTTAGACGGTGGGGCCTCGACGACCCCCTCCCGAGCCCTAAAGCCATTAATAATTAATTTACTCATTCACTATCACTATTACCCTAAGGTAAAAAGTTTTGTGGACCCATTGAAGACCCATGTTAATGATTCTATGAATTAACAAGCTTTAATGCAACATCCATTATTGACTCCTCATCAAGGCCAAAAAATCTTAGCAACTCCTCCTCAGATCTGCCCCAATGTCCATAACCATCAACACCAAGCACCTTAACCCTAGCAAAACCACTCACCAACTCAGCAATTGCCGAACCAAGGCCACCCCTTGGTGAGTGCTCCTCAACAACAATTACATTACCGACTCTACGGGCAATCCTACTAACTGCATCATTATTAAGCGGTTTAATTGTTGGTACGTTATACACACCCATCCTAATGCCTATCCTCCTTAATTCCGTGGCCGCCCTCACGGCATTATAGAGTGGTGGTCCATAACCCATTACGATGACATCATCACCATCAATCAACTCATAGACCTCGCCAATCTTGAATTCGTAATCCATGTCCATGGTTATTGGTGGTGAGTAATCACGACCAATCCTAGCGTATACGGGGCCCTTATACTCAATGATCCTAGGTATTATTCTCTCCACATCCCAGGCATCCGCTGGCGCCACAATGACCATATTGTTTAATGTCCTCATTAGCGCCACATCCTCAAGTGCTTGGTGACTCGGTCCATCAGCGAAGTCACTAAGGCCTGCATGCGTTGCTATTAATTTAACATTAAGGTTCATCCTACCCAGGGAATTTCTAATCTGTTCCCAACCCCTCATCATGAACATGGAATAGGCCATGGCCACCGGTACGTAGCCCCCCAATGCCAATCCAACGGATACACCAACTAGGTCCTGTTCTGATATACCAATGTTGAAGTACCTATTGGGGAATCTCTCGCCGAAGTACCTGGCCCTTGTTGATTCACCCACGTCTGTTGTGACAACCACTAACCTATCATTATCTTCACCGAGCCTGGCCAGGGTGGTCCCAAGGGCCTCCCTCATTGAGAACTGCGGCCTTGGTGGTGGATTAAGCGTCTGCTTACTGGTATTCTCAAGGTTCCTAATTCCCTTGCCCCTAATGGTGCTTAGGAATATTACCGTTGGTTTCCCCTTAAACTCATGCGCCTTGTTAATTAGCCTAATGATTTCCTCATAATCATGACCATTACCAAAGAGGACATTCCATCCAATGGCCTCAAAAACCCTGGCATAACTAATGGGCTTTATTGTACTTGTTGCCCCATCAAGTTGATAGCCATTTAGGCTTACTATGACCTTAAGGTTGTCAAGACCGTATTTCACCGCTGTTGTGGCTGCCTCCCAGGTCTGGCCCTCATTTAATTCACCATCACCCATCAAAACATATACAAAACCATCATTACAATCCCTAACCCTACCTGCTAAGGCCAATCCAACGCCCATACTAAGTCCCTGACCCAGTGAACCGGTTGTGGCGTCTATGTATGGCAGGTCCATGTTATCTGCGTGCGTTGATATGCTTGAGGACAATTGATTAACCTCCATGAGTCTCTCCTCGGGAATTAAACCCTCAACGGCCAATATGGCGTATAGGGCCGGCGCAACATGACCAATACTGAGTATGAACCAATCCCTACAATCATCATTATTCCTCCTCATTATCCTAATGAGGACGTTAATGATGTCCAATGCAGCCAGTGAGGAGCCAAGGTGAATGTATGGAAACTCCCTATCCAACCTAGTCAACAGGTCCCTCGCGCTATCCCTAACCTCCATAAGTCTGTTTAGGTCGATCGATACCTTTGATCCATTAATTACCATTGGAATTCTTGATATTCCATACGAACCACAGGCATTCAGCAAATATTTAAGGATTATCCTAACCTATATTCTCTATATTCCCGATAAAAACCATAGAAATTCACAATACTAAGTACCGAATACCAACTAAACTAGTGATTAGGTGGTAGCCCCAGGTACTCCTTATATAATCTATAAATGGGCCCTCCTCACCTGCTTTAAATATGGCGTATATCGATGGACCATTACCACTCACACCAGATGCAACAGCACCAAGCCTTAGCGCTACGCCTATGGCCTTCAGGGCATTATGGTACTCCAGTGACTCCGCAATCAGCATCCCGTTTATAGTCGCTGCCCTCCATAAATCACCACTTAATGCCATATTGAATAGTGCTTGGTAAATCCCCGATAATGCCCTTAACCTATCAATGGCTTGCAATCTCTTCCTCTCCATATAACCAGTAATAACTACAGTGAGTGAATCAGGGTTTAACTGCTTGATTATCCTCAATGACTTATTATCAGTGAGTACAGCGCCTCCAAGGATTGCGGCTGACGCATCGTCAAATGCACCTGTTATTGATGAACCATGGGCTCTCGTTACCTCAGCCGCTAATTTAGCAGCATCCACGGGATTAACATCCTTACCCAAGAACCTTAGTAAGCTATATACGACGCCCACGGCAACGGCACTATTACTTTTCAAACCACTGCCTGGTGGAACCTCACTATTAACCTCAACGCATACACCATGTATAAATCCGAGCCTACTCCCTAGGTAATTAAGTATGAAATTTATGAAGTCATTCATTTCGCAAGAACCCTCACTGATCCTGGTCTTCACCTTAAGGTCTATGGCTAAGGAACCGCCTAACCATGCAGGTACTGCATTTATTATTGATATTCCTCCATAGGTTATGTATTCCTCGTCTCTCGAACCCATGATCTATTTAGTATTGATATGTAATACCAACATTTTTAAACTTCTAGGTATTAGTACTTAGTAATGTCTACATGGGACAAACTACTGACGAGAAAGCCAGTGCTGGTCTGTGCCGTACCATTGAGGAAACCCTCCTTCTATTACTTACCAACATCTTGCGAGACCGTTGAGTTGAGACTTGACTACCTAGAGGATTTAAACCTAAACCAAGAACTTAGGAGCACTATAGAGAATTACGTATCGCATTACCCAACCATAGTCACGGTAAGGGAACGTGATGAGGGCGGTAGCCATAGTATTGAACCCGAAATTAAGTATAAGGTGCTTGAGTTCAGCAAAGACATCGGTGCATTAACTGACATAGAGATAAACCTATTGTCCAAGTACCCTGACGTGTATGGTGACCTAGCCGAGGGATCAATCCTATCCAGGCACGTCTTTAACAGAGGCGCTAATTCATATGAGTCTGCGCTTAAGGATATTGAGGTGGCCAAGAGACTCAAGGCATTGGTGTATAAGATATTCTCAATAAATGACAGTGAATTCCTAGACCTACTTAGGCTACTTGATGTTGGTGGTATTCACGTAGCCGTGATTCCGAGGAATCCCACGTATAGGGCTATTTCAATAATGATGGGATCAGCACTTATGTACTGCTCCACACGTGGGAGGACAGGACCTGGGCAATTGAGTATTGGTCTTTGTAATAAGGTTAAGATGATGAGGAACTCCTTATCAATGTTCAATAGGGAATGAATGATAATTATCTTCCACGTAATACCGTAAGAACCTCACGCCAATCAGGCCTTTCAAATGAACCTAACCAAGCCTTATCAGCCTCGATTGCCTGCCTAATCAATATCTCGAGTCCATCTATATACCGTATTGACTCACTCCTAGCCAGCTCCACAAGGCTTGTATCACCACTTAGTCTATACGCTAAATCAAGGACTAATTCCGCACCGGCGTTCCTTGGATCTATTGGAAAGCCTTCCTCGATCCCCAGTGGGGTGGCGTTTATTATTAATTGAACCTTAGCACCAAAATCTCGTTGTAGGCTAAGAACCTTACAATCAATACCCCATGAATTAATTAGTGAGCATAACTCACGGCCTCTTTCCACAGTCCTATTCATTACATAAACCCTGGTACAGCCTAAATCCCTAAGGGCTAGTGCAGTTGCCCTGGCAACACCACCAGCACCAATAATCAACGCATCACCACCCGAATAACCCCTCTCACTCAATGCTTGCCTAATGGCTAGGTAATCAGTGTTGTAGCCCAGTAATTCGCCATCTCTATTAACCACGGTATTAACACTACCGAGTTCCTTGGCAGGCCCCGTAGTACCATCTATCAACTGTACAATAGACACCTTATGCGGTATAGTCACATTGAAGCCACTTAGGGAATCCCTGGCAAACTCCACGAAGTGCCTCAACCTACTCGGTGATACCTTGAGAGGCACGTAAACAGCATCAAGCCCCAGTGCGCTAAATACGTAATTATGAATATTGGGCGATAGCGTGTAATTAAGTGGGTAACCTATTACGGCATAGACCCGCATTCCCCAATCACCAGGTTCATTAAATCCCTAATCCTCACCTTAACCATGTCCCACATACCCACGTCAATCACCACAGGCAATTTAATGAATTCACCACTCCTCTTCTTATCCCTCACCATGGCATTAACCAGCCCATTCACATCAATAGCAACCCTATTGTCTAGGTTAAACCGTGATAATACGTCCATTAATAGGTCAGGTACATACCTCGGCGTATAACCCAGTTTAACACCAATACGTGCTTCACAAATCATGCCTAGCGCTACCGCCCTGCCATGACTAATTGAGAAATTGGATACTGATTCTATGGCGTGACCCACCGTATGCCCATAATTAAGCACAGCCCTTGCATTACCCCTGTCCAACTCATCAACCTCAACAATACTGGCCTTATCCCTTAGGGACCTATAAATAACCTCCTCAAGGACCCCATAATCCCTACCCAGTAATTTATCCGTATTACTCATTACCTGACCCAGTAACTCCCTATCCATGGTTATGCCGTACTTAATGACCTCAGCAAAGCCATCAATGTAGTTAGGCATTGGTAGTGATTCTAGGAAGGTTAGGTCAATGATTACGTACCTCGGCTGCCTAATGACCCCAATCACGTTCTTGAGCCCCAGGGCATTAACCCCCGTCTTACCGCCTAGGGATGCGTCGACCATGGATAGCATGGTTGTTGGGACATTAACATAATCAACACCCCTCAGGTATATTGATGCTGAGAAACCCACCACATCAAGGACACTACCGCCACCAACACCAATGAATAGGCCGTCCCTATCTATACTAAGCTCATGGGCACTCCTCACGATACTTAGCACCGCCTCAATGCTTTTACCCTCCTCACCATCAATTACTGGGATTAATGGGCACTTCGTATGAACCCTATCAACAATACTCCTTGAGACAAACACAGCGCATCCAGTGTAATTCTCCGTGATTTTTTCCAGGGCATCACCATAATTAACATTGATTAGAACATAGACATCACCATCACGTGATTTATAGGCGAATTCCCTCATAATGACCTACCAATAGCCCTCGCCACCTCCCTACCCTTAACCATTAATTCCCTAAACATATCGAAGGTTAATTGTTGCTCAGCATCGGAGAGAGCCTCCCAAGGCCTTGGGTGAACCTCCACGAGGAGCATGTCTGCACCCGCGGCTATGGCGGCCAGGGCAAGCGGTATTACCAGGTCCCTCCTACCCGCTGGATGCGATGGATCAACACAGATGGGTAAGTGCGTTAGTTTCTTAACAGCAACAACGGCGCCTAGGTCTAGGGTAAACCTGGTAGCATGTTCGAACGTCCTTATACCCCTCTCGCAAAGCACCACGTTTCCATCACCCTCAAGAAGCACGTACTCAGCTGCCTGTAACCACTCATCAACGGTATTCCCAAGGCCACGCTTAAGGAGCACAGGCTTACCCAACCTACCAACCTCCCTGAGCAGGTCAAAGTTCTGGGCATTCCTCGCGCCTATCTGTAGTATATCCACGTACTCAGCCGCAGTCTTGACCATCCTGGTATCCATTACCTCAGAAACCACTGGGATACCGACCTCATCACCAACCCTCCTAAGTATCCTAAGACCCTCAATACCAAGTCCCTGGAAGCTATATGGATTTGTCCTAGGCTTAAACGCACCACCCCTAAGCAACCTAGCACCAGCCTCTTTAACGGCGACAGCCGTATCCCTAACCTGCTCATAACTCTCCACGGCACATGGACCAGCGGCAACTATTACGTCATTACCACCGATCCTAACACCATTAACATCGACTACGGTCCTATCCCTCCAGGTATTACTCGCCAATTGATACTTGGTCTTAACCTCAATAATCACGGCATTCGGGTCCACTGACTTCACGGAATTAACATCAACCCTTGAGTCGGGCCAAGTAACTATTAACTCCTCCCCATATATCCTAACAATGTTTAGTTTAATCCCAGCCCTATCCAGTAGGCTTGCTACATCATTCACCCTATTGTTTGATGCCCTAATTATCATGGCCCAACACCCCCTATGGCATTTTCTCCATCAAGTTCCCTAACAACCTCCTTTAATAAATCACCTAGTTCCCCAGCCACACTCTTCGAGTATGGATTCAACCTAAACAACTCATTACTAACCTCAGGTTGTTCCAAAACCCTCTCCAGGGCCTTAAGCGTGTACCTAAGGCTATGGGTGGCTAGTGGCGTATTCAGGTCAATGCCAGCCCTTCTCATGGCTCTATAAAGCGTTAGTAACAATACATGGTGTGCAACCTGGATGTAAGCCATCAACCTATCATGCTCCTCAGGACTACCTAAAACCACTACATTAAAGCCAGCGCTCGTGAAGAGCTCCCTGACCATGTCCAACCTATCACCACTAGTCCTTGATGGTATTAAGACCACAGTCTCACCAATTGGATTACCTAACTCACCAAAGAGCGGGTGCGCACTTATGTAGTGGAACCCACTCCTTAACGATTCATTCTCAATAAGCCTAAAAATAGGTGTCTTAACGGAGAATAGGTCCATGACCACGGAACCCCTGAACCTACTTGAGTACTTAGTAATTATGCCCAGGGAGTCGGAGGTCGGCCTTGTGGCCAGCATAATGACGTCGCCAGGCACTAACTCCTCGGAATGTCCCTGTAGAATAACGTTGGTGACCCTACCAAGTGCCTTGGCCATTGTCCTACCAACCCTACCACTACCGACTATAGCTACCCTGATATCCAGCTTATTCGTTAATTGAACTTTCGTCGATGCTCCAATTATGGACTGCGCAATCCCAATTGCGGACTCAAGGTCAACACCGAACTTACCCAAACCCTCAATCCACTTGGCAATAACTTCCCTCTCACGATTATCATCAACAATCGGCAAGCCGAGACCCCTCTTGACCCTACCAACCTCAGCCGCAAGTCTAACCCTCTCCCCAATTAACCTAATCAACTCCTCATCAATAGCATCAATACTACGCCTCAACTCAGAGAGCATAATAATCACCGAATGGGCAATGATCACTCACGACTAGGCTAGGACAATAACAGGGTTTAACCCTGAACCTTACGAATCTAGATATTCCATAGAGGTCCCAGAGCTATTAAGAAACTATATTTTTAAACATTATCACTATTTACCGCATTAACAAAACACCTAAGGCCCACCACGGCATCCACATCAACTTATTAAGTAATACGTAGGTACCACCCTTCTTAATGAGCAATCAATCAATGCCTTAATGAGTGAATCAACGGTGGAATTATTAAACTCTCTACCCTCCATGGCCTCAAGGTCCTTTTTAATAATTGACCAGTGACAACCATCAACACAAACCTCGAGTATCCTCAACCTCCTCTCTATCGAATAAATCCCTAAGACCCTCATTAACTCTAATGTCGAAGAGCAATTACCCCCACCAAACTAGGTTACCCCCTCCCAACCTTTTAAGCTACCTCTTGATGACCCTCGGTATTAGGCCGGCCCTCATTGCATGGTCCACGAGGACTATCGCCGTCATGGCCTCAGCCGCGAGTATGGCCTTTGGCGCGGTGGACACGTCATAGCGGCCCCTGAAGGTTATTGTCGTTTCCATCATTTTTTCCAAATCCACAGTTCTCTGGGGCTTTCTAATACTCGGTGTTGGCTTAAAGGCAACCCTAAACCTAATAGGCTCACCAATGCTCATGCCCCCGAGAGTCCCCCCGATCCTATTGGTCTCAAGTCTCGGCCTACCATTCCTGAGCACAATCTGGTCATTGGCCTCACTACCCCTCATCCTAGCCAGCCTAAACCCAAGCCCAAACTCAATACCGACGGCACTGCCTATTGACATAACAGCCTTCGCTAAATCAGCCCTCAACTTATCGAAGACCGGCTCACCAAGCCCTGGCGGAACCTCCGTGGTAAGCACCTCCCCAATACCACCAACACTATCGCCCTCCTTAACCGTATTTACCAACACATCCACTGCCCTCCTCACAGCCTCATCATCAACCATGGGAAGTGGCTTCTCCCAAGACCTAACCACATCCTCAAAGGTGTAATCCTCCCTGGAAATAGCCACACCACCAAGCTCAATAAGGTGGCTTGCGACTTCAACATTTATTGCTTGCTTAAGCACGGCCTTCGCAATGGCCCCAGCCACTATCCTAGCCACGGTCTCCCTACCGCTAGCCCTACCACCACCCCTGTGATCATAAAACCTACCAAACTTCAGATAATAGGCGAGGTCTGCATGACCTGGCCTAGGCTTCATCCAAAGCTCATTATAGTAATCAGAGATAGCCCTCCTGTTCCAAACAATAACCGCTATTGGCGTACCCTCAGTAAACCCATCCTTAACACCAGACAGTATCTGAAACTCCTCATCCTCACACCTAGGATTAAGAATCGGCAATTGACAAAAACGCCTCCTCCCCAGCTCCCTCCCAATAAAGGACTCGTCAATAGCCACGCCGGCTGGAACACCATCAATCACCACGCCGATGGCAGGGCCATGAGACTCCCCAAAAGTCACAACCCTAAACACACGCCCAAAGACACTGCCCATCAAAACAACACACTATTTAACCTATATAAACATTCAAAACATCACAAAACATGAAAAACAACAAACAAAAACTTAAATTCCTCCTTAACCCTATCCATAACAGCGGCCGTGGTCTAGACTGGTCTAGGATGGCGGCCCCCCGAGCCGCAGAACCCGGTCGCGGGTTAACCGTGGGGTAAGTTCAAATCCCGGCGGCCGCACCAAATTACAATCAATCCCTTGCTTATCATTACCATCACCGTTCTTGATACTTATGATTGCTATTCGGGAAAACCTAAATACGTGCTCAATAGCCGCTAATTGATTGCGGCATGATTAATTGCCGGTTCATCGCAATCGAGGATATTAATAACGAGCAACACCTACTAATACTTATCTAGCTAGAAATTAGGGATATTCGGCATTTTATAAAGGGTTCCTCCTTCAGAGCACAGGGTGTTGATCGAGCACTACTGGAGCTTGAGGCATGAGGAATTACGTCAATGTTATTTGAAATATGCACCGTGTATGCTGTATCCGTGATCTTCAATTAAGTGCCAGTACTGATTTGGTTGGCAACCTCACTCAGTGCATGCATACAGGAACAAAACCAGAATATGCTTACCTGGGCCTAGTCCAGGGACGAAATCAAAGTAAAAAGAAGCCGAAACAGGTATAATAGCAGCCTCCTTTCTCATGAACCTTACAAAAAGTCCTGCATATCCTAAGGCAATATCTAGGTTGTTCCTTCCTCGGTGGTCTTACTCGTGTTTATCCTTTTCTCGAGTAACTTAACTTCATAATCAATATTCACGAGGTATTCCCAAAGTGCGTCGAGTGCCTCGTCCTTATCCACGAGATCCAGCTTAGCCTCAATAATAGCCCTAAATGCGCAGTCAAGGAACTTATCAAGGCATATACCCGGGCACTTAAGGACTTTTTTCACGTACTTTTTATATTCAGTTTTGTTTAAATTGTTTTCTATTTCAAATAAAATAAAAAAATAGAAAATACCCCATATAATACACACCACACTTGTATTTCATAAAGAATTCATAAATAATATAAACAATATCAATTAGGGTAATTAATATAAATATAATAGAGAACACATTATTAGGCCTATACCTGCCTTGCATTCACGTCATTAGTACGAGGCCCAACGACCCGGCCAAAACCGGGCCGCTGAGCCCCGTACTAATGGTGTGGATGCATGCAGGGGGCAAATCCTTAATTACTATGCATTGTTATCACCGTATATTTTTACGCTTGCCTTTGTCGTTTCTTGAGGTTGTTGGGTTTGTATTGTTTAATTAATTTTAATAAATTGTTTCCTGTGGTGAGGAAAGCCTTTTAACATTATTATTTCAATAATTTGATTAATGGAGTTCCTGGTCCTTAATTGGCAGAGACTTACGGATTTGGCGCTTGACTTGTCATTAATGATTAGGGACTCTGGCTATAGGCCTGACTCAGTGGTTGCAATCCTTAGGGGTGGTTACATGGTGGGTAAGCTTGTCTCTGATTTCTTGGGTGTTGAGGATTTGGTGGTCCTTGGCTTAACGAGTTATGGGACTAGGGTTGGTCAGGGTGAGGAACCCATTATTACTTACCCAATAATACATGACCTAAGGGGTAGGAGTGCGTTGATTGTTGATGATGTTGCTGATACAGGTAAAACCTTAGCAGCTGCTAAGGATTTGCTTAGGTTCTATGGTGCTGGGGAGGTGAGGACTGCGACCCTCTATGTGAAGCCGTGGTCAAGAGTCAAGCCTAATTATTATGTGGATACTACGGATAGGTGGATAGTGTTTCCATGGGAGGTTGGTGAAGTCGTTAGGAATAGGCTTCGTGATCTAGACCTGGACCACATTGTTAATGAACTAGACTTGGTTCATTATTTCGGTGAGGACTTCGTAAATAAGCTCATAAAGTTACTCCACTGATTACTCATACTCAATTGTCGCTGGTGGCTTTGGCGTTACATCAAAGCCCACGGACGAAATCCTATTATCATTACTCAGTATTTCCTCAGCTACGTCCATGAGAATCTCACGGCTGAGTCTCGGTACGTCGGCTGTCATGAAATCATCAGTAACGATTGCCCTTATCGACACGAAATACTTACCTACACCCCTACCCATTAATTCATAAATCACGTGAGTGACATCACTGGTGGTGGCTAAGTACTTATGTAACTCATAAATTACGTCCCAATTAACTGGGTATCCCCTGACGAGCGCCACGTGACCATAGGACCTCGCGTCACCCTTGACACCTGTCGCCCTAATACTGAATAATTCCACGTGTAAATCACCGAGGCCATTAACAACCCTTGATAATTCACTGCTGGGTACTGTATCATACTCCCATGTGGCGGCAAACCATTGACTAAGACCCATGTTACCTAGCCTTCTCTCAACTATGTCCGTAGCCCTCCTAGCCACGTCAAGCTTCTCAAGCGTTAACTCACCCACAGCCCTAATACTGAGCCCAGGTCCTGGAAATGGCTGCCTATTAACTATTTCACTTGGTACACCAAGTGACTTAGCCAACTCCCTGACCTGGTCTTTATATAGGTCCTTTAATGGTTCAATGAGTTTGAAACCGTATTTCGAGGCCGTGTCTATACCCACCTGCTCAAGTACATTGTGCTGTGTTTTAATGCCTCCCCTCGTCTCAATCCAATCAGGGGCTATTGTACCCTGTACTAACCAGTCGCAGTCATACTCCTTGGCTATTTCCGAGAGAACCGTGTAAAACACCTCCCTAAACCTAGTCCTCTTCTCCTCGGCATCACTGAGTCCAAGCATTTCACGGTAAAACCTATCACTGGCGTTAATTATCTCAAGGGGAAGAACAGCTCTAAGTATCTCCTTAATGTGCTCAGGCTCGTTAAGTCTCATGAAACCAGTATCAATGAAAACAGCCCTTAATCTATCACCAATTATCCTCCTGGTGAGGATGGCTGCCGTGGTACTATCAACACCCCCAGAGATAGCCGCAAGTGCACAGTTTATGTGTAGTGACCTCATGTTTTCAATGACCTTATCAATAGCGCTTATGCTTATCATTAATGGATAATTCAATGAACCGTTTAAATACTTTAGCTTAAAACTGGCCCATAATATTCAGTGAATTATTTAATTAAAACTATAAATGATAAGGGCAAGTATTACTAATGACACAAATTCAGGAAGTTCCTCATTATTACTATGCCATACTCCGTGTGCTTCACTTCAGGGTGAAACTGCACACCAAACCTACTAATTCCCTCATTAACCATTGCCTCAACAGGCACATTATCACTATGGGCAACTACATCGAAGCCCCTCGGCTGCTTAACAACACTTATATTATGACTCTCCCATGCAGTGAATTCCCTAGATACTCCCCTGAGAATGGTATCCTCCCTATCAACGTAGATCCTAACACCACCAAACTCAGGGTTACCCCTACCTAATTCGCCACCATATGCATGGGCCATTAATTGATGACCAAGGCAAATACCCAATACAGGACCGGGGAATTCAAGGATGTAATCAATGGCGTTACCTGTCTTGGGTAGGTCCTCGGGTATATTCCACGGACCACCACTAATGATCAAGCAATCAAATGACTGCTTAACCCTGCTAATGGGCTCAATGGGACCTAGAAAACTACCTTGAAACCCCAGTTCAATTACACGCCTAAGTATTAAGTGGTTATATTGACCTCTGAAGTCAAGGATCCCAACAACCACGAATTAAGTTTTTCGGTACTGTTTAAATACTTTTCATTAACAATAAACCAAATGCTTTGTTTGTTTTTAAGTCTCCTTATCGTTTTATTATTTAATTAATTATTTAAATTATTTAATAAATTCATTAAATAAAGATTCGATAATAGTTGCGCGAAAGATTTTTAAATATTCCAATTCTTGATGAAACAATGGGGGCTAAACAGGGCGTATTCCTTAGGGAATCCACGGGTTTAGTCAAAGAGGCTGGTTTTTGGGATGCTGTTTCAATAAATATTGCCAACATGTCCATAGGAGCCGCGTTAGGTACTGCAGGGTTCACACTGGCGGCACTACCCAGTGTTACCGGTGTGAACCTGGTATATGCATCATTAATTGCGTTTTTACTTTCAGTACCTCAAATAATAGTCTACACACTACTAACCACGTTAATACCACGCACAGGTGGTGACTACGTCTGGCTGACTAGGGCATTCGGCCCAAGGGCTGCCTGGCTTATTAATGGCTTGGTCATGGCATTCGTAATACAGGCCTTAGCCTACTACGCACTTGTTGCAACAGCTGGCGTTTTTCAGCTTGAGTCGGTACTACCGATACTGGGTATAAATGCCTCTTTCAATACTTGGTCCATGATCTCCATAGCCATCGCCTTCTTCGCCATAATAGTCATAGCAAACATACTAGGTACTAGGTATGGTATTAGGTTAATGACCGCACTAACCACAGTATCACTACTTGGGTTGATAATAACAGTAATAATATTATTTACAACGCCTAAGTCCATGGCCATTGCAGCAATTAATAAGTTACTACCCAGTGGCTACACATACTCATCACTCGCCAGTAGTTATAAGGGCCCTGAGTTCACGTTAAGCGGCGCATTCATGGTAATACCATTCTTCGCACTCTATGTCTACCCATGGTTAATGGCTGGACCAGCAATAGCCTCCGAAATAAAGGGTAGGGGTGCCATTAAGTATAACGTGCCGGTGGCGGCCTTAATAACGATGGTAATGGCAACAATAGGCTTTGAAGCCCTTTACTACTCACTGGGTTTTAACTTCGTGACTGCTGCATTGTCCAATCCTAACATTAATAGTATCCTGAATTACTGGACCATCGCCATGGTCGTGTCAAACAATAACGTGCTCAGTTGGATTATTGGTATATCATCAGTTACCTGGTACCTGGCAATACTGGCCTACGGCGCCATTGTGATTGTTAGGTATTGGTTTGCCCTTGCCTTTGATAGGGTTTGGCCTAGCTTCTTTGCCTACGTAAGCCCTAGGTTTGGAACACCAATATACGCACATGTAACAGACCTGGCAATAACAGCAATGCTCATTGCATTAACGGGCATATTCTACGGAACATTCACAGCACTATATGGAACTGAGGTTGGCCCACTGACATACTTGGCATTGGTTGGTGTTGCTGCCGTGTTGATAGCCCTAAGGAAAAACAATGAATTGAGTGGTGAGGTTAGGACCGCTCTCGTTGTTTCTGGTATTCTTCAATTCCTCGTATTCGTATTCCTCGACTATGAATTCCTAGCCTATCCACAGATTTGGGGTGGTAATTGGTTGGCTTACGGCGTAGAACTCGGCGCAGTAATACTCGGTATTGCGGCCTACGTAATCGCAAGATCAATCTACCTAAAGAGGTTTGGCATTGACATATCGGTAGCCTACGTAGAAATACCACCAGAGTGATTAGTGATGGATAAGACCGACCTAATTGTGAGAGCTAAGTACGTAATAACGATGACAAATCCATTAATTATAGAGGATGGAGCCGTGGCCATAGATAATGGCCTAATTAAGGCGGTGGGTAGGGCAAGCGACGTACTCAGCCAGTATAGGGGTGAGGAGGTCATTAATAGGGATAGGCACATACTAATGCCAGGTCTCATTGACACCCACACGCATACACAACAAGTACTGCTCAGGTCTTTCATTAATGATGAGAGACTTGCGTTACCGCCGTTATGGACAAAGCTCCTAATACCCTTCGAGGAATTACTCAATGATGAGTTGGCATACCTATCCTCACTGGTGAGTGTTATTGCCATGGCTAAGAATGGCATCACATACTTCATTGAGGCTGGCGCACCGAGGCCTAGGGAGTTAATTAAGGCAATTAATGAGGTTGGTATTAGGGGTGTGGTTACGCGGTCGACCTTTAATGTACGTGGGGATAAAATCACTGATGCTGATGATGCCATACGTGGAATTGAGGAGTTGCTGCCGGAGGTTAATGATAGGGTTAGGGTTTGGTGTTCAATCAGGCAGGTAATGATGGCTACTGAAGACCTGCTCCTCAAGGTAAAGGATTATTGCCTAAATAAAGGGTTGGGCATAACCTATCATTTGGGTGAGTATCAGGGTGAGGTTGATTATGCACTTACTAAGTACGGTATTAGGCCTCTCGAGGTCTTCGATAAGCTTGGCTTAACGCTAGTAAGGCCTACGGTGATAGCCCACGCCGTTTACCTATCCAGTAGAGAAAGAGCCATTGTTAGAGATAGGGGGTTAGGCATTGCCTGGTGTCCAATGGTTGACTCAATAGCCATGGGACTGCATTGGCTACCCATGTTTAATGATGCGTTGTTTGGCTTTGGAAGTGATGGTGGTGCATTCACAAGTCTTGATCTGCTGCATGAGACTAAGATCGCTAGAGCCGTGGGCAAGGCATTAACTGTGGGAATTACCTATGATAAGTCCTCCTTCAACTCCATTACAATGCTTAGGGCACTCACGGGCTGGGGTGGCCTATTGATTGGGGATAATGTTGGGGCGATTAAGGAGGGGTTTAAGGCTGATTTAATAACGCTTAGGCTTAATGATGCTAGGGCATTACCTGCGTATGATCCCGTGGAGTCCGTGGTATCGTTTTTGGATGGCCATGATGTTAATGACGTATTGGTGGGTGGTAGGTTTATTGTTAGGGATGGTAAATTATTCAGTGTTAGTGAGGATGATATTATTGAGAAGTTGTATGCAGTGATGCCTATTGTTAATGAGAAATTGAATAATATTAAGTATGGGGCTTTTTAATCTTCATTTTACATATACAAAATGTAAAGTATGATGAGCATTCAAAATCAATGAAATTAATATATGCATGCAATTTAGGTTTGCATTAACAATCGACGTGAAATACATAACATGTCCCTCGTAGTAAGTTAGTTTTTTAAGGTCATTCTAATCACTGGCATAAGTATGGTATTGTTTAAAACAATATTATGCTGCATAGAGTTACTTATATTCAGTATTATAGCTGGATTACTTGGATCGCTAACAGGCTTGGGGGGTGGTACGGTATTAGTGCCCTTACTTACATTGTTCTTGGGCATACCAATCGCCTACGCCGCTGGTGCATCGCTAATATCCACAATAGCGACATCAAGTGGCGCAGCCAGTGCGTACATTAGGGATAAGATAACTAATGTCAGGATTGGCATGGGCCTCGAGATAGCCACTACGACTGGGTCAATAGTTGGTTCATTAACGGCAGCCTACATATACAGCCACAGCCTTGCGTGGATTGTCTACGTGGTCTTCGGCATAGTAATTCTAACGTCAATAATACCGACAGCCCAGAGAGGTAAGTATGAAATACCTGATCCTAGGAAACCTGATCGAACCACGAGGATATTTAAACTATACGGTAGTTACTACGACGATGCCCTAAAGAGGGAGGTTAAGTATTGGGGTGTTCGTTGGTGGCTCGGCGAATTGATAATGTTCTTTGCTGGTTTTATTAGTGGTTTGTTGGGTATTGGTAGTGGCGCGCTTAAAGTCCTCGGGATGGACTGGGCCATGAACCTGCCCATGAAGGTGAGTACAACAACGAGCAACTTCATGATAGGAGTAACGGCGGCTACGGGCAGCGCCCTCTATTGGTACTTCGGCTATATACAACCGATGATGGCTGCTGTAACGGCTATAGGCGTCCTGATAGGGGCTATGAGCGGTACGAGGATACTTGTGAGAATCACGAATAAGCAGGTTAGGTGGGTCTTCCTAGCAATACTGGCTTTCCTGGGCATGGAGATGCTGCTGAAGGGTCTCTACATGGATCACATAATAACGATAGCCGTGGCAACCCAGTACCTGTTGAGCGTAGTCTTCACGGCAATAGTCATGACCATACTTTATTACCGCTACGGCATATCAGCAGCAAGAAGAGAAAGCAGAACTACAGTTAGAGGTGGTGGGAATGCCTAGGTGGGATATGGATTACATTATTGGGCTAACCCTTAGGTACGGCGTGATCATCAGCATAGCCCTAATACTAATTGGTATTGCCCTGTTCCAAGTCAAGGGCGAAGCCCTTGGATGTAATGAACAGCTTATCATGAACTCGAGATCCCCAATAAACACAACCGTAATACCACCAATGTACGCACTATCCAGGTTACCCAACCTGGACGCACTCTCATTTATTATACTTGGGCTCATGGTCCTCATAGTGACCCCAGTACTCAGGGTTGCCCTTGGTATTGCATCATTCGCCATGGAGAGGGATTGGCTCTATGTATTTATAACCGTGGTGGTTTTCATAAACCTCATGCTCGCAATATTCGTACTACCATCAATAATGCACCTACATGCGAATGCACAATTACTCAAACTGCTCTGTCCATCCTCATAAAAAATCACTGAGTCTCCTCAAATGACACTATTATTGACGCCATCATTATCAGGGCATAGGCTATTAGCGTTAGTGCCGTGGGTATTTGCCTAAAGAATAGAAAGCCCCAAAGAGCCGCTAGGACTGGCTCCACGGTGGCTATCACGGAGGCCGTAGAGGCCCTCACCCTCGACACACCCATCGCAAAGAGCCTATATGGAATCACGGTAGTCACTATGCCGAGGTAAATACCCCATAGGGCCGGTCTAACTATTGGTCTCCAGGAGTTCATAATAATTGAGTAGGCGATGGCCGTTAATGCCGTGACTACTAGTGTATATGGTATTGCACCCCAGGAAACATCAACCTCATTACCCATCTTAGCGAACCTCCTTGCCAGGGCTATGTATGAACCGTAGGAGATACCAGATAGGAGACCCATGAATACGCCTACCATGTTTATTGAGCCCTTGATTGTTTGGGCGCCAATCAATACTATGGCGATTATCACCAGGGAAACGCCAATAACGCCTCGTCTGCCAGGTTTCTCACCCATTACAAGCGCCACTAGTGTTGCCCATAGTGGCGCAGTATATAGTAGGAAGGCTGCCAAGCCGACACCAGCCATTACGGCTGCGATTGGGTATGCTGCGAACAATACACCGAGAGCTATGCCCGTTATTACCGATGCCTTATTGAGTGATCTACGTATGAATAGGGATACCAGCGAGGCAAACAATGACCTGAAGAGACCAAGCATTATTGGATTTGCACTATACATACTCACAACACCTATTGTTGACCAGAGCGCTGCGGCCATCATTATGTAGAAACCGGGCCATAATTTACTTCTATTATTCACGGTAGTGGTGCTTACATAGTGATTAATGAGTATTATGCTCTTCGGGAAACCACGGCAATGTCCTTAACGAGAATTGCGTATAATCCTGTTGATGATAATGACACGGCAAAGACAAAACCCCACATTGCCAGGGGTTGCCTGAGGGCGTAGGGTAATAGTAGGCTTGATATTGATGATGCAGTGGTTCTTCCTAAACCAGTAACCAGTGAGTAAAGTCCCATGTACCTACCCCTTGTCCTTGGGTCGGCGAGTGTATTAGCAATGCTCTGTGATAGTGGTGATACTATCATTTCAGCGAACGTTATGAAGAACATGTCAGCAATAGCCCAGGCAAAGTTCGGTATAAAGGCCACCGTTAAGTAGCTTACGCCGTAAATAACCATACCAAGTGATATAAGACTTGGTTTCTTTAAGTACCTGCCAATAAGGTCCTGGAGAAAAACAACAAGTAAGCCGTTCTCCATGTATAGCAGGCCGACTTGGAATGTGGTTAAGCCATCGTGTGCATTATAATACGTGAGTAATGGAAAGCCCAGTTGCCCCATTACGAGGAATGTTAGGAATGTTGGTATTAGGAACAACGCGAATGATTTATTAACATGGAATGTTAGACCTGTCTCAACCATGTAATTAGGCTCGTTTAATGACACCAACAGTGGTAGTGCGGCTAGTGGTATTATTGAGCCTAGGAGCATCAATACCCTAAAACCATAAACCTCATATAGTAGGCCACCAATGGCAGGTCCAATGGCCCAACCGGCATTAATACCAACCCTAAG
Source organism: Vulcanisaeta moutnovskia 768-28 (assembly GCF_000190315.1). Classification (NCBI taxonomy): domain Archaea; kingdom Thermoproteati; phylum Thermoproteota; class Thermoprotei; order Thermoproteales; family Thermoproteaceae; genus Vulcanisaeta; species Vulcanisaeta moutnovskia. Next base: position 1,423,712 of record NC_015151.1, read on the forward strand.
CCTACTGAAGTACCTAACTAGTGATGAGAAGCTCCTTGCGTAGTCCCCAACAATTGATGTATTGGCGACACCATACACATTATTAAAGAATGATTGAATGAGAACCATGATAACCACAACAAGAGGCCTATTTATTAAATAGGCAATGATCAGTACTATTGATGATACCACAGCCGAAATAATCATTGTCCTTACCCTACCTAGGAAGTCCGCCAAGTAACCACCAATCACGAAGGCTATTGAACTAACCACAGCCTGGGCTACATAGAAGATTGATGTCAGGGTAAGAGGTAGCCTGTAGTATTGGAATAGGGCGAATCCCGTGAAGGACCAGAGCAGGGAACCACCCAGAGACCTAACTGCACCTATTAGTGCCAATTTATTGCTAAGTTCCATTTAATTACCGCCTATGAGCATTCCCTTATTAAATTATTACGTAACCGCTCACTTTTTAAGTCCGCACAGTAATTAACACACCGTGCCTAGCCTATTGCCAGTACTCCTGACAATACTCGTGGCGATGCTTAATGGCACAACCTATCACCAGGTCAACCCATTAACTAACAATTATGGAATTTACACATACCCCATTAATTACGCGGTTATTTATAATCACTTGATTGGGTCAGGTACGTACATACTAATTATTGCACCAGGCACGTATTACTCAGTGAACGCCTATGGACCTGGACCAATGGGGATTTACCTAAGGTCGAATAATAACGTATTACTACTAGTACTTAGTAGTCAGGGCTATGAGGAGTTGAGGGTGGGCACCACGGCTAAGCCGTTATTTGCATATTACGGGCAAGTACTCAACATAACTATTGAGCTACCCAGTGGTGAGTATTACATTGTTGTTATTAATAATGGTTCATTAACTGCCCAGGCGATACTCGCCATAACGCGCCACTACTCAACACCATTCATTAACGCGCCAATTGGTATTGTTGATTATGGATTAGCACCCTCACAACTTGGTTATATACCGTACTCATACACAACCGGTGAGTTCATTGGTGAGGCCAAGATAATGAGCGCGAGCGTTCAATCACTAACTAATTGCTCCTCACTACCACCTAACTCATTCTCTCTGCAGTTAAATGCTGTGCTTGAAATGATGATTAATAATCAAACACAGTATTACTGGGTTCAAGACGTCCTAATAATAGACCCCATGAATGACTTAATGGCTCCACTTGTTAATGTATGGAACATGAGCAGTACCGAGTTAGTTATGAACCCGTTATTCATTGTTGGACGTGGCTCTGTAATGAATAATGAGGTCTATGCGTACATGGGTAATTGGGTTCAGTATGAGGCGCCACTTACCGTGAATCTAACGATAACTAGTAATAAGACCATTGATGGCTTTCCCGAGGTACTCCTTGGTTACTCAATGAATGGCGTTAATACGCTTGTTGACAACGTGACCTTCCTAATTACCCCTTCATGGGGTCCATACCTCGTCGTTAATGGGTCCGAATACTCACCACTTGGTTACCTAATTGATACTGAATTCGTCATTAGTGGCCCCGGATGCGGCGCGATGGTCTTAACCAATGAATTGAACGCAACCCTCTCCCTTTATTACCAGGGACTTAATGGCGATTTACTGCCTGTACCAAGCGCTTGGAGCTTCGGTAGTGATACTGGCGAGACCATAATCAATGCCAGGGCTTACGCCATTGCCCCTGGTACCGTGGGCATAACCACCGGTGATGAGTACCTCGGTCCATTAAACAATGCTGATTACCTGGCGTTTCTCATCCTCAGTAATTACCTAGTTAATAATCAAAGTATTGTATCCACAGTATTACCATTACCCATAGACTCCAGGGTAATTATAACCACACCACGGAATATCTACCTAGGAAATAATACGTTACTTAGCCTCGCAGGTCTACTCATTAATGACGAGTATGTTAATTCCACGGAATTCTCACTGATTATGAACCAATCATACGTAGTCAATTACCTATGGGTCAAGTACTATAGGCTTGACATCATTGATGAGGCAAACATACTCACTAACTTGAGTGGTTGGTATAATGAGGATAGCATAGTGAATATTACCGTGCCCTATACAATCATTTACTTCAGTAATAATACGAGACTCATATTCACTGGATTCACCACAAATGCCACTCACTACGTAATCACGAATAACACATTAATCCTACTCATGGATAGGCCTGTTATGGCAATCATTAATTGGACCAGGGAGTACAATGCATCATTGATCCTATACACGGCCAATGGATCCTATATTGGGACAAAGAACCTTGGATGGATTAAGTATGGTGAGGAAATAACTAACGTGAGTATTAACGGCTTTATTTACGGGTTAAGATCACCACTCGTGATAAGTGGCGCAAACAACACTGCAGTACTTAATGCCGAGTACATGGAATTAAGCATTAGGGATTCCCTAGGCTTACCCGAACCCTTTACTCAAGTCATTATTAAGTGCGGTGATCAGGAATTAAGAAGCGTAACAAATTCCTATGGAGTAACCCAGGAATTACTCATACCAATTAGTGTTATGTGTATTGCCGAGGCGCCGCAAATTGGGTATTACAGTATTGCATTAATACTCGCCGTAATACTCACCATGGTATTAACTGCTGTGCGATTAATGAGACACCATTAACCCCTTAACTTACTATAACCAAGTAGTGCATATATGTCGGCCACTATGTATAGTATGAAGCCGACAATTATTATTGTTAATATTGCACCAAGCCAATACCACCTAGCTGCACTACCAAAGTCCCCAACACCACTGGACCTACTCAACTCATTATATGCATTCCTCATGAATAAACCACTTATTAATATAATTATGTAGAAAACCACAAAAACCACAATAAACATGCCAAGCCTGCTCAATGCACTTGGACCTAGGTAAATTAATGATAGGTATGCCGTACCGGCAAATGCGAATGCTAGGATTATACCACCAATGATGGCCGTTACCAATGCATAAAGGGCATTGCTCCAAATAGCATTATTCCCATAGGCCTTAGATAACTTATTAAGTGCTATGAGTACCAGTATATCGCCAATTATGCTCACGTAGGGTATGAACATGAGTATTGAACCAACAAATCCCAAGGTACCTGCGGATTTAATATCCTCCTGGGTACCCATACATTATGTTATTTAGTATTATATTTAATAAATGTTTCATTAAATATACAAAATAACCAATAAATGCCAGTGCATTAATGGAATTAATCAAGCCCTCCACCATTCGAAGGCCACGTAGTGCATCTTACCATCAACCTCGCTCTGCGTTGCCAGGACAAACCTCTTATTAACACTGTGACTAAGCCTTGCGGCTCTCGTTATATCGAGGGCACTGACAGCCCTCCTCGGCTCAATGAAGTGCAACAGGACTGGCGCGTGGTCAATCCCTGGTCCTCTTTCGTAAACAGCGAATAATGAACCAAACTTAAGCCCGCTCTTTACGACGAAGCCCCCATCCCTTAACTCTCTATAAATAGTGTATACCTGGTCGAAGTTAGTCACGGTATTATGACCAACCTTAACCAAGTCATCCCTCGTGAGTTTATTACCATTACAATCAAAAACCTCCAGGAATCCCTTATCCACTAGATACAGGGCCTCAATAATTGATAGTTGCAGTGGTGAATTAACGTTATTAACCTCACTGAGCTTAACCTTATCCTCATTAACGAACTTCCCATAAAAACCCATTGAGTAAAGCTTCCTAGCATCATTAATGTCCGTAACAACCACAGCACTACCTATTAAATAACCCTTGAACACATCATGACTATATAGGGGACTATTAAAAACCAAACCCCATCTATCCATAAGTAATCCATTAATTACTCATTCCCTTGGAGCCCTAACTGTGGCTATGCTCATATCAGCAACGCCCAACCTCCTCATCTCCTCCTCATTGCACCAAACCTCATTCCTCGGCACATCCTCACTGGGTACTACCGCGAACACGTACTTCCTCTCCCTAGAGCCACCACCAACAAGCACCACCTCCACTCTATCCGTTATCTCGAGTTCCCTCATCACATCAGGGTTCATCTTAGCCTTACCCTCATCCACATCATTCCTACGCCTAATCCTCAACCTCCTCTCACGCCTCTCCCTCTTCTCCTCAGGCTTAATGCCACTTGGCGTTAGGAAACCTGGTATTAACAACTTCCGCGCTGGTTTACCCTCGCTTGGCTTGCTCTCGCTCATTAATTAACCATGACTGGGCACCTTTATTTATGTTTAACTTCATTAATTATACCCAACTCCCTGGCACAATCAATACAATACCTACTAAGGCCAACCCTAACACTATCCCTCCTACAAACCAACCTACCGCACCTGGCGCAATGCCCAACGGCGAGCCTCTCACGGCATACCTGGCACAGGGTTGCTGAGCAGGCCTTACATGCGTTAATTGAGTGATCAAAGTCGTCACTACACACATACCTACCGCAAATACGGCACCTAGTCACTGCAGGCTTCTCCTCGCAAATATCGCAAAGTCTAATCAACTTAATACATGGGTTGGCTTTTACCATGTTTAAATATATTAATCAAGCGACGCCAGGTACTGTAGGATGTCGGTCCTAGTTATTATTCCAACGGGCTTACCGCCACTAACCACTATTAACCTACCAATCTTGTTAACGGTCATGAGTCTCATCGCATCATATAAATCAGCCTCCTTATCAATGGTGGGTACATCCCTCCTCGCGTAATCCCCAACCTTAGCGTTTAGGTTACCCTCATAGTAAGCCCTGGCTATTTCGCTCGTGGTTATTAAACCAACTATCCTACCCTCATCATCAATAATGGGCAAAGCCCTAATCTTCTTCTCAGCAAAGACCTTGGCTGCATCCTTAAGTAGTGAGTCATGTTTTATGGTTATCACGTTCTTACTCATCAATGCATCAACCTTAACCTTGGGTATCGCTATCAACTTGTTAATGGCCACCACCAATTCCCTCAATCCCTCATTCTTCTCCGTAATCACGCCCTCAATTATGACCCTACTATTCGCCGTAGGCCCAATCCTAACATTATCACCAATCCTAATATTCTTCATATCCCCAATAACCCTCACAAGCGCCCTATTACTGAATGGGTTGATGACGTCAAGAAGCTCGATACCAGTCACATAGAGGTTGGTGGACAACTTATTAATTGTTATTGGGGCTATGTCCAGGGCAAAGACCGTGTTGGTGGGCATCTTAACATACTCAAGGGCCTTTTGAGTTGGTACATAACCACCGTAGGGCCCAGTCTTAGACTCTATGTAGCCCATGGCTCTCAGTGCAACCATCGAGTTCCTGACAGTCCCCTCATTAATACTGAGCTTCTCGGCAATGTCCCTAGACTTAACGGGTCTCTTAGACATCATGTAGAGCTCAACAAGCGCATTAAGTATTGATGCGTAGGTTGATGGTAACTTCTCAATCATCATATGCATTACCTACATTATTCCATAATTATTTAATATTTATAATTCTTATTCACCGTAAAATTCACAGACCAACTCATCCATTATTAATAATTATCCTTAATTATCTATAATTCGATAATGCACGAAAAACCCTAACCTTCCTACTACCGTAAATCTCATAATCAAAGGAAACCAAACCCCTTTTAACAAGTGAGTTCAGCGCCTTATAAACCCCCTGAACTGTGGCCACATCTCTCAACCTCTCCCAGACCTGGTAAGCCGTTAATGGCCCAGAACCCTCCAAAACCCTCAATACGGCCTCCTGAAGCCTAGTTAAACTACCCAACTCCCTACTAACCCTATATTCCTTCAATCCAGTACCCGTAATAACGACAACATAGTCCCTGCCCAGGGAGGCGGCGGCCACATACGCCATAGCCGACACAGGCTTAACATACAGACCACTCCTCGCCAACTCAACCATAGACCTTATAGTCTCCTCATCACCAACATCAACTAACTTAGCCCCTGCATTCCTAACTAGCCAATAACCAATATCAGTGACCTGACCAAACCTATGCTTAACGAGTATGAAACTTGGTAAATCACCAATGAAACCCCACTCAAGTAATTCCCTAAAACCCTCATAAACCGCAAGAGCCAGGTAACCCCTCTCCATGGGTAAGACGACACCCCCAACCTCACCAACCTGCTCATACAACTCATAGGCAATTGTCTTAATACCCTCAAGGAACAAGGGCTCACCGTAATGCACATCTAGGTCCTGACCACCCTCCCTAAACTCAATGATTACACTCCTCATTGTTGACAATCTGAGTAACTCTGGGTAGGCGCCAGGTACATTGGGATTTACGTAGACCCTAGTCCTAATTCCCGCGGTATTCGCATAGGTGGCAAGCGATAGCGTGAAATCCTCCTCAAAGGAAACCCTAACCTCATCACTTGTTACATTACTAATGAATACTGATGAGCCCCTATCCATGAATGAACCTGTTGGGTTCCTTGACTCATCCTTAATCAACACACCATTAATCCTCCTAATCCTCGTAAAACCCTCACCAAGCGTAACAACCCTACTGCCATAATTCAACGCCGACGCATACCTAAGGATACTCGGCTTTCCCCTATCAATCTTAAGGAAACTCCTCGGCTCCATCACCAATGGAAAACCACACCTGGGACAAAGTGGATTGTTGCTAGGTCCTATGTAACCACACCTAAGGCATCGAAACCTCGCACCACTCAACATTCATATTAAGGTAAATACCCGGCCTTTATATGGTATTACAACCGAAAGCCTCGCCCTTTAGGGCTATGCGTAGTCTTCAAAGACTATCATGCATACACTCTTCTCTCTAGTTTCTTCATATTCACATTGTACTCATAATGCAGTGTAGTGTTGGGATTAGTTTGGTGAACTTGCTTAATGGTTTTAATCAAAGCGTTAATTACCCCATCAACCCGCACTAAGCGGGTTTGGGCGGATTAATGCCTAAAATGGGCTGATAGCTCGACATACCACCGCAATACCCACTGGGATGTTCAGTCCGTTAGGATGGTTAGGCTTAATACTATGCTAAGGCCTAGGATAATGAGCCACCACGTAACAACCAACGGTGTTAAACCACTAAACCTCACCAGAGGACCAACACACCAGACCTCCAGGGTAAGAATTCCATCCCTTTAAGAGCGAGGGAGGGGTCATCTCATTGAGGTAATGGGTTTAATTTCATCATTAAACCGAAAGTTTTGCCCTGGTCTGCTCAAGTCCTGTCAGCATCATATTAAATACCCTCTAAATCGAAGAGGTGGTGCTTAGTCATGGCTAATGAGGTTGGCTTCATTGTGAATGTGGAAAGCCCATTGGTGTATATAGTGTCCATAAAGAGGAATAGTGGTGTTAATCGTTATGACTATGTATACATACCCATGAGGGATTACGTCAATGATAAGGAAGTTAGCGTTAACGTACTTGGGCAAATACTATGGATAAGGCGCGAACCCTATAGGATTGGTGTTGATGGTTATGTTGCCGACGTCCTTGAGGACATGCCCAGGGACAGCATTGTTGAGGTCGTTCAAGCCAGGGTTATGGTGCTCGGCTATAAGTATGGAGACAAGATATACATGCCCAGGACAACCCCAGCCGTGGGTACACCCGTGTACCTAGCCGACACAAGCATGGTTAGTGAATTCGTGAAGGTTGACCCAAAAAGAGCCCTATGCATTGGTAGGCTATCCCTCAGGTCCGACGTACCCTACTGCATAGACATGAACGGCCTTAGGAGACACCTAGCCATAATAGCGTCCACAGGCTCTGGAAAGACATGGTCCTCAGTAATACTAATTGAGGAATTGCTTAGGAAGGGTGCGACAATACTCGTTATTGACCCACACGGTGAGTACGTACACATAAAGAATAGCATATCGAAACTAGGTCCCCAATTCCTTGATAAGGTAGTAATAATCACGGCATCCGAGGGCAACATAGGCGACTTGAGATATAAGATAAATGCAATGAGGGTGCGGCCTGACGTACTGGCTGACGTGGCTGGTGTACCGAGAGGCGCATCGAAGATTAGGTACGTAATCTACTTAGTTCACTCATTAACAAGGATTATTGTTAAGTACAGTGGTATTAAGCGTTTGGGTACTCTTGATACTATGATTAAGATTATCAATGATGTGCTTGATCATGGAACCAACGTAAACATTGAACGAGTAATAAGGCATTTGAACGTATCACTTAATGATGAGGGTAGGAGAAAGGCTGAGAAGATATTGAATGAACTAAAGGACTTAATAGATAGTAAGACCAAGAAGTCACTCCTGGTAAGCGCGAGAGTCTATCTAAGGAGGCTGAGGAGGATTGGCCTATACACCCATTGGTCATTACCATTGGGTGAAGTCCTTAGGCCTGGGTCAGTAACCATAATGAACCTAGCTGGCTTGAGTGATGAGGTTCAGGACCACGTGGTCTACCACATACTGAGTAGGGTGTTTAGGGCTAGGGTAAACCAAGTAAGAAACCTACCTGGACCTAAGTATCCATTTCCCTTGGTGATTATTCTTGAGGAGGCACATAGGTTTGCCCAGCCCAGGTCCATTGGGTCAACGCTTAGTTTGGGCATTATTTCCAGGATTGCTGGTGAAGGGCGTAAGTTCGGTGTCTACCTGGTCGTCATAACCCAGAGGCCATCGAAGGTTGATCCGGACGTACTCAGTCAATGCAATAGTCAAATAATACTAAGGCTTGTTAATCAGAGGGACATAATGGCGGTGCTCAGCGCCAGTGAGGTTCTTAACGAGGAGCTTGGGCGTTTAATACCAATGCTTGATGTTGGTGAGGGTATCGTTGTTGGCCCAGTAACACCACTACCACTCGTGATTAGGCTTAGGGATAGGATACTTGATTATGGAGGCTCGGACATAGACCTAAGCGAGGCGTGGACCATTCAAAGTGATTTAAACATTGAGGAATTGAGGAGAGAGGTCGAGAAGGCCCTAAGCACCAAGGTCAGTGCAAGGAACGTGCTTGAGGCTGTTCCATTAATTAATGAGGTTAGTGACGTAGACATGGATACTGGCGTCCTCAGCGGTAGAGTCAGTGATGCCCATGTTGAGGTTAGGCTTAACGAAAACTCCTGGAGTTGTGAGGTATGCGGTGCATCATACGAACCATGTCCACACGTAATAGCACTAACAGCAAAAGCAATTAAGGATGGATTGCTGAGGGTTGATTAGAATGCTAATTGCGCAATTAGCCGATATACACCTCGGTCATCGTCAGTACGGGCTAGAGGAGAGACTCGAGGATTATAACAGGGCATTCCTGAACGCAGTTGATAGGCTCACCCAGCTTAGGGAGGAGAGGGGGTTGGATACCGTGATTATTAGTGGTGACTTCTTCGATACGCAGAGACCATCACCAAGTATTTACATAACGGCGATTAGGGGATTAACAAGGCTTAGGGAGGTGGGTATTAAGGTCATAGCCATTAGGGGCAATCATGACTCATCAGTCATAAACTCCATTGAGAACCCACTTGCCGTGCTTCACCAGATGGGTCTAATCCAATACCTGGACAATGACTACGTAGATCTTGGCGGTGTTAGGGTGATTGGTGTCGGCACGGTATACACTGACATGCAGAGTAAGTTAGTTAACTCACTAAATGCCCTGAGGAGTAATGGCATTAACATAGCCGTTATTCACCAATACATCGAGGGTGCACCGTACATATACCCAATGCCCAATGTCGATGTATTCATGATTAATGAAAAGCCACTGGCTCAGTTGGGCATTGACTACTTCGCTGTGGGGCATATACATGAGCATGGACTTAGGCATCCGAGGATTAACGCTGTTTACCCAGGCTCGTTGGAGGTTTGGGATGCCAGGGAGTTCGAGGTTTATGAGTACGCTGATGGCAGGCTTAGGAAGGCCAAGGACATAGATCCAAAGGGCTTCCTATTGCTTGATGTTGGTGGTAATGGTGTGAAGGTCAGTAGCGTTAGGTTAGGTGTATCAAGGAGGCTCGTGAGGGTTAGGCTTAGGTATGATGAGGCCAAGCCCAGTGTCGTTAGGGGTGATGTATCCTACATAGCCAGTAACATAGATCAGAGGGGTTCTTTGGTGATCCTGGAGATTGAGGGTAAAGTAGCCAGTGGGTACTCCACGAGGGATTTCAATGCTATTGAACTTAGGAAACTCTTCACGAAGGCTTGGGTCGACATTAGGCTAAGTCTAGAGAGGCAGGTCAGTGAGAGACCCGTTAAGGTATTTGGTGGTATTAACGAAATCATTAGGCAAGCCCTAAGGTCAAGGTTGGGTAATGAGGAGTTGGTGAATACATTAATGGACATTATTGAGAGAGTTAGGGTGGATGATGAGGATGGCGCTCTTAAAACGCTTGAGGGCGTGGTCGGCGTACCGCTTAGGGGCGGTAAGTCAATAACTGACTGGCTGGGTGCTTCGAAGTGATTACCAGGGTAGAAATTGAAAACTTTAGGTCGATAATTAGGGGTAAGGCAGTCATTACTGAGGGTATTAACTTCATACATGGACCGAATGGGTCAGGTAAGACGAGCATACTGGAGGCAATAGCCATAGCCCTATACGGCTCAGAATGGGTCAGGGGTAAGTACAGGCTGGGTGACCTAGTCAGGCGCGGTGCATCCAGTGCGATTATTCGCGTTGAGTACCTGGGTATCGATGGGCATAAGTACCTGATCCAGAGGGCCTTCAGTACCGAGAAGACCATTGAGTCCCAGACCTACATACTCGATGAGGGTGGCAGGAGAGTTGCGGCTAGGGATAGGGAGGCCACGCAGTTTGTGGTTAAGACCGTGGGTATAGACATGGAGACATTCTCGGAACTCCTCTACGTCAGACAGGGGGAGATTAGGGAGATACTTAGGAGCGGTAGAAGGGGTGAGTTTAAGCTTGATACCCTGCTCAGGCTTGATGCCATTGAGAGGGCTAGGCAGGACGTGGTTAGGGAGGGTTTTAAGGCGGTGACGAGTATTGTGGAGGGATTGAGAGGTAGGCTTGAGGTACTCGAGCGTGAATTAAATAGTAGGAGGGAGGAGTTAATGAGACTCGAGAGGGAGGTTTCGGATTCCGCAGGCGTCCTTAGTAATAGGGAGGCTGAGCTTAAGGTTATTGAGGATGAATTGAATAAATTAACCGCTAGGGAGCAGGAGCTAGAGAGGCTGGAGAATGAGTACTCGGAATTAAGGCAGAGGCTATCCATGCTTAGTGAGGAAGAATTGAAAATAACCAACGAATTAAATGAATTAAGGAAGAACCTTGATCAATTAGGTAAGTTGAGGGCACGAGCCTCTGAGTTAGAGTCCGTAGTATCAAAGGAGGATGAGTTAAGAAAAAAGCTTGAGGAATTGAGGAGGAGGCGTGATGATGTTAAGGCAAGATTAACGCTTGCCCAGGGCTATAGGCAGAGAATTGAGGAAGTTAATAGGGAGTTGAGTAGTATTGATGCCAGTGTTAAGGAGTTGAATAATGAGTTGGATAGAATTAACGAGCTTAAGACCAAAGCCGAGGAGTTAAGGAGGAAATTGATGAGGAGGTCATCGATAGATGTCGAGATTAATAATGTAAGGGAGGAGTTGGCTAGGGTTAATGCTGAGATTGAACACATTGAACTAGAACTAAACCTGCTCAGGGGTGGTCAAGTCGAGAAATGCCCACTATGTGGTAGGCCATTGAGTAGGGATTCGGCACAGGAACTAGTTGCAAGTAGGGAGGCTAGGTTGAGGGAGTTGGGTAGGAGGAGGGAGGAGTTAATGATGAGGTTGGGCAGGTTAAGTAATGAGTATGAGGAGTTAAGTAGGTTGGAGACTGAGTTGAGGGGTATTGAGGGTGAGGTTAGTAAGGAGAGAGTCATTAAGGCTTCCCTTGAGGATCTACGTAGGAGGAGGAATTCACTTCTCGAGGAATTGGCGAAAATCAGTAATTATAATGAGGAATCCTTAAGGAGTGAGTTGAGGTCCATTGAGGATGAGTTGAACAAGTTGAATAGGGAGCTCGATGGGCTGGGTAGGGCTAAGGTGGAGCTTGCTGAGTTAAGGGGTAGGTTGTCGAGTATTGAGGAATTGGAGAGGAGGATTAGGGATGGTGAGGCTAGATTGTTGAGCGTGCGTGGAGAGAGGACTAATGTTGAGGTGAGGATTAAGGAGCTGGAGGATAAAGTTAAGGAGCTTGGGGATGTTAGGGCGAGAATTAGGGAACTAAGTTCAAGGAGGGATTCATTGATGAGGGAGGTTGGTGAGTTAAGGGGTAAGGTTAATACCCTTAGGGATAGGATTGAGAGGCTAAGGACTGAATTGATGAGTAGGGATTCGGAGATAGGTAGTGTTAGGGCTGGGTTGAGTAAGTACGTGGGCGCCATGGACACACTCAGTAGGCTTCAACAGGTCCTTGATGATGTTAAGCCCACGGTTAGGAAATTGTTCTTGGATTCGGTTAATGAGGAGTTGAATGTAATGTTGAAAGAACTAATGCATAAGGCCTCATACGCATTCATGGAGATTAATGAGGACTATGACGTAATAGTGAAGAGGAATGATGGAGTAGTACTACCTATTGATGCACTGTCAATTGGTGAGAGGAACCTAGTCTCCCTAATGCTTAGGTATGCGATTGCCAGGGTCGTCATGGGCCTAATACCAATACTAATACTTGATGAACCCACGGAGCACCTGGACGAGGAGCATAGGCGTAGGGTTGGTGACTGGATAAGGAGCCTGAGTAATGGCGTTAGGACTGTGATAATAACATCACACGTGGATGCCCTGGAGACTATTGCTGATAACGTTATTAGGATAGGTTTCGTGAATGATAGAGGCGAGTCAATGTTCGCAAATTCATGATGCGAAGCAATTATATATTATGGCTAATCCATAGTAATTACTGGTTATGAGGAGGGGAATACCTGCCTACATGCTTGGTGGTTTGATAATACTCGTGGGATTCATTGTATCCCTAACCCTCATACTCTCAATACCATCACCACTAACAACAGTGACAGGCTACCTAAACCTAACCGCAAATGCATACCTGGGCTTTGGAAATAACCTGCTTGTTATTATTGGTACTAATAACTTCAACTTCCCAATAAAAGAACTAAACATTTACATACCAAGGACTGGGACAAACATAACCATAGGCAGTAGTATACCCAGTGGCTCATACTTCCTGGTAATGATTTACCAGGAACCGAATAACACAGTCATCATAGCCCCAGGACTAAGCATTACTGGGAGTCCAGGGAACCTAGCCAACCTAATGAAGTCTGGGGTTGCCTACAGCCTCAATACCACTGCGATGGTGTATGACGTAGTAAAGAACAGTGTATTCCAATTAACAACTCAGGACTCAGGCATTATATACGCAGTGCCTGTGATAACAAACCTATCAAAACCGATACTGGGGATCTACGTGTTTCAAATGGCCCCAATGGGTAGTGCCGAGGTTATGGGCTTTAACCTAATATCCCTGGGGCAGCAGGTAATTGGTGAGGTTAAGTGCAACGTCAGCGAACCAATACCAGTACTGCCGAGTGGACTTACGTACTTCGCAATAAACATATCCTCAATAAACGGCACATTGACACCACTGGGCATTTGGTACACCTGCAATGCAACACCGACCTCATCACTACCATCACTACTCTACCTAAACCTAGCCCTTAAGTATGTCTATACATATAATAGCATAGTGATTAATAGGGAGGATTGGTTTTCAGTATATATAGTACCCATGCAAATGAGTAATACGTAATAAGCCCAGTGTCATTACCAATCCGTGAGTGTAGGCCTCGACTACTTACTTAATCCCAGGTCAGTAGCCATAATAGGCGCCACGGCCAGGGAGGGAAGTGTAGGCGGTGTAATAACCAGGAACCTACTTACGAAGTTCAGGGGTAGGATCTACCTGGTCAACCCAAGTTATAATGAGTTGCTTGGCCATAGGGTTTACAGGTCAGTGCTTGAGATTCCTGATGAGGTTGATTTGGCCGTGATAGTTACGCCAGCACCCACAGTACCGAAGGTAATGAGTGAGTGCGTTGCTAAGGGTGTTAGGGTTGCTGTAATAATTAGTGGTGGTTTTAGTGAGGTTGGTGAGGACGGCACGAGGCTTGAGAGGGAGGTTAAGGAGGTGGCGCAGGGAAGGGTTAGGATATTAGGCCCTAACTGCATTGGTATCTATAATGCGTTTAATGGCTTGGATACATTCTTTATACCACAGGTCAGGATGGAGAGACCTAGGCCGGGACCAATAGCCCTCATAAGTCAGAGTGGTGCTGTTGCGGCTGCGATCCTTGATTGGGCTGCAAGGAGGAGCATCGGCGTTGGATTAGCCGTGAACTATGGAAACAAACTGGACATTAGTGAGGTTGAGTTGCTCGGGGCGTTGGCAAGTAATGAGAATGTGAGAGTCATCGTGATATATATTGAGGGTTTGAAATATGCAGATGAAGGCAGGAAATTACTCGAAGTAATGAGGCAGGTTACCAGAATTAAGCCAATAGTCGTTTATAAGGCAGGTAGGTCGAAATCCTCGAGTAGAGCCGTTAAGTCCCACACCGCCGCCCTTGCGGGTAATTACGAGATTTATAGGGCAATGCTTAGGCAAGCCGGTGCAATAGAGGTTAATAATCTAATGGATGCCCTCGAGGTGGCCAAGGCCCTGGCAACACAGCCGCTGCCCAGGGGCAACAGGGTGTTGGTAATCACAGATAGTGGCGGGGCCGGTGTTCAGGCTGTTGATAATGTAGAGACAGTCGGCTTGGTAGTCCCTGAACTACCACAAGACCTACGGAACACGCTGGCTAAGTCATTACCGCCATTCGCAAGCACTGCAAACCCTATTGATCTGACGGGTAGCGCCACTGACGCCATGTATAAGTTCGTGCTAGATACAGTACTACCAACGGATCACATAGACATGGTGCTCATCCTAGCCCAAATGCAGTTGCCTGGCATGACACCTAAACTCGCGGATTACATAATTGAGGTCAGGAGGTTTGGCAAGCCAATAGTTGTTTATGGCATTAGCGCCAATGAGGAAGCTAGGACCTTCAAGGCTAGGCTTGAGGAGGGTGGCGTGCCCACTTATGATAGGTTGGAGACCGCGGCTAATGCATTGAGGGCTTTATATGAATATGCGGTGATTAGGGGTTTAGCGCGTCCTCACTGACCTGAATCTACAGGCCTCCCGCCTATAGACTACGGCGCCTATTATCGTGGTTATCAACACCATGAGTATTATAACTCCGAAATCACCCATGGTAATCAACCCACTACTCAGGCCAATGGATGCCACCACAAGCCCCATCTCACCCCTGGGTATCATGCCGTAACTAACGATTATTGAGTCACGGCTATCACGAAGCCTTAGGTAGGCGAATGGGTATATACCAATAACCTTACCAATGATTGCCGCGAGGGAGACCACGATAGCCATTACCAAGACCTCAATGTTAAGTATATACTTGAAGTTTAGTTGGAGGCCCATGACTATGAAGAAGATGGAGCCGAATATGGCGAGTAGCACGTTCACGGTCTCCCTAACCCTCTGCGAGAACCTGCTCTCGGCAACAGCAACGCCGGCTATGAACGCAGCAATGACATCAGAGAAGCCCAGCGTTGTCATTATGAGGACGACGCCGAAGAGGACAACCAGGGATGCATACACAATGGTCTCCTCACCAACCCTGTTTAGGATCCTTGGTATGAATAAAACGGAAAGAAGGAATATCAGTACCCAGAGAATGACGATCTTTACTGCCGTGATTAGGGTGCCGTATGTAAAAACACCGGCGACTATCACCGCAGTAGCCATGGACAGGAGTATTAGGGCAACGACATCATCAATGGAGGCAGCCGTAATCAAAACCTTAGTGCTGGGTAGCCCAGTCAAGCCCTCGCGCTCTATGATCCCAGCAACGACCGCCAGGCTTGTGGGCGCCGTTGATAGGGCAATGATTGTTGATTCCGCAAACGGCAAACCCATACTCACTAAGGCCCAGTATACCAGGGTATAAGGGACTATGGCGCCGAATACTGCGGCTAATATGCCATAGATACCACCCTCCCTAAGCGTGGATAGGCCATGCTCAAGGCCCGAGGCAAATAATAGTAGTATCACCGAGAGGTTCGTCAGGAATAATAGGTAGTCATTAATAGTGAATAACTCCATGTGGAGTATCGCGTTCAATAAGGAGCCCAGAGCGTATGGGCTTAGGGTAAGCCCTATAAGGAGCTCAGCCACGACCCTTGGAAAGCCATACCTAGCGAGAACACTACCTGCTAAGTCAGCCAGTAATACCAGTATACTAACCTCAAGAAGCGTGAGGAAAATAACCTCCTCGGCAGGCATAGAGCTTTGCGTAGGCAACCTCCTTAAAAGAATAACTCGAGGCAAACCTTAACATGAGTTAATCTTTAGCAATACCTATATTGGGGATTTAGACATGCAGTGCTGCATGACACTACCAAGTATTACTTCACCCGTATATACAGTCATAATTTATCCTGATGGTGATGACATTACAACCAAGCAAATTAGATTAATTATGAGGTTTAGGTCCCATAAGTATAGATAGCGCCCTAAACCCACCAATGAAGATTAGGATGGCTATTATAATTACGGTAATGAAGTAAATAGTAGATATGAATATAACCAGTGAGGAGTTAATTAGGCCAAGGACAATAGCACTGTCTAGGTATTCAACGAATGAGTCCATGTAGGCGTGAGCAAGAATCATGAGAATTAAACCCCTAAGGCCCTTATTCATGAATTGATAAGCCCTGAGCAGCATTGATGAACCTGGATGGAATAGGAAGGAGACAACGGGCTGAATGGCAAGGCCGACTAGGCTTATGATGGGCGCCACGGCAATGTACTGGTATTGAATATCGAGATTTACCGACACAGGTATCAGCAATGACATAACCACACTCGCAATAGCAAATGCAATATCCACAAGGGCGAAGCCGTAACCAATGTACAGGGCTGGCTTGAGTTCACGATCCCTAACAGCCAGGTACTTGAAAACCTCTTGAAAGACCCCAGCCATTAACCCCATGTAAATGGCCACTAGGTAAATATTCGATTTAACAAAGTCCAGGACTAAGTCTATGATTGATGATGCACTTCCAATCAGAACCTCCTTAATGTGGATTAAGACAACAATGAGTATTGGTACCTCCTGAGCAATCACCTGCAGTGTTAGGGCGAGGACCATGAAACCAATACCCATTAAGACCCATGAAGCCCTACCACACCATGTAAATCGGTTAAGCATTACGTAAGCGATAACAGAGGATGCGATTAGGTAGGCGATCGTCAACAACGCAGTCATTAACTGCGCCATTAGGTTCACTTGATGCAGTTCATCCTACGTGAGTAATGCTTTTAAGGTTTTCGTAATCTTCATGAGCGTTATGGACGTAGCCAGGCAACCCTACACCGTTAAGTGGCTCATACTCGGCATACTGATTGGGTCGGCCGCAGGCGCCTCAGCACTAACGTTCTACCTAATGCTTAGGTTAACCACATACATATTCCTAAACCTACTGGTTGGTTATGAGCAGCCTGAGCCCATTGGGCTTGGCGGCTCACTAATGTACGCACCACGCATTGAGAGACCTTGGTTAATACCCGTGTCCACGGTGATTGGCGCAGTGATCGTTGCCTACCTCGCCAGGGAATTCCGCGAGTCCAGGGCCGGCCTCGACGCAATCATTGAGGCGTACCACGGTAGAAGGAGGCCCTTCAGTAACCCTGTTCTTCACGGCTTTATTAATGTGGTGCTCTCGACAATAACAATAGGCTCAGGAGGCTCCGCGGGGCCCGAGGCACCCACCGGGAACTTCGGAGGTAGCTTATCGCACTTCATTGCCAAGAGGCTTGGGCTCGATGAGGAGGATAAGGCCCTGGCGATGATTGTTGGTATGGGCGCGGCCCTAGGCGCAATATTCAAGGCGCCAATAGGCGGTGCATTACTCGCGGCTGAACTACCCTATAGGAGGGACCTGGAGGTTAGGGCCCTATACCCAGCCCTCGTGGCCTCGCTGGTGGCCTACGCAATCTTCTGCCTAGTAACTGGTTTCAAGCCTTACCTGGGCCGGGTAATGATGAGCACACCCACAGCATCAATTCCACTTTACGTTGTTTTGGGGTTTGTTGATGGCGCCGTAGCCATAATATACATTGAGTCGTTAGATGGCGTCCGCAGGCTATTCAGTGGGTTGGGGGTTAATGACGTGGTCAGGACCGCCATTGGCGGCTTAATAATTGGCTTGATCGGCCTCGCAACACCCCAGGTACTTGGTGCCAGTGAGGGTTGGATGGACTTGGCGATTTACGCAAGACTAAGCGCCTTCTCCTCACAGGTAATACCGCTTATAATACTCCTAGCCCTGCTCCCACTCATTAAAATAATCTCCACATCAATAACCCTGGGCTCGGGGGAGGTTGGCGGCGTCTTCGCGCCAGGCCTCGTAATCGGGACCTTCACGGGGCTGGACATGGGCCTACTCTTCCACAGCCTATACCCCGCGCTCACGCCTAGCGTTGCCCCATTCGTCGTAGTGAGCTCCCTGGCGATGTTCGGCGCAGCCTCAAATGCGCCATTAGCTGTCATGGTGATGCTCCTCGAAATGACCAGCAACTACCAAATACTTCCCGAGGCAGTCATTGCATCAGCAATAGCCTACCTAATGACGACCTGGAGGTTCACGGTATTTAAGGCCCAGAGAATCAATAAAAGACATGCTAGGCACGAGTGAGCACTGGACATAACTATTACATAATAATTACGGCAGGTGAGCGAGTAACCCTTTGGTAATGATAACCGCCGGGGTCCTTTTATAGAATGCATTTAAGACTTATTCAGAAAGATTGAGGAAATCTAAGGAGCTGGCGCTCAACCGGGAATTACATGGTGGGCCGGTTGTGGTAGGTTGACAGGTTCTTAGGCCTATCAACAATGGAGGCCATGAATAAGGCGTACACGGGGCAAGGGAATTAAACCTAGGCGCTTAACTAACCATGGACATAGCCACCTTAACCCGCACTAAGCCTATCCTTGAGCTCCCTAAGCGCCTTCTCCAGCTCATCGCTCCACTTTACCCTTGGCTTTAGCTCCTCCACCCTCCTCACCAACTCATTAACCAATTCAATCACGGCAATAGACGCCTCCTCCCTATCTCTAAACTTACTCAATGCCATGTCTGGGTCTGGACCATTGTACTGGTAGTCATGCAGGCTCAGGGCCAGTGCCGTGTCGGGTAATAAGCCGGCGTACCCAACGTCACTGAGCATCTTGGACAAACCCATCATCCTACTTGTTGGAACCCGAGGCACCGCCCTCTCCATGAGCCACCTGCGTTCCTCGTCGGTTTTTACCACCTGCATTAGCTTATCAAGTTCAAGCCTAAGTAATGCCGCTAGAAAGGCCCTCCATGCTTGAAAGGCCTTGCCGGCCGCGTTTCTGACCAAGCCTCTACTTAGGAAGTCAAGGGCTAGCCTAGCCTCTATTAACGCCTCAAGTAGCCTCGCACTTACGTAGTCCTCGATGGTTGGTTTAGGCAGTGGCTTCTCTAGGGTTTCTGCGCTCATTCAATGTTGTTTTGTTTGACTTGCTTAAATACTTTCAGCCTAAGCCCTCCCAATCCCCTGGCCCCTCCATCCCTCAACACCCTAATCACCTCCTCAGAACCTATTACTAAACCACCAACTGGCACTGCATTAAAAACTATGAAAAATCAAGCGCCTAATCAACTCATTATCCACAGCCCTAGGCGACACCGCATAGACGTGGGCACCGAGGCTCAGGGTCTCTCTAAGCACCTGCTCACCATCGGCCTCCACATTAACGACGTTAATCAGCAGAGCGTAGTCTATGGAACCAGGCCTAATGGGTAGTAAGGCCGCGTCTGCGCATACCACGTCAACGTTTGGCAGGTGATTAGCGTACCTAAGCACACCGCAGGCAATGTCCAGGCACACGTACTGCCCAGCCGAGCCAGACAGAAGGCCGGCCCCAATGCCAACCCCACAACCAACATCCAACACCCTCGCACCCCTAACCCCCAGCGCCTCCGCGGCGCCTAGGTAGCCAAGCACGCTATCCCTAAGGTAAAGCTCCAGGTACCTAATGCCCAAGGCCTCGTAGTAATCACGTACATAAAGCTTGTAACTTAGCATGATAAATATAATTGATGCAGAACTTCCTTTAATTCTTTAATGCAAGGCATCGTCACTATCGCGTTTAATGATGCCGTACTGAACCAAGGCATTTGCCTGCTTTTCCGATGCGCGTGGAGCAAGTATTTTAAGTAAAACCATTGGTTCTTGAGCCGATGGATTAGGATACAACGACTAGGCTTAGTCATCTCGATGTGCGCCTGACCTTCTCGTCATTATTTCGATGTAATGCTGGGTTATGCGTATCCTCAGCTTAGAAATGCCTTAGTATCAAGGGTATTAATACAACAGTTTAAGTATGAAGTCATAGACCCGCATAAAAAGACTTATATTTCCTGTTGATTTTTATGGTCGAATTTATGAGACGTGGGCATGGGAATGACTCCCTACTGCTTGATGATTTAGATCACGAAATACTGAGGATCCTTGAGGAGGATTGTACACTTACTTATCATGAGATTGCGAAGAGGGTTGGTAGGAGCCCGTGGACCGTTAGGCATAGAATTGAGAGACTCAGGCGTATGGGTATTATTAAGGGGTGCAGGGCTGTGGTTGATTATAAGGCGCTGAGTTACAGTGAGGTTATCCTGTTCTTTAATGTACCTCCGAGAACGTGGAGGAGGCTTGGACTTCATGAGGTCTCAGGAAATGGTCAAGGAATTATTCATAATTAATGGTGATAAGTGTATTGCAGCTGTTATAGTGGGTAGGGATTTGGATAATATTAGGAGGCTCATATTGAATAATCTCACTAAGTTTAAGATATATAACACGGAGCTTGATGTTGTGATTGATAAGGTGAAGTAAACGGTTACGGCGAACATCGAAAAATCATTGCTTATTCGAAGGTCTCTGCATAATGAGTTTTTACGCATGTCTCACAATATGGTCAATGATTATCCATGGAATTCATTTTAAGAAAGTATTAAGGATTGCATATGCATAGCCAAATTATTTAGTGGCAATTTTTGCCGCCATCCCTACTTTGATAATCTAATTATTACAACTATATTTCATTACTATCCAAAGTTTTGTCAGAGAGACTTATTAGCTCGATGTGTTTTGTCGTGCTTCGTGACGTCAAACACACTTGAAGTAAGTAAAGGTAATAGCCCAAGTAAAGTAATAAAAGTGGGTGTGTTAGTGTTTGATTGAATGGGGTGTGCATTGAGAATTGAAAAACTAACAATCAAGTACGGAAGCAAGGTCGCTGTTGACGGCCTAAGCACCTGCGTAAGACCTGGAGAGACCTACTGCCTCCTCGGGCCCAATGGGGCGGGTAAGACATCGACGATTAAGGCGGTGCTCGGCCTCGTGAGGTATGAGGGACACATAGACATACTGGGCATGGGGCCTCCTAGACCCGAGGTCATGAACAAGGTCGGCGCAGTCCTAGAGACACCACTAGTTCTTGAGACCCTAAGCCCGAGGGACTTCCTTGAGTTCGTGGGTTCTGTGAGGGGCGTTAGGGACTCGAGGTATGTGGAGGCCTTGGTAAGGGCCCTGGGTCTTGAGGAGTTTATTGATAGGCCGATAATGTCCCTGTCCGCCGGCAATAGGCAGAAGGTGGCTATTATCGCGGCGCTAATGCATAGGCCGAGGCTTCTGCTCATGGATGAGCCCTTCAACTACTTGGATGCTAAGTCGGTTAGGGTTGTTAAGGAGTTGATGCAGAGGCACCTTGAGTCTGGAGGCTCAATACTCTTCACGACACACATAATGGAGGTTGCGGAGAGGGTTTGTTCGAGGATTGGCATAATTAATACAGGCCGATTGGTGATGGAGGGGACGCCCATGGAAATAATGAGCGCGGTTAATGCGGGTAGTCTTGAGGATGCCTTCCTGAGGGCCATTAGGGCTGAGGATGAGATTAGGGGCTTGCTCGAGGGTTTGTGACCATGAGTGCTTGGGAACTTAGTGGCTTGGTTTATAGGGAGTTGATTGTTCAGGCAATAACCCAGGTCAGGAGGACCGGGGCTAGGCCCGTCAGGATTGAGAGGATTATTAGTGGGTATGGGATTATTAAGGCAGTGGCCTCGTTGATGATTATCTCCTACCTAGCCGCACCACTTATTATTGGCCTAATCACGCACTGGAGAACACTGGTGAATATGTACCAATCCCCACCCTATGAGTACTTAACCATGTACTTCATGATACTACTAATCTACATGTTACTATCACCAATAGTAACCTCAGTAATGGGCTACCCAACAATAGGCGACCTGCTCAGGACCCTGAGCCTTAATGAGGACTTCATAAGGCTTATCTCAATAATAGCCATTGTAAGGGCCGTGGATGCGCCATTAGCATCCTCAATAATCACAGCCATCATTGTATCGGTAATAATACACACGCCATCGCCGGTATTAATCACAGCACAGGCATTACTCCTGGGCCTGGTGGGTCCATTAATGGGTATAGTGGCCCTGGACACCGTGGTTAGGAGAAGGGGTTCAGCGAGCGCGTTCCTGACCAGGTCCTTGATCGTCACCACAAACTCAATACCCTGGGTAATAGCACTGACGCTCCTAATGCTCAGTGAGGACTCTGCAATAATTAGCCCAGGTATTGCTCAGTACGTACCGTTGATCAGCGATCCATTTATCACTAACCACCAAACAGCATTAATGAATTCTGTAATAACCACAATAATGCTCCTCGCAATAGACACATACCTACTGATTAACGCTGGGCCCAGGCTATTAAGACCAAGGATACCAGGCGGCCCCGAGTCCCTAATCACCATTAACAAGCCATTCAGGGGGTTCAGGTTTAGGGGTGTATTCACGGGCTTGGTCAGGTACTACATGAGGCAGGTACTCAGTGCCAGGGGCTCCCTGGGCATGTTCATTGGCGGGTTACTAATGGCCGTGTTCCTATACACATCCCTAGCCACCTCAATGAATGAACTAACGCAGTTTGAGCTCATGATTGGGATCATGGCTTACGCCGCACCACTCGCCTTCATAACGTCCTTCCTACCAGTCATGATGTACAACGCAGAATACTCAGCACTACCCATAATACTCACAATACCCATAACACCGATCAGGAGGATGCTGGCTAAAATACCCATGGCACTAATGACCTACTACATACTTACTGCACCAATAATCGTAATACTCACAGCCCTAGGCCACGTAATGACCATACCACCAGTCCTGGCCCTAGCCGTATCCCCCCTCGCCTCCACCGTGATGTCCGCCGTAATATTCCAACTGGAGGTCAGGGACTACCTAAACGGCTCCCAAGCCCTGGCAATACTAAACCTAGTTAATACAATACTGATAGTAATAACAACGGCGGTACCGATGATGACCTTCATAGTGGTCCAGGTAATTACAATGAACATAACCTACTCAACAACAACCCTAGTAATAACAGGCACGGCAGAAACAGCAGCACTAACCCTGCTACTAATTGGTCTGGTAAAACGGTAATAATACTCAAGGTATAGTGCCAGTAATATTTAGAGACAAACCTACTGCTTCTGCTGAGCCTTAGCCTGCGCAGTCTTCTTACCACCACTGAGCTCCTCCTCAATCCACTCAAGCTTACCAAGCATTGGCTGCCTAAGGGTTAGGCTAACCCTAACCACGTCCCTGTTACCCGCCGTCACGTAGCTCACCCCCACCACCCTAGCCCTAACCACATCACCCCTACCAAGCCTACGCCTACTACGCTCACCAACGAAGGCACCACTCTGCTTGTCATAAAGAACCACGTTATCCTCCATCATCTGAGTCCTATGTATGAGAGCATCAATAGGCCCAACCCTCACGAAGGCCCCGAAGTCCTCAGTCCTAACCACCTCACCCTCAACAACCTCATTAACAAGCGGTGTATAGACCAAGGCCTTAAAACGAACCCTGTTATACGTGGCACCATCACCAAAGATAACCACACCCCTCCTACTGACCTCAACGTCGAATATGGCCACGTAAACACCCACATCCCTCTCAACCCTACCCACGTACTCACCCCACAGGACCTCGAAGGCAACCCTCTCCAGAGGCTCCCCAAACCTACTAGGTGGAATCCTAATGTGGTCCTCAAGGGTTAAAACCCTGAACATGCAGGGTTCGGTTTTAAGAAGACCTTTAAAAAACTAATCACTTAATCCATAGGTCTCCCTCCACGGCTTACCAACCTCAACCATTTTAAGGACCAAGACCCTGATCTTCTCAATACACGTAAGCAAGTCCCTACTGAGCATGTCAATAATTACTGGGCTTGCCCTGGATGCTATGAACTCGGAACTAACGACAATGGCCATGTACCTCGCCAGGACAAACTCATTACTCAAACCAATAATCCCCTCAAGAACCCTCCAGGCATTACTAACCTCATCACCAACGCACTCAATCCCAAGGGCATTACAGGACTTATTAAGGGTCTCAATGCATAGTTTGGCCAGTCCGTTAATTACTGATGAACAATCACCACTAAGCACATCACTAACCCTACTGGGCAACTCATCCCTTAGGTACTTAATTAACGCCTCATCCCTCCTAATCATCCCTAGGTCTCCACAATAGTCTCATCAATTAGTATATTCTCCTCCCTAAACCCCATCTCCACAAGCAACTTCTTAACCCTCTGCCTCTGGTCACCCTGAACCTCAATCGAGTTCTCCCTAACAGTACCGCCAGCCGCAAGCCTACGCTTAAGCTCCTTGGCAATACCATTTATATCCAGGCTCTTAACGTCAGAGCTATCAAACTCAATAACAGTAACCAAATGCCTCTTCCTCCTCTCAACCCTAACCCTAACCAACGCCTGCTCCTTCGCAATCTCCGCCTCATTACCACTCTCACCACCAAGCACCGACGAAAGCAACTCATCAACTATATCTCCCTGATCCTCCCCACTCATGGACCAAAGAACTAACCCAGGCATGTATTTATATCTTTTGCGTCCAGGAAAGACGCGAATAAGGACATCACGAAACAAGCAAGGAGGAACCACTGAGGTCAATAAACAACCTACCACCAACACTAACAAGCCCCGTATAAACAAGGAGGAAACGAGTCGACTGACCAGGACTAAGCCCAAGCCTCACCAGGCAATCCATCGGAACCGAAACATCAACAACACCGCCGGTGACCTCCCTCGTGACTGCAACAAGCCTCGGAAACTCAAGACCCCTGGGCAAGTCCCAAAGATCAAGCGGCGGATTAAGCGGGCGTGACCTACAACCCACGGCTCTACGGCCGACCACCGAGACCCCAACCACGTAATCACCAACGAGAAAACCGAGGACCAGGTCAAACCAGGGCTT
This sequence comes from Vulcanisaeta moutnovskia 768-28, assembly GCF_000190315.1. Lineage (NCBI taxonomy): Archaea > Thermoproteati > Thermoproteota > Thermoprotei > Thermoproteales > Thermoproteaceae > Vulcanisaeta > Vulcanisaeta moutnovskia. The sequence goes on from NC_015151.1 coordinate 1,449,200, forward strand.
ATCAACAGGCCCCTCGATCATCACACCCCTAACAACCAGTCCGTTTACTGGGTACTCATGGCCTAGGTCAACCAGGGTGAACCACGGAACAGCCTGAATGGGCAGTAGGTACTTATCACCAACCCTCCTAGCCCCAAACCTCCTACCCAACTCAACACTCGAAGCCCTAAACAAGGCCTCCAACTCATCCAGGGAAATAACGGGAAACCTACCACCAAACTGCCTAACAACCATGGCCATCAAACACAGGCATTCTTCAAAACCTCCTCACACTTAACATGCACGTCCCTGGGCATCCTGGGCACCACATTAAGAAGGACCCTACGAGCAAGCTCAAGCTTCTCATTCATCACCCTCTCCACGAGCTCCGCAGTCACCGGCTGATGCGGAACCCATACGTCGTAGTCAGTAACCAGGGCAAGCAGTGAGTAACACATACCCAACTCACGCACAAGGTTTATCTCCGGGACCAATGTCATACCAATTATGTCACAGCCATATACATCCCTCCAAACCCTAGACTCAGCCTTGGTACTAAACCTCGGGCCCTCAATACACACATAACAACCACCGAGGTGCGTCCTATTCACCCTGCTAGCCTCCTCAAAGAGCAGTTGATTAATGACCGGGTTAAACGGCTCAAGACCAATCTGTATATGGCAGGTCCTCGGCCCATCAAAGAACGTGTACTCCCTACCCTTCGTCGCATCGAAAAACTGATCAGGAATCACGAAATCCCCAGGCGCGAAGTCCTGCCTAAGACTACCCACGGCACTAACACTAATCACGACCTTAACACCAAGGGCCCACAAAGCCCAGACATTAGCCCTATACGGAATCCTGTGCGGCGGGTACCTATGCCCACGACCATGCCTAGGCAAAAACGCAACCCACTCATTACCAACCCTACCAATCACAACATTATCACTGGGCAAGCCATACGGCGTATGAAGCTGAACCTCAAAATACTCACTAAAGAAACCAGCCTCATAAAGCCCACTACCACCAATAACACCAACGTAGGGCAGGGCGTCAAGGCCCAACTCACGCGGGTCAACGGGCGCCCTAGTAACCGTCAACTTCCTAACCTCAACCACGGTAAAGCCGGGAAGAGAAACTATAAAAGCGTTACCTACCCAATCCATGAAGAGGCACGGCACCCCGGGAATTAAGGAACTGACCGAAACCGCATGCATGGACCCCTAGAAATGCGTGAATGCCTAATGTGGCGAGTATTTTTGTAAATGCCGTGGATGGCCGTATTCCTTTTTGTGTTAATAGGTAGGTCTGTTAATGCACTTCAGCTTGAGTACCTTAAGGATGCGGCATTGATGATTAGTAAGGCGAGGAACATTATAATCACCGGGTCTGGGACATCGTATCACGCGGCATTAATTGGTAGGCATTACTTAAGGGCTCTTGCCGATGCTAAGGCTGATGTAATACCGGCCGGGGAATTCCTATATGAGGGGCTCGACATGGTTGAGCCAGGTACATTAATAATAGCTATTAGCCAGTCCGGGGAGTCCGCTGATATTATTAGGGCGGTTAGGATGGCTAAGAGGAGGGGGGCCGCAATACTTGGTATAATTAATAGGCTTGGTTCAACATTGATGAGGGAGTCAAATGTGTACTTACCCGTCAGTACTGGTCCGGAGATGGCAGTACCAGCAACGAAAACCTTCACAGCGACACTATCAGTGCTTCTACAGTTATCAGCGGTAATACCCAATAGGCTCAGTGAGTTTCAAGCTAAGATTCTTGAAGTCTCAAAATTACTAACAAGTAGAGTCGACAGTATTAGGGATAACGTTAAGAATATCGCTGAGGAAATTAAGGACTCTGGCAATGCCTACGTGATTTCCGGAGGTCCGTTAGGGTACCCACTAGCTCTCGAGACAGCATTAAAGCTTAAGGAGGCAGCTCACATGCATGCCGAGGCGTATAACTTCAGGGAGTTTAAGCATGGACCAATGACGCTAATCACGAGTAAATTCCCCGTAATAGCAATAATGCCCTGTGGGGAGATGAACAATGATATGGAGCCCGTCATTGTTGAGTCTTGGCATAGGGGTGCAACGACAATAATCATATCGAGCAAATATAGGCATAAGATTGGGGATTTCATGATATCGCTTAATGGGGATTTCGATGAGTTAATAATGCCGATAATATACGCACCAATAATTCAACTGCTAGCTTATGAATTGGGCGTCGCCAAGGGGATCGATGTGGACAACCCACCACACATAACAAAGGTCGTAACAACCTAATTTAAGCTATTAGACATAAGCCTGTTATTAATAATGTACGTTGCATATCGAATCATTAACATTTTTAATATCATGATTAAGATACGTTTTTATTCCTCCCTGCTTCCTTTTATCCTTGTACTTGTTGATGCCTCCAGTGAGGTTGTTCCATATGCCTTTAGGGTTTTGTTAATGAAGCTGTTAAGCTAATCAGCGATTTCGAGGGCTTAATCAAGGCGCCTGTAATCCCAATATTGATGTCGCCTCGTTTCATCGATGATGGGGTAATTAATGCCTTATACACCGTGCTTGAGAAATCGGGCAGTCAAGGCGATTTAATGGTTATTCTAACCCTATTGGTGGTGATGAGACGTACCTAATGGTCAGGTACCCTCAGGGCGTGGCTAGCGGTAGGTTGGTTATATACGTGCGAGGTTGCAAAGAGCACCGCTACACTACTGGCGTTGAACGGTAATGAGCTTATCATGACGCTGATAGCCAAGCTCAGCCCAATAGACCCAGTGATTTACAACTCAAAAACCAGGGCCATTCAAGTCACTTGGCATGTGTTGCGAAGACAACGCCAACCCTCCCAACCCAACCAAGCTTAATGATCCTATTAGTCATCGTCTCAACAAGCCCCGAAACCGACAATCATTGAGAATGTCCGCGGCATGATTAGTAATCCACACATTGGCGCATTACCTCAATAATGACCCCTATTGAACTCGATCATGGATTAAATCACGGAACCACCACACAACTAGCCCACCAGCTATCTAACTATTGTGAAACCAACTTCCTAAAACACTCATCGCACTTCTTTCAACATTCTATTGAAATCAACAAGCCCTACCAGGCGGAGCAAATGAGGGTAGAGGAAGTAGTGAGGACTTTCAATATTCTATTGAAATCAACAAATTGGGATGCGATTATGGTGATGGTGAATGAAACTAAAGTGTGTAGACCCTTTCAATATTCTATTGAAATCAACAAGTGGCAATGGCATCGCCACTTTCAAGACCGTCAGCGTTCACTTTCAATATTCTATTGAAATCAACCATTATTTTGATAAAGACCCTGTAAGTGACGGTTACATAGACATCTTTCAATATTCTATTGAAATCAACTAACCACGAGATTATTTTTCAGATTGCTAGTTTATTTCCGTAGCTTTCAATATTCTATTGAAATCAACTATTGAACCGTCAGCGTTGTTGTAGCCGTGGATAATGATTGCGTTCTTTCAATATTCTATTGAAATCAACTACAAAAACGAAGTCAACGAATTTTGGGAACTGTGTAAAAATAATCCCTTTCAATATTCTATTGAAATCAACTGGGTAAGTAGCATCACCAGCCACAACACAAGCAGGTTCACGCTTTCAATATTCTATTGAAATCAACAAGGAGGAGCACGGTGACGACCCAAGGGGCGAGCTCTTCATGATACTTTCAATATTCTATTGAAATCAACATGGAGAGCTGTTTGATAAGGCGTTGAAGTGGTGGAATTCACGCCTTTCAATATTCTATTGAAATCAACCTCAACAATCTCCTTACACGGGAGTCATAAATCCTGGATCATATCTTTCAATATTCTATTGAAATCAACAATGTTTTCAGCCTCGTTGTACGTGGGAATCACCGTACAAAGATCTTTCAATATTCTATTGAAATCAACTGATTCGCCACTTTATTAGCCCATTTATAAGCATTACCCATACCCTCGGCTTGGCATTAATAAGAACATAAATCCACATGGACATCTATGATGCGGATTTGTTCTGACGGTATTTATTGGGTGTTATTTTTTGTTCTGGTGATGACGTTCAATTTTGCATGAACGTAGATGTTCCAACGAGCCTTGCTTAGTTAGGTTTATTTCCCTGGTTTTCTATTGCAATTCTGTGTGAGGGAGTTATTCGGCTTTGTTAGGGCTTTAGAGCGATTGAGGGATTTCGTTGGTGAGTTCATACCTGAGGATTCCATCGACTTGTCCGAGGGCGATCAATTCGAGGTTTCATGCAAGGGCGAGCTCACGACAGGGAGGGTTGAGGCCCTGGGCCAGGTTGGCAGTGTGGGTGTGGTTCTCGGCCTAGACTCCCAATCCTCAAGGCTTAGGTTTGAGGGTGTCGATGTTTACGTAGTCACCGGCGCGTTGGTGGGGCCCAGGAACGCCCTGGTTCCCGGCTTGCCCAATGCGCATTGGCTTGGTCTTAGGTTTCGATTTAGGGCTAATGAAGAGGCGTTGAAGGGTCTTGAGGGGGAGATTGGGGGCTTCGCCCTGGTTAGGTCCAGGGTTCTTGGTCGGGTGTTTGATGGTGCGTATAATGAGGAGGCGGTTAGGGATGAGGTTAGGACTGAGGTTGAGACTAGGCTTGTGGAGGAGTTCAGGGGCTTGGGGCTTGGTGATGCCCTCCTCATGGTTGATGGCCCGATATTCCCAACGCCGAGGGTCCTAACAATGAGTGATAACCCATACGCGGAGCTCTACATGAGCTTCATCCAACGTAGGGTGGAGGCCCTACGCGGGGTGAGGGCTGTGGGTGTTGTTAAGAGGCTTGGCCAGTCAACGTACCTAGCCAAGTGCCTTGGGTTTGGCGTTGATGATGACACACTGGTGAAGAACCAGGTCACTAGGTCTTTGGGTGGTGGCGTCTACACGGCCGTTGTGGGGCCAATCACGATTAGGGTGGGTGACTACACGAAGTATTGCTGGTACGTTGCGTCGAGGCTCGGAAACTCGATGAGCGTCGTTAGGGTTGAGGCCCTTGACAGGGATTTGGCAATGCTCGGCGCCGTGTATGTGGCGAGGACAATGGGACTCGATGGGGTCCCAATACCGATAAGGCTGGCCGACAGGTTGGCGAGGAGGTTGAACGCGGGTATTACGAACCTACTCGCATCACTGGCGCCGCTTAGGCTTACATACGAGGGCCTCGAAGAACTCAATAAGGCATTGAGGGAGTTGGGTGGTTGAGGTGGGTCTTGGGGGAGTTGACTGCGTTAGTTATGTGGGCTTGATAACGAGGTTGATGCCCAGCTCCGTCTCTCTCGAGTCCGCAGAGGTACACATGGTGACTGAGTGCGATAGGGAGTTCCACGTCGGTGAGTACCTCGTTGTTGAGTCCAGGGGCTCCAATTACCTGGCTAGGATTGCGGAGTCCAGGGTCGAGGACATATACTCAATAGCCAAGACCCCGGTACTATCCCTAGACCAGGAGTTGGCCATGGACGTGAAGTACGTGCCGAGGCTAATAAAGCTCGAGTTAATCTCAGAGTGTAGGAATAGCGATTGTGGACCGCCCACGAAGCCACCCGAAATACACTCCAGGGTTAGGGTCCCAGGCCCAGGCGAGGTCTCTAGGATGCTCTCCCTACCCAGTGCCGGGGTCGTCATTGGCGCCCTCGCGCTACCCAACGGCTCCTCCCTACCCGACAACCAAGTCCTGCTGCCCCTGGATGCCCTTAGGCACCACGTCCTCGTTGTTGGGACTACGGGCAGCGGCAAAACAACGCTCCTCAAGAACCTGGCGCTGGAGTTGGTTGGTAACTACGGTAAGGTTACCGTGGTGTCCCTGGACGCGGTTGGGCACTACCACCACCTACTGCTCAACAATGTCGATGTTAGGGTCCTAATGCCGGTGACCAGGGGTATGCTCAGGAGGTACCTGGGCAGTGGCGGTGATGTTAAGGACCTGGCCCACGCCCTGGTTAGGGACTACGTAAACAGCGCCTTCAAGTCCTTCGGCATAAGGCTTGGTAGGGCCAGGGTTAGGGCTAGGTTCGCGAGGAGGCGCAAGGGCGGTGTAAGCGTGGTTAGGGAGGTCAGGGTAATGCCGGGTAATTTGAGGGCCGGCGTAACCATCATACCCTGGGCTCTGAGGACCAGGGCTATACTGTATAGGGTTAATGACGTGACTGGGATGCTCACGGAGCAGGCCAGGATGTTCTACGGGAGGGTGATCAAGGCGGTGAGGGATAAGGTGCCTGGCGAATTAACGTTTAGGAAAATATACAATCACTTGATAAGCCCCAGCGAGGTTCAGGAGCGCGGTAGGAGGCTGCTTAATTACGAGGTCATTGCCAGAGACCTCGGGATTCACGAGAGCACCCTCCAGAACATAATTAGGACTATACTGGCGATTATTGAGACGGGGGTAGTCGACGTTAAGCGCGGAAACGTGGTCGTCCCAGAGCCTGACTACAGGGAGGCCCTGAGGCCGGGCTACGTCGTGCTTCACTTAGCCAATGTGTTGCCCATGGCCCAGAGGGTCATGGTTTACAGGGTGTTGGACGTGGTCTATAGGTTCATGGGGCTCGAACACCTGAGGGATAGGGAGAGGATGAGTGCGGTACTCGTCGATGAGGCACACCTATTCTTCCCACAGACCAGGAGTGAGGATGAGAAGGCGATGCTCGAGAGGCACCTCACGAGGCTCACAAGGCTCGGTAGGGGTAGGGGTATAGCCGTTGTCTTCGCGACCCACATGCCCACAGACCTAAACGACGCGGTGATACAGCTCACGAACACAAAGATTGTGCTCAGGAGCGACGAGAAGGTCCTGGAGAGGTTGGGAATACCCAGCAGTGAGAGGAGGTTCCTAACCACCGCAACCGCCGGGCTCGCCTACGTAACCACCTTCGCCTATAGGTACCCGGTGTACGTGAGGATAACCCCAAGGGCGTACCACGTGGGTTAGCACAAACCCCTAGCACCAAGTAACTCCCTGAGCCACCTGGGAACCCTATAACCACCGCCATCCCTAACCACAAACCCAAGCCTAAGCAACTCACTGAGCATTTCGGCACTGGGCATGATGCCCACGTCAATACTACACAACGCCCTAGCAACCTCAGGCCTTAGGGTTATGGGGAGCCTCGGCAGGACAATCAATGGGCCACCCTCCACTAGGTATACGGGCCTCGCATCCGTCAACCACGCAACCATGGAGGCGAGCACAGCCTCGAGCTTAGTACCGCCGGTTATAACCACGTAGGTCTCGAAACCCCTCGAGGAGTAGTTCAGGAGTCTCCTACCCATTACGTCGACGAAGGACGACAAACCACCCTCGAGATCACCACCAAAGAGGGAGACCTGCGTCGCGCCCAGAACCCTAACGCCGCTCAATACGCCTTTGCTCACACAGTTAGCAATCACCATGGCACAAAACCAACTGGTCTTAGTATCCGTGTAGAAGAACTCAACGTCAAACCCACCAACCAATTCCCTAAGCCGAACCAGGCTACCGAGCTCCGCACAACAACTAGCCAAGTCACCACAGGCGTAATCCACCAACTCCCTGAACAGACCACTGCCAAGCCCGAGCATGCCAAGCGCGACATCAGCCCTGGAGTCGCCGAGCAGGGCCTTGCTTACTACGTCCACGTGAGACTTAATGGCGCCCCTATCAAGGGCATTCCTAAGCAGTGAAACACCAACAATCACAGCAACGTAAGCACCCACAGAGTTAGAAACAGGAACTCATTAATAAATAAAGCACGCCAACAAAACACAACCACCTCAAGCCTGCTTATACCTCAAGCCCAGCTTATTAAGCACGACATCATCAACATCCAAGCAGTAATCATCGTCGCATTTCTCTACATACGTGCAATCCTTAAGCAGCCCCGCATGAGCAATGGCATTCCTCTCGAAAACCTCATCCCTCTCCCCCGAACCACACTTGATAAACTCCTCCCCCAACAATTCCGCGTAGAGCACCTTATCCTTTACCAATTTACCACTCCTCTGGATAGCATTGCCCAGGTTATTCAGCTCGTTTATTACCAACTTGCCAACTACTTCATTCACCTTACTGTACAGTTTAGACGCATCACTCATCAACGCGTACAGCTTATTCCTCGATTTACCACATATTAAGTCCTCAAGGGCTTCCTCGTAATAATCCATGTACTTACCACGCACGCCGCTGTAGTCAACCCTCATCACCTCCTTACCGCCCTCATCGTCCCTTCTTACCTCAATTCTTACATTAACCCCTTGTAAATGCCCCTTACCCTTCGATCTTTGACCACACAGTTTATGCACAATTATCGGCAGACCCATACTGAAGGCCTTGACTACGGGCGATGAGGGCCCTTCAGGCAATACTATGGTCCTCACCCGCTCACTAAATACCTTTATGTAATTCCATGTCTGCGGCATCGCGTTAAACACCTTTATGATGACTTCATCGACGCCCTTGAGCAGTGCCAGCGATGCGGCGAGTCTGGTGGCGAACAACGTCAGTGTTGGCATGAAGTTTATTCCATGCGTCACGTCGAGTATTACTTTCACGTGTTCGTCTTCATTGACGACGTCATTAATGGCGCTCCACAGCTCGTGTATGAGCTCCATCATCATTAGGTCAGGGTAACTGTTGTAAATCCACGTATTTATCCCGTAGTACTTGCCCATGGTTGACGTTATAACAACCCTAAGCTTATCATCATTAATACCCCACCTATTGGCTAGCCTTCTTACGTATTCCTCAACAATCGATCTCCACACTTTATCATAATTACCGCTGGTTGGCTCAACCATAACCGTCAATTTACCCTCCCCACCTCCCTCCTCCCTTAACTGCACCTTTCCGTCTTGTTTCAGGCTCTTGAGCACTTCATAAGCATCATTATTCTTTGGCTGCGTACTAACGGTTATGACGCTGTCAACCACGTATATTACGTACCTATCGACCTTATCCCTATTAATACACACCATTGACGAGTACCCACGCGCCCTACCGCTTCTCACAGCATCATCCTCACCGTCGCAGGCGTACTCAACATTGTCCCAACTTAGTGGGTTTCCCCAGGTCGCTATGTATATAGTCTTTGTACTGGTCATAGCGACACCCTATATATGGATCCATAGCCAAGCTCCGAAAGCAGCCCTATCGCCAACGCATCCCTGCACTCATCCTTAAGCCTCACCACAGTCCCCTGAGGCAATGCCTGAAGTATGGGCCTCCTAAACCTGCAGACCTCGCTAAACCCAAGCCCAATGTTAATCACCCTAACCTTAAACTTCTCCCCATCAAAAACCCCATAAACCTCCTCAACACACTTCAAGCCCCTTACATTACCCACATCAGCCGTGGGGTCTTCGCTACTGAAGAGAATAGGCTGCAGGGCCACTGCGTATTTGCCAGCCCTGGGTGGTTCAACGTTATTACCACCTTCAATTAATGCAAACCTACCCTCACCCCCAAGTCTAATTACTATATCTGAGGTTAGGTTAAGGTTCTTTAATAGGTATATGAACTTAACATCGTGGTCCCTATAGTTTACGTACGATGACTTAAACATGGCTTCAGTAACATGGGCATCGCCTATGTCTACCCCAACCCTAGTATTTATACTAGCGTATTGGATAAACATTTTATTAAGCTCATCAATTAGTTTCTTCGCCTCATCCTGACCCCTCATGGAGGCGTTTACGTATGCTTTAAGCCCATCGACCCCTATGGCCCTTATACCCATAGGCGCGTAATACTTGCCGTCAATGAGCAGTAGAGGTCCCCATAGGCACGGCTCCTGGCTTAGTAAATCACCTAGGTTGGGGCTACAGTTGAGGAGCTTATGAGCCAGTTGCTTTAGGTCATCAAAATCGTACACGCCGCCTTTAACCTTACCGCAATCAATGCTAAGCGATATATCCATGGCATTACCTAGGGCACCTAGTATGGTGCTCGGTGGCGGTACTGCGGTTGATTCGTCTGTGAAGAATTCCTCAGCGGTTCCTAGATTCCTAACACCGAGGTGTAGTGGCTCCAGGGGCCTTACCTGAACCACCCTATATGCGCTCATGGGTACCCCCTCAACACCCTGTAAGCCTTTACTAATTCATTAATCAGGTAGCTGCCGCTGGGGGAGGCCTTAATCTCTAATCTAGCTGCCGCATCAATGCCGGTAATGTTGGCGAGATTGCTTAGTGAGAATAGTTCAGCAACCTTAGATTCATACTCACGAGATTCAGCGTTCCTCCTAATTATGAGGCCCCATACATCGTTAAGCACATCACCTCTATTACTTACTACTAATTGGTTTATTAACTGCAGGTATTCATCAAAGTCCTCAGGTAGGTTACCGCTAAGTACCTTACCTAACCTAGCTATGAATAACTGATTCAGGGCGTCAATCATATTGGCGACGCTTCCCTGTTTACCATCACTAAGCGGTATGACCGCCCTCATGCCTGTTCTGGATTCGCTTATCGTTAAGGTATCTTTCTTAAGACGCACTTGGTTAAGTGACCACTCGGCCTTTTTACTAATGCCCTCAAGCAATTCAATGGTCTCCTTCACCTCCTCATTCATGTTATCCATAATGTTTACGAACCTAACGGAAAAACTTCTACCAAAACCCCCAATTACGGGGGCCGCTATGTGGTAGCCATCACCGATTCTATGGAATCCGCCATCACCCCAATAATTCCTACGCATATCCCTAACAGTGGTGAGGGAGGTCTCCACGGGGGTTAAGGCTAATACATCATCACCACCGCTGAATATTAGGCCTTTAACCGCGTATTTATACTCTGTTATGTATATGTCCCTGAGGGCCGTAATCATTAGGGCCATTGATAGGGTAGCTAGGTAAGTTGGGCTCACTATTAACCCGCCTAACCCATGCATGACAGAACTTAACTTAGCATAAGCATCGCTTAACTCACGTGCGCCAGCATTCTCAGCCACCTTAGATAACTCTGTGAGTAGCTTATAGTAGCCATCTAGTGGTATATCACCCTTACTTAATTCACCGATATTATCCGCATCACCCTTAATTATTGCGTAATAGGATCTAAATTTGAGTAACGAATCGTCAACTCCCTTAATTAATGCCCTTAGAGAATCGTCAATGTCTAGATCACGGCTAAGCTCATTAATGAGTTTAACCTTATCATCATGGCTTATGGATGCTTTATCGATGCAACTATTAAATAACCTGCGCGCCACCTCTAGGGTGCATTCTAAGCCGCATATCTTCGTAATGTCCTTAGGCGGCTCACCGACAATATAATCCTTAACATTCCTGCACTCCCTGTGCTCATCAGAATTAGGTAATTTACTAACGACATAGCCGCTTATTCTCATATCGTACCATGCGAAGGCCACGTCCTCCGTGCTATCAAATGACGTATATCTACCTCTCTTAAGCCTATAGTATAGTGTCCTCTTAAGCAGGCAAAGTGGCCCCAGGGCCTCGCCGGGCTTCACCCTGAATCTAAGGTTACCAATTTCATCATCTGTTGTAAGTTCTAGTGATTTTTTAAGCATATCAATGGTGTCGTCTGCGTAATTAAGGCCCCCTGGCGCTTTCCTTAAATGCACTATTGCAGGCTCCTCACCGCATATGGAACAGTATATGAACCCCACATCCTCCCTATTAGCCTTCTTAAACACATACTCACTATACGCATCCACATTATCTGCAGTAATAGGTTTCTTAATAGTGGAGTCGTTGTAGTGGAACCATGCCTTACCCACCGTGAGCCTCTTCCTAGCCCTTACCTGGGCCACCTTGTTTAGGATTCGTAGACCCATATGCATTATTAAGAACTTTGCCAACTCCTCATCACTCACCTCCACACCCTTCTCCCTAAGCGTTTCCCTGAGTTCACGCGGTAATCTTAACTTACTGGACCTGTCTTCGCTAAACATCTTTAAGTCATCCCCCGTTAACTCAACTCCGCCTATTAGGCATTTGTCGGAGGCACCCCTTATGTGGCTTAGTAAGCATTCATACACGTCATGGAGGTTTACCGCATTGATCCTTACGCTTATTAAATCTTTGAAAACGCCACTTTTATTAAGCATGCTATATAGTTTTCTTGAGATTTTAAGTAACGTATCGCCTCCATCGTCTATTTTCCGGGGCAGCACATCTGTGCAGTATTTGTCATTAACCTCACCATTAAATGCTAAGTTTAATAAGCAATTATATGCTCTTTCAAAGTTCCCACTAAGGATCTCCACCACCTTGCCTTCATCCGATGCGGCAATGCTCGGCATTATAAGCGTCATTGTTCCAGGTATGATGGGTTCCCTAATGAATTGTTGGGTAATATCCGTTTCCTTAACATCTATATTAATCATTGTTTTAAGGTAAAACCTAGATGTGATGTTCTTAATGGTATCAATAATGTTATCCCTTTCTAACGTTCTTGGTAATGTTCTTGATAATGCCCCGATTAGGGTTGCGTGGTATATTGGGTTAAGCCTAAGTGTGGGCCTTATGACTAGGTCAGGTCCGTACTCCCACACCAGTGGCCACACGGTGAGCCAGGCGAGCATGGATACGAGCCAACTACCAACCCAGAAGTCGCCGGCCTTCCTGGCTGAATTAACTATCCTCTGTATGCCCGGTATGTCAACCTCCACCAGATAGCCATTAACCTCACCATCGGACCACAGCATGTTGATGGTTAAGGCGGTGGCGTAGCTGTGGTCAAACACAGTATGCGTAGGCATTCTAGTGTCCGCTAAACTTGGCGGCAACCCCTCATTAATCCACGTTAACTCGTAAAGCGCGTAAAGCGCATGGTACTTCACCCTAGCTTTTTCAACATTATCATTGAAGTTGGAGAGGCTGTTCATTACGCTACGTAAAGTCTCGACGTGGCGTGAAACCGCCCCGCAGTCCACGTTATTGGGGAGCTCTATTGAATAGCTTGGGTTGAAGATGTTATGCAACTTACTATACCTGAAGACACCCCCCTGGCTCACCGCTTCGCCAAGTAGCCACCTATCCATTGACGATGCGACAGCGTCGGCGTGTTTAACAAGCCTATAGGCTGGGTCGTTAACGTCATGCATGTCTCCGAGGGGGTCTGTTAAGCCTAGCTTATACCAAATGGCCGCCGCCTCATCCTCATGGGCCCCCGTTCTTAGGTATTGCTCATGAAGGCACCTACCCTTACCCATAATGACCCACATCTTGTTGGATGGATCGTGGAGCAGCGCCCAGGCCTTCGCCTTGAAGTACTTAAGCCAATCAAAGCCACTACTCATTATACTTGGGACTTCCTTACGCTTTTAAGCATTAAGCATGGTTGCGTACTACGTAAAGCTTTAAAATTTACGTTGGGTATCTATGCAATGAGTCAGCAAGCGCAGAGACAGGGGGTACAAGAGGCTAGGTCCTTATTATTCATTGAGGCCTTGACACCAATGCACCCGGGCCTTGGTAGGGGTGGTGAGGGCTTCGTAGACCTGCCGATACAGAGGGATGAGTTCGGATTCCCAACGATATGGGCGAGCAGCCTTAAGGGTGCCATTAAGTCCTCACTACTCCTATCCTGCAATAACGAGGCTGATAATGTTGAGAGGGCTGTGTGTAGGAGGAGGGTGCTGCTAGCCTTCGGGCCCGAGACTGAGGAGGCCTCTGAATACGTATCATCAATCTCGATACTCGATGCCAGGCTAGTGCTGGTACCGGCCAGGTCGCTGAGGGGTGTGTGGACCTACGTAACGTCGCCACACCTCCTCAATTACCTAGCGACGTATCTTGAGATTGTCGGTGATAAAGAAAGGCTTAGTGCCCTAAGGGAAGTGCTTAACCTCGTTAGGGGTAGGAATGCGGTGACCAGCAGGAAGGAGGTTTTGGTGGGTTCTGGTGGGCAGAGCTACGTGGTACTTAACGAGCAGGAGTTAGCCGCGGAGCATTCGGATGCGCTTACTAAGCTAGGTGAATTACTTCCACGTGAGGTATCTGATCTCGTTAAGGAGAGAGGAGTCACAGTGATTAGCGATGAGCTTGTGAACAATATAGTTAGGAGGAGCCTCGTGATTCAGCCCAGGATAAGGCTAGACTACGCGAGCAAGACCGTGGTAAGCGGTGGATTGTGGGAGGAGGAGTACCTACCACAATTTACCGTGCTAGCATCCGTAATCATATGTAGAAGGATTAGACTTGCAGGATTGCCCGACAACGAGTTGAAAGAGAGGCTAAATCAATTAGCTGATAATGACTCTAAGAATAAGAAATATGGTAATGTTAGCAAAGATGAATTGATTAAGGCATACGACGACTTAATTCACAATAAATTAGTAGATGCAAACAGCGTATGCAGCGATGTTAAGTCCCTGAGATCCATGGCGTTTGGAGGTAAGGAGACCGTGGGTAAGGGATTGGCGAGGCTCATGTGGGTTTAGGTGAAGCCTATGCAGGCCCAAAACAACGCCCTTGACTTAGCAATCAGGTGCATGGACACGGTTAAGCAAGTCTTCGGCAATAAGGGCGACATACCGGAGGGCTTTAGGTCAAGGGCCAGGGACATCCCATCAAGCCTCTATTACGGCGGTGTGCTCTATACGTTAGCCTACGTAGCCTCAAAGGCAAGCAAGGACAAGGCCTCCGGCGACGACCTGCTCATGCAAGCCTTCCAACGTGATGACATGGTGACCCTCTTTAAGGAGTGGTTTGAGAAAAAACTTGTCGAGGATGAGGCGTATGAACTGTACGGTGCCTGCCTAATGAGGGCGATCAGGGAGTTGGTGGGGATTGGTAAGGCAAACTCCCTGACGGACATCTTGAGGATGCTGAACGAGCCGGGGATGGGCATAATCGCCGAGAGGAGGCTCCTAGAGTTCGCCGAGTGGCTTAAGAGGTTGGCGGAAGCCGTGGTGCAGAAGGGGTGATTGGCCTTGGCCTATGTGGAACTAAGCCTAACCCTGGACACCCCATTCCTGCCAGGCTCAGCGGACCCAAACAGGGTTGACCCGGACTGGCCATTGAGGCCCAGTGAGGTTAAGGGGATTTGGCGCTGGTGGGCTAGGGCATTGGTGGCCGGCGCACTCTTCGAGAGGGGACTACTGCACGGCGAGCCAACGTCAAGCATAGTTAAGGTCCCCACTAGTGAGGAAGCATCGTGCATCTCGAGAATTGTTGGCTTAAATCTAGAACTCGGCTATGCCGGTAAGCGTGACTCGAGGGCTTCATGCATTAGAATCATAATTAACCCTGATGATCAACAACTCTTACCCTCTCAATTAATTACTGATGAATTAATTAATATATTTCAAAGAATTAAGCTATTAACTTTGAGAAAGAGCAAAAAGGTAAAGGTCAAGTATAGAAGCGATATCGATAGGGGTAAAGTTAAAGTGAACCCTGAGGTTATGAAAGAGCTTGATATTGAGGATAAGATTGAGATTATCATAAAAAGTAAGTTCAAAAGAAAATCAAGGAAAAACATATTCATTGCAATACCTAGTGATGATGTTCCTAAGGGTGAAATTTGGTGCAATGAAAACGATGCGAAAAAATTAGGCATTAACAATAATACTGTCATTATTAGAGCACCGATATCGCTTGAATATATTGCCGTTAATAGGACAATAAAGCTCATAATTGATAAGAACCCATTCTGTAAACTTAATGGAGCGGCTGTAGAGGCATCACTGAGCGCCCTGGCCCTCGCCCTAAAGTATTCATGCTTTGGTAAGGGTGGTAGAAGAGGCCTTGGATGCTTTAGCATCAATGCTTCTGGTCCTTATTCAAAATTATTCATGATGGATGCTAAGGAATTAATAAACTACGCAGTTGAGAGAGTGAGTAAAGTCGTGGATTCCGCGATCAAGGACTGCAGGTTGAAGGAGAGTAAGTTGGATAAGTGCGAGTTGCCACCAATGCCCGTCATTAGTAAGGGCATTAATTACATAGACTGCGTCGAAAATAGTGAGGTAAGGAACTCAATAAGCAAGGCCCTAAACAACGCTCTACACCCATACATGCTTATTAAGGTGACTGGGCCCAACGTGTTGGACACGCTACATAACTTCTTCCTGAGACCCCGCAGGACTATTGCGCTCCTCGGCAGTCATCACCGGAATGATGATCTAAGGGCCACGTACAACGCTTGGGTGCTGGGCCTACCTAGGGAGCAGAAAAATACTGGCTACATGATTAAGTCCAGCGATGTGAGCAGGAGGGCGTCGCCGTTCATTGTCTCGGTCCACGGCGATAGGGCCTACGTGAGCGTATTCACGTCTGCCGACTGGCCCACGCAGCTTGAGTGGCGTGGCGCTGGTTCGCAAAGTATAAGTGTAAACCAGGGTAGGGTCATAAATGCCATAGCCATAGCACTTAAGGAGCTGATCGACTATTCAAGTAAGAGCGGGCTTCAGGTGGTGAGGGTATGGCCGTAGATTTACTGAGGGGCCTATCACCTTCACCGACCGTTAACGTATCGAGTTACCTAAGGCTTGGGCTCATAAACCTAGTCATGAGTAGACGCCAGGGGCAAAGGGTGGGTAAGGGACGCAGCGGTGAGAACCTTAAGGACGCACTTAATGAGTATAATAGGGACGCAATGAGGCTCATAACTGAGGTCTACAGGTGCGACAATGTTGGTGAACTGCTCAGGAGGGTTGATGATTGGGTTAAGGAGGAGGTCGAGGCGCTGGAGGACTTGGGGTATGGGGTCGTGTTTAACGCCGTGATACCGCTAATGACCAGGTTGGCCATTGGGTTGAGGCACCCTTACACGGAGCCCCTTGAGCCAGCAATAGCCTGGGACCCGTACTGGAACCTACCCTACATACCGGCCTCATCGCTTAAGGGCGCCATGAGGTCTATAGCGGAGACGAACAACCACCCGTGCGCAAAGGCGCTCGGCGAGCGAAATGAGGCGTCTACCGTGGTGGTCCTAGACTCATACCCAACGTACTGCCCACCGGGTAGGGGCCTACTCACGCTCGACATAATAAATCCACACTACAAGGAGGTAAGTGGTGAAATAAGCGAGGCCGAGTCAAACCCAACACCGCTGGTTTTCCTAACGGTATCAAGGGGCGTGGGATTCAGGGTAGTCATACTCACAGCCAGGAATAGGCTCAGGGAGAAATGCGGTGGCGCGGTTGCGGAGGACTACGTATACGCAGACGCCAAGTGTAATAAGGCATGTACAGTGAAGGAGTTGGAGTGGCTAATCAATAAGGCCCTCCAAGGCGGCATAGGCGCGAAGACGGCCTTGGGCTACGGAGTGTTCAAGGTGCAATGAATAAAATAATAAAATTTTTAATTATATAATGAAAATTAAAATAAACGTCCTATGGTTTCTATCGAATTAACGCTTATAGGCATAGGCCCCATAGCGGAAGAGGCGACAATAAGTATTACAGATGGGATCGTACTGCTCTACGGCCCTAATGGCGCCGGCAAGTCAACGATAATGAGGGCGCTGGCGTATGCGTTAAGTGCGTTGATGGGTTATGAGGTGCAAGTAGGGGAGTTAATGGAAATGGTGAATAAGGAGAGGAGAGTAGGTGAGATAAGGATCAAGATTGACGGTTCGCGGTACTCAATAAGTATTGACGCTAGTAATAAGGAAATAATAGTGAAAAGAGGCGATGAGGAGTTAACGAGGATCAAGATAACGACGTCTGTAGGCATCGTATCAATACCAAGCTTACAAAGAATATACCCAATACTGCAGGTTAAACCGATGGGTGTAATAAAAGTATTAGGGCTTACTGATGAGATACGCTCTCAAATCGAGTCCTTCAGAGACTTACTCCTGCCAGGTACGGTGGAGAAGGTGCTGTCTTCGCGACTCATCATCAGTAGTAGTGAGATAGCTAAGGTGTATAGTGAGTACCTTGACGCAGTTAATACTGCACTCAATTACGTGGTTAATTATGACCTAAAATTAGTCGGTGACGTGCCTTACTTCGTAGATCTAAGCCGTAATTTAACCCACTACATTAAATATGAGTATGTTGCCGACGGCGTTAAACAAGCCCTCACAATAATTACGGCCGCCGAGTTTGCAGAATTACTTCGCAGGTATGGTTCAGCACCAATACTACTCATTGATGATGTAGAGACCGCACTACACTACGACTACTTAATATCGCTGCTTCAATACCTCGCCAAGAGACAGTACCCAGTGATCCTAGAGACCCACAACAGCTTAGCGTTGAGGTACGTATATGACAATAAACTTAGATTCTACGTGGTGGAGGGTGGCAAGGCCTTCACGGACATAAAATCAAGCTCATTATTCAAGAGGGAAGTAATCGTATATAGCATGTGATCTTTATGGATTGCGGTTTCGCCACATCATGTTGTAATAATACGAACATCACATCACACAAAATAGTTGATATAGTTGATGATGCGGAATGTGGTAGGCTTTGCGGGAGCTCGAATAGTTTAATACAAGATGAGGATTTTAAGAAATATTTTGTAGAACACCTCGGGCAGACGCTTCGTGATATAACCTTTGCATTTTGCAGATATACCGAATTAAGTGGGAGGATTTATAATCCACAGAACCAAGCCAAACGGTGCAAGCCCCCGCATAACGCGAGTAGTGGAGGTCCAGACATATGCTTATGCCTAATTAGAAACGGAAATCCTGTATTGCCTATAATGATTGAATGTAAATGTGGTCTTGAAAGTATAAGGGGTATAAAACAAAAATACACGAATTAATTAATGAATACATAAAAAATAGAAATTCGATATTACTAGTACCTGCGGGATTTTTAAGGACGTTTAAGAGCTTCACTTCTAAGTATGCATCGCAAATAATGAGGTGTCATGTATGATGCTTTTCGAATTACATAATGTTAACATTGATGATGTGATTAATATGGTAGGAAAGGTTATGGAGGTTAAATATGGACCCGAGAGACTTGAAGGTAATATTGCGAGAATTAGGCCCAACCTCACGTATTTTGGTAATGATGAATACCATGTACATGCCTTTAATTATGCAGATAACGTAATAGTGCACGTGTTCTTACATAAATTCATAGAGGATGGTTTCCTCTACGATGTTAAGGCTGTGACGGAGTATATACGTGATAATTTAGATAATGCAATTACAATATTCAGGGATTGGATTAATGCATTACACCCAATAATAGGCATTGTTACGCCATATGATTGGCCATTAACTGAGACATTGCCTGAGAGCGATGTTGATAATACATTGTTGCAAAAGGTTAGGGAGGATGTGTGCGGAAGCATTGCCATTATGTACATAACGAATGAACCTTCTATAATATCGACAATGATCATCAAATTACTTGAGAATCCACTGCCATTTATAGTGGGGGACATCAGCGTATTGGGGGGTACGGAGTACCTAAAAACTCCTAAGGAATTGCTGGAAAAACTAAGTAATAGATGCAGAGTCGAGGTGAGGGGTGAATTTGCGATTATCCGCGGTCCCCAGAGGTAATGATGAATGTGCACGTAATGCTTAAATGATTGTTGTCTTTTCTTCACTGTGCTTAGGATTGCGATCCTATCAACGGTGGGCACTAGCCTACTCGGCAACATTGAGAGGAATATCAACAGGCTAGGCCTGAGTCAAGTGTCGAGGGAGGTGTTTGGTAGGCAGCCTAGTAGGTTGTCCATCAATGACGAGTTGCAGGGGCAGTTCGAAAGGTGGGCTGAGGAGGGTGGTGATGTCCTTGAGGATGCGGTTAAGGCATTAAGCACCGACCCGGCTGGCTTCAGTGCGGAGCTCAACTCAATAATTGCGTTCCTAAGGTCCCTACCGGCTAGGCACGTTATCAATGAATTAAGGCTTCAATTCTACCCAACAGACACAGGCACGTCCAGGTTCTGCGCGAGGGCGATCACGGAGTACCTGAGGAGATATGGGAATGAGTTCAGGGGGTTGACCGGGATACCGACGAGCGCGGCGTTGGTGGTTGATGATTCCGTGACGCTCAAGGGCTTTGGTAGGGATGTTGATTGGTTTAGGGAGGGCTTGGTCGACCTAATGGACAAATTCGTGGGTAGGGTGATTGAGCTTAGGAGGGGTGGTTACAGGGTCGTTGTAAACCCGACAGGGGGCTTCAAGCCTGAGTCCGCGTACCTAACCCTCATGGCGATGCTGGCAGGGGCGTGGAGGGTGATATACATACACGAGACGTTCAGGGAAATAGTCGAGTTGCCAATGCTTCCAATAACCATAGACCCCAGGTACGTAGACGCACTCACGCAGATAATGAAGGGCAAGGGAACAAGCAAGGGCATACTCCAGCAATTGGGTATTGACGTTGAAGACCTCGCGGATAAGGAGTTAGTAGGCATAACCGACAGCGAGGTACACGTTAAGGAATGGGTAAAGAAACTACTCGAAATACTCACAAACAAGTAACCGCAAGGCACCTCTTAGGAAAATCAGCCTCATTACTAACCCCCACACTCACTCTCCCAAGAACCAAGCTAGCCCAGCTTTTTTCATAACCCTAAATCAACAGAACCCCCGAACTTACTACAGGCAAAGACAATACCACATCAAAATTCCTCGGAAATCAACATACCCTAAGCAATCGCAGAGAAATACCTAACTAAGCAATCAATCCTTCAACATTCTATTGAAATCAACTTGATAATAATCAAGCCCGATGGTTCACTACTTGTTCATACTAATGACTTTCAATATTTTATTGAAATCAACCTGTTTGAGCTTGTGCCTGCTATTTTGGCGCGAGACATACATAAGGCTTTCAATATTCTATTGAAATCAACTCTACACGGCGTACACTCTCGACCCGACGAGCGTCAAGGACTGCGAGAACTTTCAATATTCTATTGAAATCAACGAAGAATTGCGTGAGGTGATGGTGCGTGGCACAAAACAATTGGACTTTCAATATTCTATTGAAATCAACACGAATTGAACGATATTGTAGCAAATATGCGCGACATTGCAACTTTCAATATTCTATTGAAATCAACACCCAGAGGAAAGCATTGAGGAATACTGTGATTGTGAGTGTAGCTTTCAACATTCTATTGAAATCAACCGTGATAGTTATGTCAGAGGGAAAGGCAAGCGTGAAGGAATGCTTTCAATATTCTATTGAAATCAACTTAAGACTTATTCAAAAGCAGCGCTGCCTGATGGGAGAGTCCTTAATCTTTCAATATTCTATTGAAATCAACACGAAGAACCACGGTTTTCCAATATCCGTTGACGACTTAATACAGTACCTTTCAATATTCTATTGAAATCAACAAGGTACATAATAGTGATGTCAGAGCAGTACCTGGACTTCTTGCTTACTTTCAATATTCTATTGAAATCAACGAAACGTGATAATTGAAATATACCAAAATGAATCATGTGTGTGTAACTGCTTTCAATATTCTATTGAAATCAACCGTACTGCTCATTAACCGCCGCAGGCTGTGTACCTATTGGCGCTTTCAATATTCTATTGAAATCAACCCGAGGACAATATGGGTACCGACCTAGGTGGTGGAGCCACAATGTATGCTTTCAATATTCTATTGAAATCAACTGAAAACACATGACCACAACCCAAACCGAAAACCTTGGGGAAACCCACTTTCAATATTCTATTGAAATCAACTCCTGGGAATCCACATTACATTGCAAGTGTGCAGATTATAGACTTTCAATATTCTATTGAAATCAACCGATTCGCCACTTTATTAGCCCATTTATAAGCATTACCCATACCCTCGGCTTGGTATTCATCAGAGCGGGTATTCCCACGATCATTCACGGTGTGGGCTTGTTCCAACGGTGTTTATTAGGAATTGATTGGTATTCCCACGTTAACATTCAATTTTGCAATAATGTGGGTGTTCCAACGAGCCTTATTTAAGGTTGTTCTCACTTAGCTTTTAAATCCTTAGTGCGCCTTGGCTTTGTGGGTGTTGTTTTTGTTTTCCGCATTGCCCTTAGGCCCTCGTCAGCTCTCGTTTTAACCAACTTCACAGGCTCCATAGCCATGTCCGTGACCCTGAACATACTGGGCACGGTGGATGCCGAGCTGGCTAGGCGTATTCACGACTCGAGGGGTCCAAAGCCCATGAGCGTCACACCACTCACGCTTAGGGGCAAGGTACTGTGGAGAGGTAGGCACATCATCGCTCCTGGCGAGGCGGTTCAATTCAGGGTATCGGCGCTAGGTGATGTGGGCGTTAAGCTCCTGGACGCACTGGATAGGACCAATGAGGCGAGGCTCTTCGGCGTCAATGCAAGGGTCGAGGTGTTGGGTGCGGAGGTGGTTAGGCTGGGTGAGTTGTTCAGCCCTGGGCCCAGCTCCTTCGGTGTTGAGTTCCTATCGCCGATTAGGTTTGCTAGGAGGAGGACCATGAGGCGTAGGAGGGTTAAGTATGAGTTCTGCCCAAACATTGAGAACATAATCAAGTCAACACTGAACTACTGGCTTAGGACCATCGGCGATGGAGAGTTCAGGGACTGGCCCAGGCTCCTGAGGTGGGTCTATAACTACGTCTACACGAGGGATATATACGGCAGGGTGGTGTCCACGAAACTACCAAACAGCGACCAACCGCAGCTGGGCTTCATCGGTAGGGCCGAGTACGAGATAAGGAGCAAGAGGGAGGGCAGGATAAGGCAGTTCTGGGCATTGATGAGGCTCGCCGAGTTGATGAACACGGGGACCACGAGGTCGATAGGCTTCGGACACATAAAAATAACAAGCACAAAGACAAAACAAGCACCAAGGCAATAAACACATGCATTTTACACCCTCTTATCGAAACCAGCCACAACCAACATCGGATACGGAGGAACTAAGATCAACGTCGCGATAGACATTGGGGATGGTGAAGTAATCGTGAGAGAGCGGTTCAGGAAATTAGTAGAATTAATGATTTAATTAGTGATTAGTATATGGAATAAAATCGAGGATGTTGTTAATGAGGGGTCGGACCTACACGTATTTCTTGATGTCACGCATGGTATTAACTTCATGCCGACGCTCACGTATCAGGTCGTGAAGTACGTAGCCACATTGGCCTTAGTAAAAGGTGTTAGTTTATAACGCATTACCAGGTAGTTATGAGATTGTAAAGTTGATTTATGACAACGTTAGGCAATTAATATTACCTCAAGACACCCGCAGCAAGGCTGTTAAGGCGCTGGCGTATGGGGCATTGGCAGTAATACCAAAGATCCTGAGTAAAGAGAACGCATGCGGTAAGAACGCTCATTTAGATGTTAAGGCCAGGGTAGATCATGCAGCGAAGAAGGTTGAGTATGAGTTCGAAGGCGGCATTAAGCCGAGTGACGTATATTCTGAACTTATTGAGGAGTTGCTATGTGGGGATAAGGTGTTTAGTGAGGCGGTAAGTAGAGGGGGTGTGGTGAAACTTGACGATTTAATGAGGCATAGGTTAATTAATAAACTTGGTGATATGGTGAAGGTCATAATTCAGGATGAATTAAATGATATGCGTAATGTAATCGATAAAGCCGCGAGGCTGGGCTTGAGAGTTGATGGCAATTACTACTCGGATATTAAAGCCATTATACATCACGAGGACTTCCCAGGCCAATGTATATGTAAGGGGGAAAATGATAAGAGGAATTTCATTGCGCACGCAGGGTTATTAAAGAATTGTACTAAGATAGTGAGGTGCATTGGTGATCAATCTAATGAATATTGCATCGATATAGATGAAGAAGAGTTAAAGTGTTTAGGAATTTAATACCTAAGTTTGCCTGCTTATTTTGCGGTATAGGTCTATCTTCATTATTGCCTTCGCCAGCGATTTCATCAACTCCGTTAATTCCCTCGACCTTACATACTCACTGCAGTCCCTGATCCTCAGTATTGGCATTAGCGCATTCGTTAGTCTCCCTGGCTCTACATTACTTGAGATTTCGTTTATTACCGCATAAGCCCTATCCCTATTCCTATTGACCAGGTATGTGTAGTTGACCACGCCCCTAACCAGCTCCCTGACCAGCTCATTCCTTGATCCGCACCGACCCTGCCTAGCTAATGCGTACAATGCGTACAGCATGTTATAGATGTTGGTTAGTTCCTCACCCACCTTAAACATCAACGACTTACCAATCACGTCACCTTCGTACTCGCCGGGTGGTGCCGCGGTATTCGCATTTACGTAGTCTACGACCTCTAGCACATCGCTTGGTGTCAGTATTATCGGCGCACTACCCGTGTGTGCCAGGTATATCAGTGGCTCATCCCTACTTACGTCCTTCACAGCCTCAAGCCTCTCATCGGTCTCATCCCACACTAGGTACATTGGCATCTGTGGCTCGTGAATCAACGCACCTGCGGCAACGCTTATCCCGAAGTCCAAAGCCCTCCTCATGACCCTCGCGATGTAGTCCAAGGCTCTGTGGTCACCCGCTATGAATATGTCATCGCCGCCGCTGTAGATTATGAAAACGTTGTTCCCGTACCTACCCAGGTTTTGCGTAAAGAGCCAGGGGCCGTAGGCGTCGAATACGGTGGTCAATAACGTACTGAAGAATAGGTACGCCGCCGCGCCGCGCTCGGCAGCCCCCTTCTTGAAGATGCCCATCTTGTTTGCGTCGGCCTTCACCGATATGGCGTAGTTACCGATGTCCTCCAGCGTGAGTAGGTCGCCGGTGTCCTGGCTGATGGGCATCCTAGTGTTTAGGAATAGTACTGAGTAACCCACGTTGCTTGCCCTGAGTATTGGGTTTTGAAACTCGTTAATGCCGTAATGAATGTACTCCCTCCCCAAATCCGCACGGGCGTTATCGGGGCACACTGCGTACCTTATGCCAAGGAGTTCAATAACTTCGCAACCCCCATACCCGCCAGAGTCCCTAAGCTCCGCCATGAAGCCGAGTCTCCTACTCGCTGTACCAACCCTGTGCGAGTAATGACAAAATGGGCATAGCCTAAGTTCCTCACCGCCAATGGTCTCTACACTCAATTTACCAGTGGGCATACCACACATACTGCACAGGTGCTTACCACCGACGGAGAACCTCCTCCAGATACCGTACCTCCTCCTTCCCAGGGCTGCCACAAGCTCCCTCAACACATCACCGAACCTGTTACCGATGTCGTGGATCCCCGTGTACGCGACAACCACCCTAACCCTACCCTCGAACTCCTCATTTACTTTGGACTCAATGTCATTTATCACGTAATCCAGGACATTGCTGTCCAGACCGGGTATTAGCATTACCACCTCGCCGCCCGTGTTCACGAGCACATTAATCGGGCTAAGGACGTCACTCCCCACCCTCCTATTCACATCCCTAATTATCCTAACAGCCACCGCATTCTGAAAGAGGTTCACGAGGACGGACCTACCCCTCAACTGCCTCATCGCCTGCCCAGTCCTCTGTATCCTACCTATGACCTCCTGAATTCCCAGGATATCCACCCCGAGAAGCCTAAAACGGCCGTAGGGCTCGGTCGACGCGTAAGCCGCCGCCGTGTGCATCACGGCATACGCCGAGATCCCACTACCAACGCCACAGGTCGAGTAAGGCACATAGGAAAGGACCAACCTACCTATGGTCAGTAGGGTCGTCATTAACTGCTCCTTATCCATAGACAACGCCCCTAACCTAGCCACATAATCATCCAAGGCGCTGACGATGGTTTTGTAACCATCCCTCGCACTTACGCCACCCTCAACAACACTACGCATTAGGGCTGGGCCGACCCTAACCTCCTTACCGAAGAGGTCTATGATTAATTGACCATCACCACACCCATCGCTGGGCTCCGGACCCTGTATCGCAGCCTCTATATAACTCCTAAGCCCTGCGGCTCCATTGGCCAGGGCCTTACGAACATCACCCACATTGACCCCGGCCGATGTGAATACATTACTTAACTGCTCGAGGTATTTGTTGGCGTGGTCCCTGGGCTCGCCGCCGAGTGCCCTCGACCTGACCCTACCCATCACTAGGAGCATCACGGACAACACGCTGGGCCACGCGCTCATGGTACCACCCTAATACATGCCACACCAACGACCTGCCCCTTCGCAAGCCTTATCGTTGAGTCTCCCCAGGGCTTACCGAGGTAACTGCTCATAAGTCTCGTGACCTCCTCGTACAGTCCCCTATCGAACCTCTCCAGCAGGGTTATCACGGTCTTCCACCTCCTGCCGGCGCCATAGCCTATCCTAACCACGAAGCCGTTGTCACAGCTAGGGAGCTTGACATTCCTACCGATCTCAAAGGCCGAGATATCGCTACTAAACTCACTAAGGGCCTTGACCAGGGCATTCTCAAGGGCCTCATCCTTCCTCACGATCCCGACCTTGATCTCGTAACTAACCTCTACACCGGGCCTAAGCCCTATCGCCATTACCTGGTACCTACCCTCCAAATCCCTGATGCAATACACCCCATAATCACTGGTGCTCGGCTTAGTGAGTTGCCTAACGAGGACCTTATTGAACACATCCCTCTCAAACACCCTCTCCTCCTCCTCGAAGGTCCTAACAACCCTCTCCCTCATTACCCCAGCCTCGGCATTTACCGAGAGCCTATTTAACCTACGTGGACTAGCCCCACCAACCGCCTCCCTAACCTCTTCAAAGAACAGCCTCCGCCTCTCGGCATCACCCTTAAGCAGCCAGTATAGGTACGCCGTCCTCAGCATGCCCTTAACCTCACTCGCAGGAATACCCTCAGGGTTGTGATCAAGGACCTCGCCCGTACCACACCCCTCCTCAATTGAGTAGCTACGGCTTGAGTAAGCCCCTGGATTCCTCATCACTAGATTCTTCATTACATAGTCGTAATCGACATGGGCACCGCCGAGAACACCAGCATTGACCCTCCCCAGGTCTATAACGTACAGTGCGCCCCCCGAAACCACCGCATCAACACCAAGCACTAGCTTGTTTCCGCTCAGTACGAAGGTTGGCGACTTAACAAGTATGGTGAGCCTCATAGGGCACCCACAGCGGGCTAAACCTCTTTATACAGGTGCTTGTTTTCAAATCCTCAAACTCAACGCCGCTGGGTATTACGGAGCCGTCCATGAGCACGCTCATGGGCCCAACCACGTGGAATGGACTACACACCCAACCCCTAACCATAGTATTTAGGCAGCCGCTCAGGTCATCACGCCTCGGCAATGCGGTACCCAGGAGTAGCATGTGCTTTCCAGACTCAACGCCGTAGTTTATGATCCCTACATCAACAACCCTGAAGTGCCCAAGCCCAACACTCCTCTCGCCACCAATGCCAAGCTCGCCGATGATTGAGAACGCCCTCTTGGCGTCATTAATGTCCACCGCATCGCCTTGCCTGAAGTATATTATGTAGTCCACGGTTGGTGAGAAGGCGACCACCCTGTACGTATCCGCATTACCCAATGCCCTACTAACCACGTTCCTCTGTATACTCACATAATGACCAAAGCCAGCCCTGGGCACCCACCTTCTGCCACCGCACCTAATTGCCACGGTATCACCGTCGAGCTCAAGCCCGTCAATGCCCGAGTAAACACAGTCAAAAGGCACGTACTGCATCCTCTTGATGGTCCTCGACCACCTCGGATCCTCAGACCCCTCCAGCAGCTTGAGCTTGAGGTCCATGGGTATTGGGAATACCTTGGCTTCGCCAAAGATCATTGGGTACGCTGAGGATACTTGGGCTACCCCATGCTCAATACCCATAAACCTCAGGTTATCCAGGGCTGAGTATATCGTGTCGGAGGGCACGTAGTTGAGGGAGTCAAATAACCCAGAGAATCCCACCCTGAAGGGCCCATCAAACCTAATGACAACAAAGCCTATTTGCATAAGAGATCACGTAACTCATTGAAGACATCCGTCTTATCCACGAAGTCCCTAACATCAAGGAGCCCATCGGCTTTGTGGATCTCCCTAAACCCGACATCACCCTTAACCAGGTTCTGGAACTTGAGGACCAAGTCCCTAAACTCCACATTACCGTAGCCCCTAGTCCCCGAGCCGCCGATGTACGTCTCCTCAACGAGGATTAAGGAATCAATGAGACTCGACAGGTAGTAACGGGCCGGGTAATCCTTTATGAACTCCTTAAACCTGCTATGCTCATCACACTCCCTCCTCCTGCATATGTCCACGTCGTAGACCAGGAGGGTTATCGAGCCCTCGAACTCCACGTCAGCCCTAACCCTAAGCACGGTCCTTGGATCCGCAGCGCTTGTCACCCTATCAATCCTATTCTCACCCTTCTCCTCCAGAAAGTCCTCGAAGTAGACGTTGTCACAGCCACCCTTTAGCTGGCACAGTCTCTCGATATAGCCCTGCGATGGGTACATGTCCCTAAAGATTGCCCTACTCGGCGCCCAGCACCTCTCGAAGAACCAGGAGTATGGGCTACTACCCTCCTCACTAGGTTGGAAGTAAAGCGGCTGCATAGACATAGACCCAAACACATTATCCACCGGGCAGTATGGGTCGTCATGAACTATGTTATTACTAATGACCCTGGAGTGGTAGTAGATCTTGCCGTCAGTCGTGTGAAGGTCCAGACCGAGGGCGAGCTCCAGGAGCGACCTAGCCTTACCCTTCAGGGAACTACCAGGTATGTAAGGCACCTTGAGTAAGTACGTGTTCTTGCCTACGGCATAAGCCCTAGTTATCGATAGGGGCTCTATGTCTGCCGCGCCCATGATCTCCTTAGCCCTACCACTCCTAATCAACAAACCACTCCTGGCCACGAGCTTAAAGCCCAACTCAAAGGCACCAACAAGCCTAATCTTAGGCGACAGGTACTGGCTCATAGCTCCTCCTCACCCCTCTTGGCGTAGATCACGTATGCGAGGAAGGCATCGAGCGAATCCCTAAGCGCCCTAGCCAACTCCCTGGCCTGATCAACCCCCTTAGGATTACCCAAGCTTCTTCTGATTTCATCAATCGCGGTCTTAATACCATCAGCCAAGTCATCATCAATCATACCCCTCCTCTTCTGATACTCAAGGACTATGTTCAACCTAACAAGCAACCTAACAAGGTCTGGATTAACCTGGGGCTGTACCGTCATTACCTTATCCAGAACAGGGATTATCAAGTTGTATATCTTCCTAAACGCCGACGGCGTCGTCCTATAAACGCTGTATTTCATCACGTTATTAAAGCCATCATCGTACCTACCCTCGTAGAAGTTGCGGAACACCATGGAGTAAAACTTCGGGAGGTACGGCATACCTTTTATATAAGTCATAAACTTTAAAATATTACGCCCTAACTATACATGATTAGTGAGTAAGTATGGCAAATCACCAACTAAGCATAACGGGCAAATTAAGCTACGGAAATAAAGAAGTAAGCATTAACATTAACATAGACGAGATAAAGCCATTGACCATACTCATAGGACCAAACCTAACCGGCAAATCCCTAACCCTCATATGCCTAGCAATGCGCACCACTAAACGTAAGCCCTTTATGAGGAGGTACACATTAGATAGAATTGAGAAGATGCTAGGTAACCTAAGATGCGAGACAAGCCTTCAATTCGACTATGGCGTCTTTGTTGATTCGTACAGGGTGTCTATTCAACCGCTTGAGGGTATCCGTGAGAAGCTTAGCAACATAAAGACTGCGGTGGAGAGCCTTAAACCGCCAAGGGAGGAGGAGGTACCGCGAGGCTTAATTGCAATAGAAAATAATGTGAAGGATATCGAAAATATGCTATACGAGGATCGTGTAATCGATGATTTAAAACACGTTGCAAGTATTAAGAGTTTAGCTGATGCATACAGGACATTTGATGAAGTTAGAGATGAATTCAGTAAACTTATCGAAGAGACTGCCAAGGAGCTTGAGAAGACCTCTGAGGAGTATAGAAAGCGGTTGAGCCGCTTCATGCCGCTATTCATAGATAGGACTGCGGAGGGGTGGCTGTGGTCTGACTTAGAACTGAATGTTTATGGTGAAAATATTGAGCAGCTCTCTAGTGTTTATGCACCATCCCTCGTGGTTCTATACGCGTTGCTGACATACGCGATGCCGGGCATTAAGATCTTAGCTATTGAGGAGCCGGAGGTACATGCACACCCAAGCATGGCGTTATTCCTAGGGTACCTCCTAGCTCAACTAGTGAGGAGGTCAGGCGGTAAGCTCTACGTTGTGGCGTCAACACACAGTATGGAGTTCTTACGTGGCGCACTGCTTGTTAATGAGCTTACTAATGAGAATATAATTGGTGCATACGTATTCGATAGAATCAATAACGAAATCACAGCGGGGAAGTGGGAGCCTGCCTCGATAATCCCAGGCTTCACCGAGCCGGGTCTCTTTTCATATCTAGCGAAGGTCAGGGCAGGACAAGCGTCAGGGGGTTAAGCCATGCCGCAGACAGTCGCCATAAATATAGTCGATCTTTATTACTCGCGTGAAGATGATTATGATAAGGCGAAAATTATAGAGTTGGCGGAAATTATAAAGTTTATTTATGATAACTTCCCTCGGGACAAAATATGTATAGCGGATGAGAAGGACATTAAGAAGAAGAAGTATATGAAGGCAATACAAGATCTTTTCAGCCCAGAAATTGAATTGAGCCCCTGTAATTGTAATTACGAATCCTTCATGAAGGATGACAGATGCACGAACTGCATCAGCGTCGAAAAGCATGAATCCCACTACGTGGTATGTTGCCTAGGTAAAGGCGTTGATGCTGTTTTAACCGTTAAGTGCGGCTGCGATAAATTCAGGGAGGGCATTAAAAATGAGTGCATCGCAAACGGTATATTTAATTGTAAAGATATCGAGAGTACTAGGTGCTGGGTCCTATGCACATAGCGGTAATTTCACAGCACCAGGTTTTTCCCATTTAACCTGACCTTAATTACTATTGGCAACCTAAGCCTGAACCTCTCTATGTCGAGCATAGAGACGTCGCCCCTAAAGATGCACTCACCGCCCTTGCAGTTAAGCCTTGAGGCTAGATGAAACACATAACGTACCAGGCCTAGGCTACCTACCTTCACCACGGCCTCGTTGACATTATCAAGCCTTGCGATCAACCTAGCGTTGAGGTTTCTATCGATTACAAACCTGGCTATGCCTGGTACATGAATCATCGGCAGGACTCCACACCTACTAAACAGCCCTAGGAGGTCTGCCGCGAAGTCCTCGGCATTGATGGTTATGAATGTGAACGGTCCTACCGTGAACTCCCCAACGCACTTGCTCGGTACGACCCACAGTGGGCTCCACACCGTCATTAATAAAGCACCGATGCAGCACCTAGATGGTAAGCCATTAGTTAAGCCTTACCTATATATGGCGTATATTAAACCCGTGGGCTCCACACTCATCATAGGCTGCTGGGGCGACCCGCGTTACGATGCCGCCAAGTACGAGTACGGCGGCCGCGTAATTAGGTCACACACCCATATTCGCAGTGGCGCAGAGCCGGGCGACCAACGGCGACGTTAAGGTCCTGGTCCTAATACCATCAACCCTATACCTACACCCATCGATATACGGCGGCGAGGAGTTTGCACACGGCGAGCTTAGTTACGCTGAGTTCGCTAATAAAATTAGGGAGAGGGTCCTGAACTACTTACGTAATGCTTGGGCCGATACGGAGTTCGACAGTAAATGGCTAAACAAAGATGATGCCACATTTGTAGTTGCACCAGCAACAATGAAGTATAGGGGTTTCGGCAATGTTTACGTGGATATGCAAGCCCCGATAAACCTTTACGGGGCTTTACGTATATGACCGTGCTCAGGAAATTGAGGGAGTTAGGCAACGTCAGTGAGGTTATCATGGACATAACGCACGGCCTTAATTACATGCCAACCATGATGCTTAGGTACGCAAGCCTCGCCGTATATACATACGTCACAACAAGCAGTACGGAGAAGCTGACGGTGAAGGTCGTAGACTCAGAACCATACACACCGCAGTTAAGGGATTACGACATCACGCTAGGCATACGCGACGTGTCCGCGGAGAACCTGGGCAAGGCATACTCACTATACAAGACCCTCTCAATGCCGAGCATAAATACGGTGGGCACGCTCAACAAGACTGTCAGGAAGAGCAGCCTAGTGGCCTTGGACGCACTCCACAACGGTACATACACACTACTACCACTACTGCCCATAAACGAGGCACTGGACTGGCTTGATAAGGCCCTGGACCTCAACAGGGCTCTCAGGGTGGTCATAGATGGCAATGAGGCTAGGCGCACGGTCATGATAAGCCACGCCGAGGCGCGCGGCATTGGTAGAGAGGCTTGGCTGGAGACCGTGGTATCAATGCACTCACTACTCACGATAGCGGCGCACATACGCAATGAATTAACCAGCGATGTAGAGGCAAAACCGCCCAGTGATAAATACGTGGTCATCACAAGCCTTAGAAGGCTTAGGGAGGTTACGAATAAGTACACGTACATAAGCGGAATCCGGGAGTTGGTGAATACGGAGATTAACAACGCAATAGGCACAGTCAGGGAGGTGCTGGACAAAGGCTACGCGAAACAACTCACGAATAAGTGGATCAAATACTCAAAGTTAAAGGATTTCATACAGGGAAACATGACGATCAAGCCTCCACTTGAGGAGCAATGGGATGTGATGCAAGGCTCCGATTATAGGAACGTAATAGCCCACGCAGGCCTTGATAAAGAAAACACGGCACTGCAGATAGACAGGGATAACCCAGACCCACATAACGCCAAAATAGCCATACATAAAGAACTAACAGACATAGTCTATAGGAGCATAAACCACAAACCATCGTAAAACACCACACATTTCAAACAAGCACGATCATTAAGGCGCAAGGCAGGCAAATTTTGAGCATAATTCATCAATGATCCCATCAAAATTAACGGGCAATAATGATAAGCAACGCACTAGGTCAGCAATGGTTTATGACTTTCAACATTCTTTTTAAAAATCAACGTATAGACACGTCACACATCGAAATTCTCCTGAAACATGATACGTTTCAACATTCTTTTGAAATCAACGAAAATGGGTAAGGCGCTATTCATGACCGCAGACGAATTCAAGGTTTCAATATTCTTTTGAAATCAACCTGGCAGTAATTAAGGAATCCATTAACGCGGTTGTGCATCTTTCAATATTCTTTTGAAATCAACAATATGTTGATGTACCACCGCCCCAAGTCCTTGAGGTTGTCTTTCAATATTCTTTTGAAATCAACCGTTTCGTTGCCTTATTTGCCCCTTTATAAGTTTTTCCTCTTCGTGGTTTTGGGTTTCGTTGGGACATCTTTCTACCCCTAATCACATCGACACGTGCCTGTTCCCACGATCTCCATTAGGAATTGAATCCTTGTCCCCACGGAATTTCTACTCCAAATAAACGAAGGTGTTCCAACGGTGATTTATAATTTGCAAAACGAAAGGAGTGCACGAAATGCGCACTCAAGCCGTAACCTAAAGCCCCAAGCCCTAACAGCCAAAATGCCGCAATAAGGGCTAGGAGCATTTACAATAATGGCTCAACCACCAGGTCATTAATACATATCAAGAATATGAAGAGACAGTGAACAATCAAGGTCAAGACACGTGGGAGGGCGATGCAGGGTAAACCCTAAACCACAACTCCACACCCAGCCATAGCAGGGAGTAACGAAACCACAGACTTATAGAGATAACAAACCAATCAAGGAAATACGTAAATACTGCGTTAATAAAGTACTTAACACATGGCCCAATCACCACAGCACAGCGAAGTTAGTCATTGGGTATTCGCGACTTCACCTCAAAACCTCATTACCTGCCTCAAGTATTGCGTGTTCGGGGTTGATAATGCGAAGTATGGGATCACAGCAACAAGACTTGTGGGGCCTGGCGACCTGGCGTTGTTTTACGTGAGGTCACTGAGGAGGGGAGGTACGTCTAACGCACCCAGTAAGTGTCAGAGGGTGTTCCTAGGGCCATATAGGGTTAAGAATAGTGGCGCTTTGAATCCCAATCATCCAGCGGTTAATCAATGGTCACCCCCAGGGCAGTACCAGGTCTTGATAGAGATCGAGAAACTAACAGACAAAATAGGCGCAGTTGATGTAAATGCATTATTGAATGCCCTCTACTTCATCACGAATAAGGCGAGGAGCGGTCGTGGTGGTTGGCAAGACCACATGCAGTTCTCAATAATATCAATTAGAGGTGAGGATTATAACACAATAATCAACAAACTAAACCCAAACCACCCATGCATAGGCCAATTAAGGAGATCGCTAGGTACCCCATCCCAATGCGTATGATTAGTAACGCCGCACATCAACACCTTAACGCCATAATTCGAGTTAAGGTAGGTTTCATACCCAACACGAACAATGCATGCTGCCAATCCCACCACATCATCGACCCCACCAGGCTAAGACATTCCGTACCCAGCCCATGACATGACCGCACAAGCCCCCAGACCAACTACAGCCCCTGATCCTAACGAACAAATCAACCAACCCCCTCAAGACCCCAACCACCCACATCCACACTAAAAAACACACCAAACCGTACCTAGGCCCCTACAACCCAATAACCACCATCAAACCACCGAACACCAGCAACAATAGCAACCCAATAACAGGAACAACACAAAACCCAGACCCAACCACATAGCAACACCACTACCCCACCCTCAACTCCCCAACACAATCAACGACCCAAAACCACTAACACCAACACTCAACACAACATAAACAGAAAAATAAAACCAACCCCAACCACACCCAGACACCCACCCATTAGACCCCACCACCCGCACCTGGGGCCATTGGGAGTGGCGGGCTCCCCCCTCGGGAAAACCCTCGGGGGTTACACCCCCACCCCATCAACCCCGTCTTCTACGGGGACCCTCACCCGGCACCCGGCGGGTTTCCCCACCGGGCACCGAGCGGCCGCCTCTTTTCGGGGAGGGCTTCCCGCTTAGATGCCTTCAGCGGTTATCCCCTACGGCGTGGCTGCCCGGCTCTGCCCTGTAGGGCAACCGGTAGACTAGAGGCCGCGGCGCCCCGTTCCTCTCGTACTGAGGGCACCTTCCCCTCAGGCGGCCAGCACCCCCGACAGGTAGAGTCCGACCTGTCTCACGACGGTCTGAACCCATCTCACGTTCCCCTTTAATGGGCGGGCAGCCCCACCCTTGGGGGCTGCTGCACCCCCAGGATGGGAAGAGACGACGTCTGGGTACCAAACCGCGGGGTCGATGGGAACTCTCACCCGCGACGAGCCGGTTACTCCTGGGGTAACTTTTCTGTCATGCCCGGCCCCCACTGGTGGGGGCACGAGCGTTCGTTAGGCCCGGGTTTCCCCCCTGCGCCCCTTGCGTTCAAGGGCGCAGTCAGCCCGGCATTTGGCCTTACCCTCTACGGCGGAGTTCTGACCCGCCTGAGCCGAGCTTTGGGCACCCCTGATATCCTTTCAGGGGTGTGCCGCCCCAGCCGAACTGCCCACCCGCCGCTGTCCCCCGAGTGCTACCCGAGGTTAGGGGTGCGGGAGAGAGTGGGTGGTGTTTCATTGGCGCATCCGCGCGGCCCGGAGACCGCGCTTCATTGCTCCCACCTACACTATGCACCCCCTCCCGCACCCCAACGACGGGCTGCAGTAAAGCTCCACAGGGTCTTCTCGCCCCGTCGGGGGTCCCAGGACTCTGCACCCGGAGGTGGGTTCGCCGGGCCCCGGGCCGGGACAGTGGGGACCTCGTTGATCCATTCATGCACGCCGGAACTTACCCGGCAAGGCATTTGGCTACCTTAAGAGGGTCAGAGTTACCCCCGGCCTTCAGCGGCGCTTCGCCCGGTTGTACCCAGGTTTCACGTACCGCCAGTGGCCAGGATTCAGCCCCCGTACACACCCTTACGGGCTAGCGGGGACCTATGTTTTTGTTAAACAGTCAGGTCCCCCTTGTCACTGCGACCCGCGGTTCCAGTGGGAAAACACCAGAGCCGCGGGCACCCCTTCTCCCGAAGTTACAGGGCTAATTTGCCGAGTTCCCTGGCCCGGGGTCACCCGAGCCGCCTTGGGCTTCTCACCCAGGAACACCTGTGTCGGTTCTCGGTACGGTCGTGGAGGCTCGTTCCCCATCTCCTTTTCATGGGCCCCAGGAGTCGAGTGGACCAGGCTCAAGGCCCGGCTATTCCCGCCTTCAGCCGGTTCTCGCCATTACGGCACTCCCCGGCCTTCAGCGGTTAAGCGGGGTATTCCCCCGCCCACCCTATCCCGAGGCGTCGGAGATGGGGCTTGCGTTACCGCGAAACCTACCCCCACGGCACGGGAATATTAACCCGTTTCCCTTTCGGCAGGTACCAATTAGGCCCCACCTTAGGACCGGCTAACCCATGGCTGATTATCGTTGCCATGGAATCCTTGTCCTTTCCGGCGGAGGGGGTTCCCACCCCTCTTCGCTGCTACTACCACCGGGATCTGCATCGGTCACGGGTCCACCGGACCTTACGGCCCGGCTTCTGCCCCATGGCCGCGCCCCCCTATCCCACGCGGATCAACGATCCGCGGGCCGAGGTCTCGGCGGCGGGCTTGAGTCCCTAGACATCTTCGGGGCCCCCCGCCTCAGCGGGTAAGGTGTTACCCACTTCTTAGCCGATGGCTGCTTCTAGGCCCACGGCCCCGCTGTCTTGGGCGGGGGACACCCTTCTAGGTTGACACTTAGCCCGCACTTAGGGGCCTTAACCTCGGTCTGGGTTGTTTCCCTCTCGGCCCTCAGGCTTACCCCGAGGAACCCGCCTCTCCCCTTCTTCGGAGCCCACAGGTTCGGAGTTTGACCGGGGACCGGGGCCTTTCGGCCCCTGCATCCCCGATCAGTACTCTACCCCGTGGGCCTCCTCCAGGGAGGCCGGGCTGGGACCCGCTTCGGGGGGAACCAGCTATCACCGGGCTTGATTGGTCTTTTGCCCCTAGCCCCAGGTCATGGGAACGAATTGCACATCAGAACCCTTTCGGGCCTCCACGGGGCTTTCGCCCCGCTTCACCCTGCCCAGGGCTAGATCGCCCGGTTTCGGGTCTCCCGCCCGTGACTACGGGCCCATTAAGACCCAGCCCCTCACGGGGTCACCCCCGCTACGGGCTTTTCGGTTTCCCTAAGCCTTCGGGGTTTAACCCCTTAAGCTCGCCACGGGCGGGAACTCCCCGGCCCGTGTTTCTAGACGGAAGGGGCGACCTTGGACCTTCCTCCTCGTACTCCCGGGTTCACCCCGGTTTCCTTCGGAGGAAGGCATCCTTTCAGGCCGCCCCTCCTTTAGCCGCCCGGTTTCAGGCTCTTTTCACTCCCCTTTCGGGGTTCTTTTCAGCGTTCCCTCACGGTACTAGTGCACTATCGGTCTCAGGACGTACTTAGCCTTAGAGACCAGTGGCCCCCGGCTTCCCACGCCAAAACCAAGGCGTGGTACTCTGGGACACCGGGACTCCGCCAGGCGGCCTTTAGCCTACGGGGCTATCACCCTCTACGGCGGGGCTTTCCAGCCCACTTCGGCTAGGTCGCCCCGGCGATACCCGGGCCCTCAACCCCACATCTCCCCACGGTTATCCCGCAGGGATTTGGTTTGGGCTAACCCCCTTTCGGTCGCCCCTACTCAGGGGGTCCCTGTTGGTTTCCCTTCCTCCCCCTACTAAGATGTTTCCGTTCGGGGGGTTCCCGCTCCGAGAAAACCCCGGAGCACCTAGGCCTATTCGGCCCAGGTAGGAAGCCCCATTCAGGGATCCCGGGTTCAAGGGCTGCCTGCGCCTACCCCGGGCTTATCGCAGCTTGCCACGCCCTTCCTCGGCGCCTGAGCCGAGCCATCCACCGAGCGGCTTGCTGGTGCGGATGGTGGTTTAGTCAGAGTAGGTGCCAACCCAACTCCCTTTGAACACCCCATCCCCAGAGGAGGTGATCCGGCCGCAGGTTCCCCTACGGCCACCTTGTTACGACTTCGCCCCCCTCGGGAGCCCCCAACTCGTCCTCCCCTCCCCAGGGATTACCCTGGAGAAAAGAGGCCTCGTTGGGGGCTCCCTCGGGTGGCGCGACGGGCGGTGTGTGCAAGGGGCAGGGACGTATTCACCGCGCGTTGGTGACACGCGGTTACTAGGGATTCCACGTTCACGAGGGCGAGTTGCAGCCCTCGATTCCTACTGGGGCGGGGTTTACGGGATTGCCTCCCCCTTTCGGGGTCGGATCCCGCTGTCCCCGCCATTGCAGCTCGCGTGCAGCCCCGGGGTTTCGGGGCATACTGACCTGCCGTGGCCCCCTCCTTCCTCCGGCTTACGCCGGCAGTCCCCCTAGTGTGCCCCCGGTCCCGAAGGACCGAGTAGCAACTAGGGGTGGGGGTCTCGCTCGTTGCCGGACTTAACCGGACACCTCACGGCACGAGCTGACGACGGCCATGCACCTCCTCTCAGCTCGTCCGGCAAGGTCGTTAGCCTGGCCATCATCCTGCTGTCGCCCCGGGTAAGGTTTCCGGCGTTGACTCCAATTAAGCCGCAAGCTTCACCCCTTGTGGTGCCCCCCCGCCAATTCCTTTAAGTTTCAGCCTTGCGGCCGTACTCCCCAGGCGGCGGGCTTAACGGCTTCCCTCCGCCACTGGGCGGGCCCTAAGCCCGCCCAACAGCTAGCCCGCATAGTTTACAGCTGGGACTACAGGGGTATCTAATCCCCTTTGCTCCCCCAGCTTTCGCCCCTCACCGTCGGGCGCGTTCCAGCCGAGCGCCTTCGCCACTGGTGGTCCTCCCGGGATTATCGGATTTCGCCCCTACCCCGGGAGTACCCTCGGCCTCTCCCGCCCCCAAGCCCGGCAGTTTCGCCCCCGGCCCACGGGTTGAGCCCGTGGATTTCAGGGGCGACTTACCGGGCCGGCTACGGGCGCTTTAGGCCCAGTAAGCACCCCGACCACTCGCGGGGCTGGTATTACCGCGGCGGCTGACACCAGACTTGCCCCCCGCTTATTCGCCCGGCTTTTTGCACCGGGCAAAAGTCGCCCTCTTCGGGCGACACTCGGGGTGGCCCCGTCACGGTTTCCCGCATTGCGGAGTTTTCGCGCCTGCTGCACCCCGTAGGGCCTGGGCCCTTGTCTCAGTGCCCATCTCGGGGCTCCCGCTCTCACGGCCCCCACCCGTCTTCGGCTTGGCGGGCCGTTACCCCGCCAACTACCATGATGGGCCGTGCCCCCATCCTCGGGCGGATTGCGGTAGATCAACCGCAGTCCTTTTCGGGGAAGGGGCCTTCCAGCACCCTTCCCCTATGGGGGATTAGCCCCAGTTTCCCGGGGTTGTCCCCCTCCCGAGGGTAGGTTAGGCACGTGTTACTGAGCCGTGCGCCACGCCCGGCGGACCCCGGGCGTACGACTCGCATGGCTTAGCCCCACCCCGATAGCGGTCGGGTCCGGCAGGATCAACCGGTTTCTTGGGGATGGGGTTTGTTCGGGAGTTGGGGTTGGGTATGGTTGGGGTTGGATCATCCCCAACCTTCCGCCCGGGCTGTTCCCGGGTGGTTTGGTTGGGGACTCATTGTGCGGTTGGTTTCCTTGTTTTTGTGTTTTATAAGTTTTTTCTTCGTAGTTTTTGGTGTTGTTATTCGTTCCAGAAGGGTTTTGTTTTTTGGTATTGTCGTTCTGCCTCTAGTATTTGTTGGTAGAGTTCCTGTTCTGTCTTTGCTTTTGGTAGGACCTTTCGTATTGCTGTTGTTGGTCCTACTCCGTGTGCTGCTAGGGCTATTATGGCTTTTTTGCCGTATTGTAGGACTGCTAGAGCTGTTTGTGTTAGTTCTTGCCATTTTTCCTGTTCCTCCTTTGTTAGTCTTTGGTTTCTCCTGGCTTTCTTGGTTATTTCGTATGCTCTTGTTGGGTCTTCTCCGTGCTTTAGCACGGCTATTTGTCTCATGCCGCACCTTGGGCATTTGACTTGTTCTGGTATGTACTTGACCTTGGTTGTGGTGTGCCACCCGCAGTTTAGGCATAGTAGTGTTACTTCTCTTTCCTCGATTCTCTTCTTTAGTAGTTGTAGGATTGTGGTTGTTGGTATTCCCTGGATTGCGGTGTCGTATTTGCTTGCTTGGTTTATTATGTGTTGGGCTGTTGGTGTGTATTGTTCGACTTTAGTGATCTTTATGTTCATCCTCCCCTCCCTGATTTTGCTTATCAATTGCTTGAGTGGTGTTGGGTTTATTTTTTCGGTTAGTATTTCCCTGATGACCTCCCTGTCTACAACCGTGTCCCTAAGAGCCGTGGTTAGTCTCTCGATGTTCACGTCCACGGATTCTCTCGGCAGCACCCCAAATCTCCTCGCCACGTGTATGAACCTGTACTTATACAGTCTCGTGCTTCTTATGGCATCTCTCAATTCCCCATCAACGTAGTCCGGGCTTTGGTTTAGGGCCTCGGTGATTGCCTGGGGCGGTATGCCTATTGGTGTTGTTATGAGTACCCTGTATGGGTCGGTCACGTAGGTCACGGCAACCCTATACCTCTGCCCAATGTACTTGGCCAGGTATAGGGCTAGTGCCTGGTTTCCCTTGGTGCCTAGGCATGCGTGGATCACGGAATCCCTACCCCTCCACTCAATGTTTATGGTGTTGGTGAACTCCGTGATCTCGGTACCTGCCTGCTGTCTTGACTCCTCGATGAGTGGGTTGGGGGTTTCGTCTGTTGGGTAGTTTCTCAGTACCGTGGTTGGGTCTGCACCGTTTGTCATGGTACTTATTAACTCATCCCTTAGTCTGCATACTTCCTGGGCTACCTCGGTTGGTACTGGTATTTCCTCGCCGATCCAGGTGGGTACTGCGTTTAGGATTTGATTCAGTGGTTCTAGGACTACCTCCCTCTTTTCGTGGTCTATACTGACTATTCTCCAGGGCCTGCCCGCAAGTATTATCTGTGTCTCTGGCTCTGTGGTCTCCACGAACTCCTCATCCAACTCCCCAATTGCCCTGTTTGTGATCATGTCTCTGGCCCTGTAGTGTTTTTGGTCTGGTATCATGGATATGTTCTCGAAGTAGTACCTGTGGAGCCCCCTCCTCGGTGTTATTGTTCCGTCCTCATTAGCCCTGACGAGCCTGCTACCCTCCATGAACCTCAAGACATCCATGAGCTCCTCAGGCGTTAACTCCCTGTATGGGTGTGCCCTCCTCACTGTGTTTAGGACGCCATTAATCGTTAATGTCCTGCCCTCGATCCTAGCTTCAATCACCATGCCCGCGATCTGGTGGTGGAGCACGTCGAGAGCTTTCTCGTGGTATTCAACCTCCCTCTCTAACTCGTTGTTTAGGGCTTTCCTGGCGATTACGAGGGATTCAAGGTAATCGTCGGTGTCCCTCGCAATTACGTAACCAATGGCTCTCCTGCCAAGTCTATGCCCGCTCCTGCCGACCCTCTGGATTAGCTTTGTGACTTGCCTCGGGCTTGAGTACTGTATTACGGCATCTACGTGCCCAATATCGATGCCCAGCTCAAGGCTTGACGTGGTGACCACCGCCCTGACCCTACCATTCCTCAGGCCCTCCTCGAGACCCTCCCTCTCCTCCCTGTCCAGTGATCCGTGGTAGACACCGACCGCGTCATCACCAATCACTCTACTGAGTCTATGCCCCAGTAGTTCTGCCTCGTCCCTCGTGTTCGTGAATATCAGGGTTGCCCTATGCCCGCTTACTATTTCAGCGATTCTCCTGAGTCTCGCGGCGGTTTCGGGTATGGTATTTAACTCCTCAGCTAAGCCCATATCCTCCTCGGATGCCTCGGGGTACTCCACGCTTATCTCCATCTCCCTACTCACGTCCACACTCACCACCTCCACTTGCCTACCTATGCCGGCTAGGAATTGACTGGCTAGTTCGGTGTTTCCAATGGTTGCGGAGAGCCCAATCCTCTGGTACTCACCGGCTATGTTCACGAGTCTCTCCAGGGCTATGGATAGCTGGGCACCCCTCTCATCGTTCATTAATTCGTGTAGTTCGTCAATGA
The DNA here is from genome assembly GCF_000190315.1 of Vulcanisaeta moutnovskia 768-28. NCBI lineage: Archaea > Thermoproteati > Thermoproteota > Thermoprotei > Thermoproteales > Thermoproteaceae > Vulcanisaeta > Vulcanisaeta moutnovskia. Next base: position 1,491,110 of record NC_015151.1, read on the forward strand.
TTATCCACTTCACATTCCTTAGGGCTCTCCTCATGCTCCTCATTACTAGGATTACCTGCAGTGTCTCGGGTGTGGTTATGAGTATCGTGGGGGGCTCCCTAACCTGCCTCCTACGCTCACTCTCCGGTGTATCACCGTGCCTAACGGCTGTGGTTATGCCCAGCCTATTGGCTATCTCCCTTAGCCTAACGTTCACGTCCCTATTGAGCGCCCTTGCCGGCGTTATATAAATCGCCGCAACACCACCCGCTAAGCCCTCACTCAGTATCTTGCTCATTATTGGGAACATGGCGGCCTCGGTCTTGCCGCTGCCCGTGGGCGCTGTGATTAGGACATTGACACCGCTGAGCACCCTGGGTATCGCCCTCTCCTGAACCGGCGTTGGCTCTAGGTAACCAAACTCCTCAATCACATCCGCAAGCCTTGGGTGTAGGTACCTGAGCCAGAAGTTGCTCATTAATCTGCCCTGACAAGGGAACTAGAGCTTTCCGGGGGCTTTATGAGTCTGTCTATTTCGTTTTACAAATGAAGCATTGCTGAGTAAATCAATGCGGCTGGTAAACTACGTTGCTCTGGGTATTTAAGTGATTGAGTTGGGCAAAAGTAATATAAATATTGCCCTGAGATGGTCATAATTGGATGCTAATCGTAGTAACCAGCGGAATTAAGGGAGGCACTGGGAAGAGCACTGTGGCGCTTGGTTTGTCAGCCATACTATCACTTAGGGGTTTTAGGCATGAGTTGTTTGATTACTCCTGTGGCCTTGGTGTTTGCACGGGGGTTTATTACTACCTTAGTGATTTTGTTGATGGTGTTAATAGGTTATCGAGACTTGTTGGGATTAGGCAGGGGTTGCCTCCACAGGATTTTGAGGGCCTTGCCATTGTTGATTTGCCTCCCATGAGTCTCGCCCAACCCGAGTTTACTGATTTGCTTGGTAGGGCTGATGCTCTTGTTGTTGTTAGTTCCTATGAGCCTGACTCCGTGGTTTCTGTGGAGAGGGTTCTTGAGGCTTACCCAGGCGGTAGAATTGTTAAGGTTTGTAATAGGGCTTCCATGGAGGGTTGTAGGCATTACCTTAAGGTTACTCCTGAGTCTCCGTTCTTCGTGATTGGTGAACCCACGAATTTTAGGACATTTAATGAGTTGATTAATGAACTTGGCTTCGTGGGTGAGAATAGGTATGAGAGGGTTGGTAGGCAGTTCGTGGTTAATGGTGTTAGGGCTAAGCTAGTTGCTCGTTGGGACCCGTACGCCATAATTGGTGTTGAGGTTTCGCAGAAGTGGTACTACGCCTTAATGCCTTATACGAAGCCCATTGAGGAATTGGTGAGTATGGCTTACGAACTGGTTGGGCCATCATACCTATATAGACTTGGTCTCGCTAATAATGCCCTAACCAGACTGTTTAGGGCTATTAGGCATTGAGTAGCATTATTTTTGGTGTAGTGTGATTTTATGTTACTTAACCTTAATTAGGGGTTTATCCTTCATTGGTATTATGGCAATATTGCTCAGCCTAGGTTTAATGGATCCCTACGCTGCTGCTGAATCTGCGATTCAGGGCATTGTAAGTAATACTGTTGATTTTATGGCTTTTGTGGCTGCTGTGCTCATACTAATGACCATAGCTGGTTTAGGTCTTCTTGGTTTTCTTGCTCTTGTTCAGTCACTGATTGGTTACTCACTCATTGAGTGGTCTAGTATTAGGCGTATTATCGGTGCCCTGGCGGCAATGGGTGTGGTTCTCGTCCTGTTAATGGGTATATTACCTGCTGTGCTTAATTCGGTTGGTTTGACTGCAATAGCCACTGCGCTTAATGGTTTTATGTCGATGGTGATGAATCACCTATCATCATTGATTTAACCCAAGGCTATTCAAGAATAGCCTTTATTAAATTCTTTACATAGTTTCTAATTCTATCAGCAACCTCGAGTTGGTTGTTTGCTCCTTCTATGTATGGTATTACTGCGGCTGTATCGCTTGACTTTATGCTTTCCCTAACCATGTTCATTGCGTAGATAACATACTTAACGCTTACACTAGGTATGGATCTCCTTATTAATTCGGCTCTTTCTTTAATTAATGGTATTAATAGTTTGTCTGCGGTTTCTATGGTGCCTCTTGTTAATCCTAGGTTTATCGTGCTCATTGTATCTATTATGAGGTTCTCAACCCCATAATTACTGATTAGTGTTTTCTCTAGAGCCTTCAGCATTCTTTGCACCTCTTTTGGCGCTATTTCACTAATCTGCCTTAACTCTAGGTATTCCCTATGTCTTATTGGTATGATTGCGTTCCCATCCCTCACATACATCATGTACTTACCGCCACGTACACTGTCTATTATGTCCGTCCTTGGGTTTAGGCCGAGGAGTAGGGATAGGGAGCGGTTGTCTGGGCTTAGGTCTATGTAGGCCATGTTCTTCGTATTCATTAGTAGGGCTAGGGTTATTGTTGTCTTCCCTACACCGCCTACGTTGCCACTTGTTACTGTTATTATTGTCATAGCCTCTTCCTGAGCTCCTCGAGCTTGTTTAGTAGGTTTTCGATCTCGCCCAGTGTTTTTACTATCTCGTTCAATGTACTTATGTAGTTCTCTATTGTGGGTTTCATTTGTGTTAGCCTGTCCAAGTCGTTCTTAATACTCATTACCTCCTCAATCCTCCTACTCAACTCATCTATGTAGCCCCTTATGTCCGTTATGTCTTGCTGGTGCGTTGATGATTGAGGATTTGTTATTTGAGTTGAGGGTGCTGTTAGTCCGAATTCATCCTTATCCTCGTTATCTATTACAAGTTCCTCCTCGATCTCCTCATTACCTGCTAATTTCTTCTTCCTATTACCTAGTCTGAACATGATTATTTAATTGAGACCTCATTAATTAGTTTTACCCCTCATAACTTATTAAGGGGTTTGTTTATGGTTTTATATGGGCTTGTTCTATAGTCGTTCTGTGGGTGTTGTTGATGGTGAGGTTGTCTTTAGCCGTAGGGTTTCGTTCCGTGGTTTTCCCAGCGCAGTGACTATCTACAGCACTGTTTGGGGTAGTGGTTGTTTTATTGATGTTGGTGATTCAGTGCTTCCTGGTATTGATGATTTTGACCTTGAGGCGTTCATAACGAGGTATATGCCTAGGGTTAGGGATGCCGTGGTTAGGAGTGTTTCGAGGGGTTTGGGATTTGATGATGCCGTGATCAACGCCCTGAGGATTGAGGTTAATGCTTACCTGAGGAGTATTGGTGTTGATGCATCAAGCGATGATACCAATAGGTGGGCCTCACTCCTGTTTAGGGGTCTCTATAACTATGGTGTTCTGGAGCCCGTGATGCTTATTGGTGATGAGGTTGGTCTTACGGATATTTACATGACGCCAGGGGCTAGGGTTCATTTTAAGTTGAGTAGTCTTGGTGATTGTCAGTCGAATATTGTGCCGAGTAACCGCGAGATCGAGCTGTTGATTAGTATTATTGGCGATAGGGTTGGGGTTTACCCAACTTATTATAATCCGTCGATTGAGACCTATGATAGGGTTCATAGGCCGATGCTTAGGATAAGTATTGACTCCTTCGATGTTACGGATAGGACCAGGGTTAGTATTAGGGTTTTCCCCACGAGGGCTTGGAAGTTGATTGACATGGTTAGGCTTGGCTCGATCGATGCGAGGCTCGCGGCCTATCTTTGGCTGGCACTTGAGGTTGGTGTTCCGGTACTCGTTATTGGGCCTGCAGGCTCCGGTAAGACGAGTATGTCCGCGGCCTTGATGTCGGCGTTGTCCCCGAGCACGGTGATTGCCAAGGTTGAGGATATTGACGAGGTTTTACTGCCTCAGGAGTTGGTTGGTGATTATGCGGGTGGTGTTATTCCGTTGCTTAGTCGTGAGGGCCATGGGGCCGGCGTCAGGTCTATACCGCTTTTCCAGAGGCTTGTTCATGCGCTTAGGGTTGGTGCTGATTATATCTTTGTTAATGAAGTTAGGAGTGCTGAGGATACTGTGGCCTGGCTTCATGCGATCATGAGTGGGCAGGTTGGTGGCGCAACTACAATGCATGCAGAGGGCATTAATGAAGCTCTTGTGAGGCTTAGGAGCTATGGTGCACCTATTGAATCCATTAAGTTGGTTGTGATTCTCATGGGTAGGTTTGAGGTGGGTGGTGGGGTTGTTAGGAGGGTTGTGAATGCGTGGGTTGTTGATGGTGGTAAGCCCGTCATTGCTTGGGATGGGGCTTTGCATGAGGACGTTTTTATCAGGTTCCTGGGTGGGCGTTTTGGTGAGGACTTCGTGGTTAGGGAGATTGGTGATAGGGAGTCATTCCTTAGGCATTACTCGGGCTTTGACATTGATGAGGCTGAGTGGGTTAGGTTGGTCGCCCTCTTCCACAGGGCTAGGGACTTGGTGATGCCCAGGGAAGTTAAGAGCGATGTTGTTTTTGATGAGTCCTGACGCTGGTGAGTAATTGTCTCGCCAATTCGTTTATGTCGATTGGGGTTGGGTAATTATTAATTAATGTCTTCTTACCGATGCTTAGGGTCCTCCTAGTCTCACCCTCACTTGCACCTAATTCCCTTAATGCCTGCTCCAGAAGTTTCAGTCCATTACTTACATAGACCTTCACAGCATCCCTACTGGGCTTAACTTCACCCTCAACCCTGAACCTTGGCTTATTACTAATCCTCTTTATGAGCTTAATAATCTCCTTATCTTCATCCTCATTGGAACCTCTCCTGTGTCGGGATCTCATGGTCTCGCCCAAACTCTCTCCGCATTCAATCTCTCTAGTAATGCAGTTAATTCATCAATGGCCCTCCTGAATTGACTTAGCCCTGGATCCTTGATTAAATATGGTATTGAACCCAGGCGCCAGGCCGCCTCAATTGCTGAGTTCCTCAGTATCTTAATCACGTTCTTAACGCCAATGTCCAGACCTCCCTTTATGCTTGATAGCCTGTTCAGGATAATGATGCTCTCCCTCCCTGGACCTATTGCCGAGGCGTACTCCAGCATGTTTCCGAGCCATCCCATGCCTCCCGGCTCGTCAGTGGCCACTAGGGTTATTACCTCAGTATTACTTATTAATGCTGTTGTTAGCCCTGGGCTTAGGGCCGGTGATAGGGCTGGCGTATCTATAAGTATGAAGTTCGGCCTAGCCCTGTAACTACCTATTCCCCTAATTAATGATGATAACCTCGAGCTCAGCACTGAAGCGCTTGGCAGCGCGCCATATGGATTTGCAACCGGTGAGGTGCCTGGTGGTATAATTCTTATGCTACTGATGTTTCCATCCTCAATAAACGCTGTTGATACCTTAACCGTTCTTGCGACCCCCATTAAGTACGTTAATGAACCATTAACATTACTTGGATTATTCGCACCAAGGACCTTGGATGCTGTTGCGTTTGGGTCTAGGTCGATGAGCCAGGTCCTGTAGCCCCTCATTGCCAGTGCGGTGGCTAGGCTCGTGATTATTAATGTCTTGCCAACACCACCCTTCTGGCTTAGGAACAATACTGTTAACATGGTTTATAATTCTAAATGGCATTATTAAGGCTTTACCCAATTAGACCATTGTTAGGATTATGTACGTGATTACTAGGGGCACCGTGGCGTATATACCCGTAATTAGGGAATCGAGTAAGTAACCACACATGAGACCTCCAAGTATGACCGTTGGAAGCATTAATTGCACCAGGGCCATACCCCCAATTACCTGGGTTGCTATTAGTCTCGTTATGATGAGTATGGCGTCCATGAATGATACCGATATGGCCAGCGATATGTACCCAACCCTCCTGGAATCCATTATTGTGTTCATTACGTGGGTTAACGATGTAACGGCTATGTTAAGCACATCAGGTCTTCCCATTCCTGTAATGAGTATTGCCCCGGCATACTCATTAATGAAGTTATCAAGCCAATTTCCTGACTGTGCCTGCTCAAGTCTTGGCGTAACCACCGCCCTCATTACCCTATTAATTGCCGTGTGCCTTATTTCAATTATCGATCTAACCTTCCCAATGTACCAACCCAGACTTAGGCCTAGGAAGGCTATGGAGAAGACAAGCCATGTTAATGCAATAGACCTAATCACTATGTATATAGGTATTGCTGGCACTATGGCAAGTCCCAGGTACTTCATTAATTTATTATCGATGGCTATTAGCCCCGGGTCTAGGCTCCAGCTTAGTAGTGCTGTTATTGGGGATGCTGAGGCGTAGGTTATTACTAGGTATGTCGTTGGGTCAATGCTTAGGGCCTTGCTTATTAGGGTTATTGTCATGGGCATTATGGCCAGCGTAATTATTGTGAGTGTGTCTAGGAGTATTACCAGGTCTCTATAATCATTACCTAGCCTTCTCAATGCATCATCGAGTTCCCTAAGGATATAAAGCACTGCCATGCTTGGTTCAATACCTAACCTCTCGGCATTGGTCATGACCTCGAGTATATTGCCGAACCCACCCACGTACCTTGTGATGGGTTCATTCATAGATAGTGCTGCTCTAGCGATTAATAATCGCCTAATTAGTGAGTAACCGAAGTTAAGCCTTTGGGCCTCATTAATTAATGCATCTATAACCCTACTCACCGGTTGTGCCAGGAATAATGGGGTTGCGAGGGCTATTAACAAGGTCTCCTCTAGCCTAGCCCTAAACCAGGGCCTAGTGAAGCGTAGACTCATAAGTCTACGTATAGGCAATGCTTAAAAGTTATATCTTTCATAATTAATTTATGGGTAGTAGGGGTGAATTGTCTCCATTGGTCTCTGTAATAATCGCGGCAGTACTCATAGTCATTAGTGTGACGCTAATAATGATGTTCTATCACAGTGCTAAGGCCATGGGTCAACATGCTCTCGAGGCGCCGCAGGTCGAGGCCTCAGCCAGTATTAGTGGGTCTACGGGTATTACAACTATTAATGTTTATAATGCTGGTACGACCCAGTTAACCATTGGTGGGGTTAAGGTTTATGGACCCGGTGGTTCGGTGCTCAGTTGTTCCTGGAATGGCGTTGGGACTACGGTGGTTGCTGGCGGTAGTTATGGAATTGTGGGTCAATGCAGTGGTGTTAGTCCTGGCTCCACATACACCATAGTTATTATGCTCAACTCCACGAGTGGTTCTGTTGCCGAGTCACTCACGGTTACGGCATCCTAATAAATACTGATTAGTGGATTATGATTTTAATTTTGAGGTGAACTTTCCTTTTATTATGTGTTGATTGTTGTTTCGTTGCTGTACTCAATAACCTTAGTTCCGTTGCTGTAGGTTATTACGTATAGTGTGATTGGTTGGTAATACATGGTATTGTAGTAACCCCACCATGTGATTACTATGCCCTTTACGTATGGCTGTACTAGGAAGTATGGCACTCCATCCGGTAACCACGCATGGGGTGCGTCATTGTAAACAACCTGGCATATTCACTATAGTAAATAGTAATTTGTATCTTAACCTAGATGAAATAATAGATTTATTGATTATATAACCATGTTTAGGTGGTTTAGGGTTATTAATTTCTATGGCTAGGTCTGTGAATACACTGGGCCTGCTAGTGTTTCCTATTTTTGGCTCTGTATTTTGCCCTGCCACCTACTTATTAGTTCGTTTATTTTTCTGGCCATTTCAATGTCGAGTTGCGTTATTCCGCCTTCATCATGCGTGGTGAGCCTCAGTGTTAGGTGTTTCCAGGTTATGATCATGTCCGGGTGGTGTTCCTCCGCCTCGGCTATTTGGGCTAATTCGTTTATGAAGTTTATGCAGTCCATGAATTCCTTGAACTCCAACTCCCTGACTATGTAGTTACCCTCCAGTCTCCAGCCCTGTGGTAGGGACTTAATGACCTCCTCCCTGGTGAGCGGCATATGGCTTTGGTGTGTATTACTTATTAAGTATTGGGTCTTTATTCACGTGTTGTGGTAATGCCTAGTCCCGCGCCTCATGAGCCTGCTTGAGGTGGTCATGGGCTTGCTGGGTATGCGTGTATTCGCCTTATGGCGGTGGGTTTTTATTTTTAGTTGAGGAAATTATTAGTGAATGTCTCTTAGGGATGAGTTTTTGCGTTTGTTGAGGGAGGATGAGGTTTTTAGGCTTGCTGTTATTGGGCTTTTGGGTATCTCGGATATTCAATCTACCCTTAGGCAGTTGGTTGATGCTGTGGGTGGTTTGGCTAGGAATCAGTCAGTGATGATGGAAACCCTGAACAAGGTCCTTGAGACAATACAAAGACTCACGGAAAACCAGGAAAAACTTTGGGAGGAGGATAATAGGATTTGGAGGGAGGTCAATGCACTGAGGGAGGTGCAAAGCAAGATACTCGAGGAAAACAACAAGATCTGGCAGGAAATCAAGAAACTCATCGAGAACCAAGAGAAAATGTGGCAGGAAATTAGGGGACTTAGGAGGGATGTTAATGTCATTAGGAAGACCCTGGATAATATAACGGCATCCATTGATGAGGAAGCCAATGACGTTGTTACGCACCTACTTAGGGATAGAGGTGTTAACCTGAGGACTGATAGAGTTACCCTCAACTTAAGGTTTGAGTTTGATGTTTACGGTACCAATGGTCAGTTGACAATTATTGGTGAAGCGAAGAGTAGGGTTGGCCCTAGGCTCATTGCCAGGTTTGATGAGAAGGTTAATAGAGCTGTGGCTTTATTCCCTAGTAAGTTCCCTGGAAAGGTCATTAAGGTCATCTACTGCCTAAGGGCCATGCCAGGTGCCATTGAGGAGGCTGAGAGGAGGGGTATTTGGCTTATTGAGAGTATGAGGGAGAGGACGAGACCTAGTTTTTGAATTGTCTTAGCTTATTACTCCTCGGGTAGGAACCTCCTTACCACGGCGTAGTACAGGGTTATTGTGAATATTGCCGTGAATGCCAGTGTTGATAGGAGCATTGTGTACATGGCAATTAGGGGCAGCGGTATTAATGTATTTAGTAGTTGGGTTATTGGTATGCCTGAACCACCGCTTATGAATAGGTATGGGTACCTGGAGCCATCATTCACGTACTCCATGAGTATGAGTATTGCCTCGGCGAGGAAACCTGTGCTAATTACTACCGGCCTAACAACTCTTCCCTGCATGACTGCGTAGAAGGCGTATAGGGCAGTAATACCCAGGGCTATGGTTAGGGCTACCGCGGCGTAAAAGGCTGGGTAGAACATGACCGAGCTAGGGTCATAACCAAGTAATGGCCCCGCAATGTTACTGGCTATGTATGGGTCGTACCTCCCAAGGACTGTGAAGTAGTAGGCCCCGGCAATTGCCTGTGGTACGAGTAGGATTAAGCCCGTGCCGAGGGCAATACTTATGCCCTTAATGCTTAGGTTCCTCCTCGTGGTCAGTACTGAGGCTATTACGAAGGCACCAATGTCCATAGCCCCAATGAGCGTATGCACAATAAGCGGTGGGTATACTGGGTTTGAGAATACGGTCAGTGGGTTGAAGTTCGTCGTAACGTACTGCGGGTAGTCAAGACCTGCGAATAGGTACCTGAAGCCTATGGGTACGAGTAGTACGGATATAGCCAGCGGTAAGCCAATTAGGCTGTGAGTCCTTGGACTGACCCTACCCCAGAGGTGCCAGTAAATGGCTATGAACGGTATACTCACGAGTATCCCCACCAAGGCAATGGCCACTGGGTAGAAGTAGACCCTAGTGAATATCGCGGTCATTGATGGGAATAGGCCGGCCATGAAAACCGTGAGAATAGTACCCCAGACACCGCCAAATAGCTCCGTAACAACCATTAGTCTGAACATGCTTTTGGCCACGGACTCAAGGCTCGGGTCCTGACGCAGGTAGGCCAGGTACCTGGTTATTACCGTGAGTACTGTAGCCCCAATAATCACGTTAACGAAGACTAAGTGCATCTCTAGGGCGAAGCCTAACACGGCGAATGATAGTAAGGCTAGGTAATTACTCATGTCCACCCACCTCAACCAACCCCCTAATCCTATCCAGTAGACTTGGCCTTGTGGCCACGTAGTACATGGCCAGGACCCCCACAATCGCTATAGCGAGTAGTATGGCAACCACGAAGGCCACGAAACCCGGCGTTATGGCATCACCGGTGATCACCTCGTTAGTCGTTATTAATCCATACACAGTCCACGGTTGTCGACCTATCTCCCTAGCGGCCCAGCCGGCAGTGGCTGCTATCGCCGATAGTACGGCCATTACCGAGGCTAGGAATGGCATTACGTTGTCGGCACCTATTAATACACTGAGTATTTCATTGTTTATGAAGTCTGTTATTGTGGATAGTACGGGTACCCTGACGAGGTATGTGAATAGGACAAGTACTGAGGCTATTGCGAGTAGTATGCCGGCTCCAATCATTGTGTAGTAAAACGCACTCACCAATGGTGCCAGTGGTTCCATGGAGAGGACGGCAGCTTCACAGTTTTGGCTCAGCATCACGTTAATCAGGGGACCGAGGTAACCAAGCATACCTGGATCAAGCTTGCTGTAGAGCTCGCCGAAGGTTAAGTTGCCCAATGACCTGCACTGACTCATGTAGTACTGAAAACCATAGAGTGGGTGATATGGGTTGCCATAGGCAAACAGCGCCTCCAGTGGATCGTAGTACTCATAACCATAGATGCCCGACCCACCGGTTAATGCGGTGAATGCTGTGAACTTGAGTGGTTGGTAGGTAACAACGTCATCACCCATGAAGTGCCCAAGCACTATGGGCTCCACCAGGAGTACTATGGTGAGTATCCAGAGGAGTGGCTTCAGTAGCTTTATGTACTTATCGTCGTGGGTCCTGAAGTACCTTATTGATATGGCCAGGGCCACTGCGCCAACGCCGATTGCGTAGGCCGCGAGTAATGTGTGTAGTGTGGTCACTATGGCGTCTGGGTTTATCATTGGTAGCCATGGGTTGTTGAAGTACGTACCCACCAATGACGTGAAGTTCACACTCGTTAGCGCCAGTGAACCAGCACCATCAACTGTGTAGTGTAGAAGTAGTGCAGCTAGGTTTAATGTTGCGGTTAGGTTTGCGGCGTCTGGACCGTAGGTTGGCAAGAATGGGTATAGTGAGTGTGGTATTTCACCCATTCCCCAGGGCACGTTCATCCATGCATTTGCCGTGATTATGAAATAACCTGATAACGAACCTAGGAACCACGCAGTAATTAATACGCTGAGTGTGTACCTGGCTCTCCATCTGCCGATGGCCACCATGAAGAGGACCACGAGGACTGCCTCGCCTATGAAGGCTATGGTGGCTTCGTAGAGGAGTGGGATGAAGGCTGAGGAGGAGAAGAGTAGTATGCTAGTTGGCCAGATATCCAGTAGGCCGAACTCCACTATGGTGCCTGTGACGGCGCCGAGGGCGAAGTTCACGGCCCAAACCATGGTCAGGGTCTTGGAGTAGTTGATGAATAATGCGTCTCCGGTCCTGTACCAAGTGATGAGCCAGGCAAGTATGGCCAGTGGGAAGCCCAGTGTGAATGATACGAAGACTGCGTGTAGGTAAATGCCGATTATGGTCATGACCATTGCGTTATTAACGTTGGCGCTATGTACGTAAATCTCATTGAGTACTCCCAGTGCTGAGTTAGTCATTTAGGTCATGGTATTACCCAAGCCCCTAATTAAAAATGCTTAAGTATCGGTTGTTCATTGTGGTTTGTGATTTCCAGTTAAATTCACTGGCGTTGAGGCATGGGTTTATTTATTATTCAATTGCATTCAGTTGAATTATGACATGGCGTGACCCCAGCAAAAGTTTTTCTCTACCTAGGCTATGTATTACCCGTGAATTACTGGCTTGTCATTGTGAGGGAGAGGGTCTTCATGGGCATTGTCGAGACGGGCCTATTTGGTTGCCGTGATCCGGAGTGCGGCCTGCTAATGACTAGGGTCAAGCCCGGCACCCGCCTAGTGCTCTTCGTAAGTGGCTTCGACTGTAAGTCCTACTGTAAGTCCTTCGTAGGGATTTTCGAAGCTGTTAATGATTGGGTTAAGGCTAGTAAGAAGTTGAATGATTGGTCCCACATGGTTGAGGTCAAGCCGATAGCCCTGGGTAGGGTTGAGCTCGGCAGCATAGCCGGCAAACTATCGTTCATTAGGGGTAGGAGGAGCATTACCGAGGCCCTACACTCCGTGGATCCATCCAACCCCAGGGCTATGCCCATGCCCGTTGAGGATGCGGAGTTGATAATTAATGAATTGAGGAGACAGGCGGTGCCTAAGCCCGTGATTGAGATTTGGGGAACCCCGAAGGGCGGCGCTGAGAGGGTGGTTGGTGGGGCAGGTGCTGAGGTTAGATTAGCGACTCAGGGCATTAATGAGGCGGTGGCGTTGTTGATGGAGGTAGCCCAATTGTTTGGTTATTACCCAGTAAGTAATGTGGATGCGGGTGAGTATAGGCTTGACCTTGCCTGGTGGGGTAATGAGGATGAGTATAGGGATGGATTGGCGCCATTAGCCGTCTTTGAGGTTGTTGATAATCCTGAGCAGGCATTGGCTAGGCTTAAGCACGCGAGGGATAGGTGGAGAGGCGTTAAGTTGTATGCCGTGGTTAGGGATGAGAATGCCGGGAAGGAGCTTGAGAGGACCTTGAGGGGCTCATTCCATGAGCTTAGGAGGAGGGTTAAGGTATTATCACTGGGTGGGTTGAGGGATTTCGTCAAGGACCTCAGGAGGCATGGTGAGTTGGTTAGGGAATTCGTGATGCTAGATAAGGATTAAGCCGCGTTGTTACCTGGTCTAAATAACCTATTGCGGGTGCGGTAATACTTATATATCGCCCTAATCGATTAATAACGTGGCTGGGCAGGCAGTTGCTGAGGGGGTTAATGTTAGGGCCATGGTTGGTGGTATGCTTGGTTGGATGGTTGATGTCTTTGACCTAACCCTGGTCCTATTCATAGCCTCGGTACTGGGCATGTACTTCTTCCCACCAACAAGCCTAGTCGCCAGGCTCCTCTTCGTATTCGCCTCCTACTCACTGACCCTGCTCGCCAGGCCCCTGGGCGGTATAATATTTGGCCACATAGCCGACAGAATTGGTAGGAGGCTAACGATGATGGTCACGTTGATAGGCTTAGGCATATCCTCAGCCCTAACCGGTGCATTACCGACCTACCAACAAATTGGGTTAATGGCCACCGCACTCTTCGTGTTGCTTAGGCTCTTGGTTGGCGTGTTCGTCGGTGGTGAGGTGAGCGGCTCACACCTGGTGGCTATTGAGAGTTCGTCACCCAGGTATAGGGGCTTGGTCAGCGGCGTGATTGAAAGTGGTTATTACTGGGGCTACGCACTTGCAGCATTCACCTTCGCCTCGCTAAGGGATTACTTTGGGACCAAGGCCTTCGTGGCCTATGGCTGGAGGTATGCCTTCCTCGTCGGCTTCGCGGTCGCCGTAATAGGCGTCCTACTGAGGCTAACAGTTGATGAACCGAGCATATACAGGGAACTGAAAAGGGCGGGCAAGGTGTCCAAGGCACCCGTTATTGAGTTCTTCAGTAGGGGCTACCGCGATGCTTTGATAGCCCTACTTCTACTCGCCGGAATCTTCTGGGTTGCCTACGCAACTCTCGGCTTTCTACCAACCTACCTAGGAACCTTCCTAAGGATTCCCCTATCCACGGTGTTCTGGGGACTGACCTACGCATCGCTCATTGGTGGTGTGATAACGATAATTGGTGGAGTATTGAGTAATGTCACGAAGAGGAAGTACGCATTCCTATACTACTCATTAATAGGTATTATACTCGCCTACCCACTAACGGCGATTTTGAGGAGTTCCTTCCTAACCCTCGTGGTTTCGGCGGGTATCCTAACCAGCGTCATTGGCACTGGCGGTGTCATGCTTGCTTACCTAGCCGAGCTATTCCCGACACGATTTAGGGGCTCGGCAATAGGCTTCCTATGGAATATGGCCTCCATAGGCGCAACGGCAGCCCTACTCACAGCCCCATTCTGGCTTAGGCTAGGCCTCGTGGTTGGCTACTCGGTAATGCTCATTGTTGGGTTTGTAATAGCGATAATAGGCACCGTAATAACCCGCGATAACACGGGCATTGAGTTAAGGAAGCTCGATGAAGTCTCGTAAACCAGGCATGAGGGTTGTCTTAAAGTCATCGAGGTCTCGTGCCCATTTTAGTAATAATTAACTAATGGTGATTTCAATTTCTCTAGGCCAAGAACCCTAATTGACCATCACACGGCCTAACCACCTTGGAGATTTCTCGTCATACTTAAGTAGGGTAACCTATAATTACAATTAATGAAGGGCGTACTCATTCATATTTGTCACAGGCTCGATGAGTGCTTAGATAGGGCTAGGGGCCTCAGTGATTTAACATTGTTTAATGCAGCGACTGGGTTTATTGATTATGATGGGTTATCGTACGTACTTAATTACCTGGGGGATATTAACGATGTTAGGGTTGTAGTCGGTAACTTGGGTCCGATACCGAGGACTATCTATGAGAGGTGGCGTGACGTGATTAGGGTATATCCAAACCTGCACACTAAACTTTACCTACTTGGTAGTGGTGTTGCCATTGTCGGTAGCGCCAATTTAACGGTTGGTGGTCTTTATGGTAATGTTGAATTGAATATTTTAATAAGAGATGGAGGACTTTATAGTCAATTAATGAGGTATTTTGAGGAATTGTGGCTTAATGCTAAGCCGCTTACTGAGGATTACGTGGAGGATGCTGAGGAGGTTGAGGTTAGGAGCACGAAGCGCAGCGCCGCTGGGTTTGTGAACGAGGTGAACAGGGCATTACTAGATATCCTGGGTGTTAATGAGGAGTGCCTTACCACGTTTAACCCTAAGCGGTGCGCTGTAGCCGTTGCCGAGGCCATCAACAGGGGATTCCGTGATTGTAGAGACTCGCCGGAGAACTGCGTTGTTGATGCTGTTGCTGAGGAATTGAACCTAGAGGTTAAGGAATTGGCTAGGCGGTTAATTAGGGGGCCTGGCTTAACCGTTGTTGCAGGACACCCGCTATGTTGGGTTAGGACATTCATCAACCTGCTGAGGACTGGCCGTGTAAGTGTTGAGGAGTTGGATAGTGGTGTTAAGATTTATGAGGCTATGGTTAGGGAGGCGTCGCGGGAATGCCCAAGCAGGGCTGGGGAGCTTGCCCGTGATGAACTTATGAGGCTTGGTGACGAGCGTTATAGGGATGACTATGTCAGGTGGAAGATACCATATAGGTTACTGCCGCTGGCCTTGGTACTACCAATCACTGACTGTAGATTGGTTGGTATTCGCAGAAGAGATGGTAGTGCGTTGAGAAGGCTGGCCTGTAATCAGTGGGGTAGCCATAACTATTGATTACTTAGGGAGGTCACAGGCATGGTGTTATGTTTCCCATAAACTCCCTTAACTGCTTTATACAGGGGTGTCCCGGGTTTAAGTGATTAATTATGGTAACGTAATCCTCCTCCCTAATTGATATTATTGAGAATTGCATGTGGTCCTGCCAACCACCACGACCACTCCTTGCCTTATTCGTGATGAAGTATAGATTATTCAATACGAGATTGATATCCACAGCGCCTATGTGAAAGTCGTTGAGCTTCTCAATCTCTATTATTACATTAAATTTATTCTTCGGATTCCAACTCATTAACGCTGGGTGATTGGGATTCAATAAACCACTACTCCTAACTCTATAGGGCCCTAAGAACACCCTCTGGCACTTACTGGGTGCATTGACTATACTCGTCCTCAATGATCTAACGTAGAATATTATGAAATCGCCAGGTTTCACAAGCTCCCTCGCTGTAATTCCGTACTTCTCATTATCAACGCCAAACGCACAATACTTTAAGCAAATAACAAGGTTTTGTGGATTAGTGGTAAAGACCCAATGCATGTTAGTGTTGCTCATTAATGGCTTTTACTGTAAGTCAAATATTAATATTAATCATATGGGTCCGTAATCTTCCTACCGAATATGAATTTCATCCCGGTACCGGGCAAAAATACCTTTCGCCTTGACGATTAGGCACTATTAACGTGGTCATTCAGCTTCATCTTGGTCGTGAAATAACCACCAAATATTTGGCCTGCTAAATGGGATGATTAGATATGGGTGCCACCAAATTCATGGATCAACTCAGTGAGGTAGTTGAGCCGATAAGGTTGGCGCTAATTATGCATGTTTCCTCCATAATTACTGTAGTAATTACGGTTATTACCACCGCAATAATTCGTTATCAAATAACCTACGCATCATTGGTATTATCAATAGTACTACTCACGGCAGCACTTACGAAGTTGCATAAAGCCCTGGGCAGGGCTAAGGAGCTTTATCTCACGAGGATTAGAGACGCCGTATGGAGCCAGAGGGCGATGCTTGATGTGAACAGGGAGAGTGAGGAGTTGTGGATTAGGGCTAGACTTTACGTCACTGCCCTACTCGTAATGGCTATTACGTCATTATCCTTAATGATATACTTGTTGATTAAATCGTTAAGTCTGGCAGCACCCTATAACTTAATCACATGGATTAACCTAACCCTAACAATGACCCTCTCACTCATGGAGGTTTACCTAACAGCTAGAGTAAACTGCGCAGTATGGATTTAACGGGAGGATGTAATACTGTGCATTTGATAAATATTAACTCACGGCGATAATAATCACCGCACAAGTCACAAAGGGTATCGCCTTACTGATGCCATTGTATTCCAAAATCACCTCTTAATGGCTATAATTACGAATCGCGAATCCCTGAACTTATCGAAGTCGCTAAACGATAGTGTACTGTAGATCCTAAGTATTGTAAACCCAACCTTGGGTAACATATCCATGAAATCCTCGATGAAGTACCTCCTAACCCTCGTCCGAGACTCACCAATGAATATGAGGTTATCCCCATCCTTCCTATAAAACCTCTCATGTAAAACGCTATACCTCGAATTATCATCCAGGTACTCCTTCACTATGCCGATTATAACCCCATATTCATAAACAATAGCCCTATTATCAATGGAGTGCAGGTGGAAGTTTGGGAAATCAATTATTAATAACCCACCATCCCTCAGATTCTCGCGGAAGTTCTTCAGCACCTCCATGTTACCCTCATCATCGAAGTAGCCAAAAGGATGTGAACCAATTTAAAACGACATCAACTTCCCTTCCCAGTCTAAAGTTCCTCATATTGCCGATGAAGTAGTGATCCTCAAAGTCTTTGTGATTACTCCTTACGATTTCGATTAATTCCGTTGAGATGTCTACGCCGTATACCTCATAACCGTAACCCCTAAGATACTTATGAAGTCTGCCATGCCCGCAGGGAATGTCTAGGATTGTCCTGTATTTTTCATTTAATTTCCTACCATAAAAATCAACCAACGAATGGACATAAAATGCCTCCCTCTCATTCCTCTCCTCATTCCTTAACGTCACATGCCACTTATACAGGTCAGGAATAACCATCACATCACCACTACATCCTCGCTGCGAATATTTTAACCTTAATTCCCTACATGCAGGAAATAAAAGTATTAATTGTACTGGAAAGTACGTGGGAGTGATTTAATGAAAATGCGTGAACCAGGGCAATGCAAAACTTGAATACCTAAACAACATAACCCACGGGCAGGCAAACGTTTCTCCCATCCCTAATCAGAATCAAATTAAGGAAATACAAAGCATAACAGTTGGTGGGGCCGCCGGGATTTGAACCCGGGATCACTCGGGCTCTTGTTCATTTTTCTGGATCCCGAGCCGAGCCTGAGGCGTGGTTGAACCCACGTATCCTAGCCAGGCTAGACTACGGCCCCTCGTTGTAAGTTCCTACTATGGTTTTAAGGTTTTTGTTTTCGTGGTTCAATTAAGGATTAAATCTTTAATAATACTTTGTTGGTTTATTCTATAATGCCTAGTTCTTATTTGTATGTCGTTGTGATGATTATGGTTGCTTTGATTGCTATTAGTGCGTACTTAGGTATGAAATTAGTTAATCATTAATTCTAAGTTGATAGCGCTTCAGACTAAGTATAATCATTCAATTACCGTATGGCTATGTTGTTCTAGAGACCAACATAGGTAATGTAATAATACCATTATTACCACAGCAATAAGTCATTTCGTAATACTCATCAAACCTAAAATCCTAACTATCTAAAATAAAGCTAATGGGACAGAAACACCTCACCACCCACTATAGTACTACTTAGTAATACTAAGATCTAGCGCGAAATGCTTGATCAATCCTAACCTAATCAGCAGTGTATAACAATGACTACGCACTTAAATAGGGTGATGGTTCTAGTATTAATGTTTTGAGGATGGTGGTACTTTAATCATTCAGTTCTTAAATGTCTATAGCTACCGAGCACCTTTAAATACGTTGTTACGCCCCCCAACTGCCTTAAGGCATTATTACAATCCTCATCCTCCAGTTGGCATTCCATCTCGAGTAGGAAGTCGTAGCCCCATGGACTCTGCCTATTGGGTTTTGAGTATATCATTGACAGGTTTATTTCCTTCTCCGCAAATGGCTTTAGGGCGTTGTACAGTGAGCCGGGTCTATTGGATACTGAGAATATTAACAGTGTCCTGTCGCCAATGGTTGATTTATTCCTCGTTATTATGAGGAATCTCGTGTAGTTTGGCCTATCCTCAATACCGCACATTAAGGCCTTTAAACCGCGAAGCCTTGCGCCGAACTTCGACGCCACGGCAGCCCTATTCCTATGCCCCTTTATCTTCTCAAGGGCCTCTGATGTTGATTGCGTGTAGTTTATTGAGGCGTTTAGTCTTGTTATGAAGTCCATGGCCTCCATTATTGCATGCGGATGTGAGTACAGCTCCGTAATTTCACTGAGGTCATTAACCTCCTCATTAACAACGAGACATAGAGAGACTCTATACTCCACGGAGTACTTAATGCCTACGTCCCACCTAATGAGGGCATCCATCGAATCACCAACAACACCAGCCAGGTTATTCTCTATGGGCACGATCCCAAGCCCACAATCACTATTGAATACGCACTTAACAACATCACCAACGCTCCTCATAGGTCTAAACGGCTTATTTGTACCGAAGAGCCTTATGGCAACCTCGTGGGAATAACTACCGCTGGGTCCAAGGAATGCTATTGAACCATTACTAACGTACTCATTAATAATCCTCAACAGCAATGGCTCATTAATGCCCATAATAGCATTACTGAGCACATTATCATCAATAGCCTTCGACATCATTATTGCCTTAAGCCTTGAGATGCTTGTCTCGAGGCTTTTTAGGATCTCCGTTAGTTCCTCCTCCCGAATTCCGAGTTGTTCACAGCTAATGAGTATATAGGTTATTTATAAGCATTACCTAGCCCAGTTTTCTAATTACTTCCTCAGTGAACTCCTCGGTCCTTGCATTACCACCAAGGTCAGGCGTTAACTTGACCCCCTCACCAAGTGCCTTAATTACTGCATTCTCCACTGCCGACCCAGCACTTACATACTTATCATCACCAACCCTCTCACCCCACCACCTAAGCATCCAGGCGACACTAAGTATCATCGCCGTTGGGTTTGCAATGCCCTTACCCGCGATATCGAAGGCTGCCCCATGGACTGGCTCGAACATGGCCTTACTATCGCCTACATTAGCCGACGGCGCAAGCCCTATACTACCCGTCACATAGGCCGCTATGTCACTAAGTATGTCTCCATAGAGGTTCGTGGTAACTATCACGTCGAAGTCCTGGGGCCTCCTAACCATGTCCATAACCGCCGCATCTATGTACATCTCATTAACCGCAATACCTGGGTAATTCTTGGCAACCTCCTTAACCGTATCCCTGAATAGGCCGTCGGATACCGTCAATACGTTAGCCTTATGAACAATGGTAACCCTCCTGCGCCTACCTATGGCTAGGTTAAAGGCGACCCTAGTTATCCTCTCGCTGGCCCTCCTCGTTATTAACCTAAGGGCTATGGCAATATCATTACCAAGCATGTACTCGGCCCTTACATACACATCCTCAGTATTCTCACGCACAATGATTAAATCAACACCATCCCTAACAGCCCTAACCCCGGGGTAATTCCTCGCAGGCCTAATATTGGCATACAGGTCGAACCCCCTTCTCAACTTAACGACAACCTCACCTGCGCTCTCACCAACAGGACCCTTCAATATGGCGTCTGAGGACCCAATAATAGGCCAATACCTGCTTGGCACAGCCTCACCATACTTCCTAAGGGCGTTATCGCCAGCATCCACATACTGAAGATCTATCGTTAATCCATATTTTACCGCAGCAGCCTTTAGAACCCTTACCGCGGACCCCGTGATCTCAGGACCAACACCATCACCCTCTATTACGACAACCTTCATTAGACAATGAATACATAGCCCATTTTTATTTATTAACCATAGTATAAATATAATAATTAAGCCACGAATAAATACTTAATAAGGTAAATAACTACTAATTAATGATTTAAAATGACCATACTAAGATATGAAGAGTCAGGCTGGGAAAAACTAAGCGACCTAATATTTAGGCGTCACGTCCATGGTTCAAGAGTTACGATAGCCCAATTTAAACTATTAAAGGGCTCCGTGGTAAAGCCTCACTCTCATCCTCACGAGCAGGTTTCAATAGTCGTTAATGGGCGTGCTAAGTTCGTTGTTGGTGATGAGACGTATATAGTGAACCCAGGTGACGTAGTGCATATACCGCCCAATGTAATGCATGGTGTTGAGGCCATCGAGGATTCGTTAATAGTTGATGTATACTCGCCGGTTAGGGATGATTGGATTAGGGGTGATGATAAGTACTTAAGGTCTTGATTTTAACCCGTTATTTAAATTAAATTAATCTCATTGATTCACTATCTCGCTAATTATGTGCCTAATGTCCTCATCAGACACCCTCAGACCCATGTCGCCCAATTCCTTAATCCTCCTTAGCACCTTATTGATTATGTCATTGTTCGGTTCAATGCCCATGGACTTCAGTATATACTCTATGGAGTGCCTACCACTGTGCTTACCAACCACAACTCTCCTACTCATACCAACACTCTCCGGGTTAATCGGCTCATAAGTCAGCGGATTAGTTAGTACTCCATGAACGTGGATTCCCGATTCATGAGAGAAGGCGTTTGTGCCAACAATGGCCTTGTTTGGTGGTACTGGTATCCTGAAGAGTCTTGATACGAGGTCCGAAACCTCCTTAATCCTCTCAAACCTAATCCTTGTTTCATAACCAAGTAGGAACTTAACGGCGGATGCTATCTCCTCAAGAGCCGCATTACCTGCCCTCTCGCCAACGCCATTGATCGTACCATGGGCCTGATCAGCACCAGCCTCTATCGCGGCTACGCTGTTTGCAACAGCCATCCCGAAGTCGTCATGACAATGAACACTCAATAA
Organism: Vulcanisaeta moutnovskia 768-28; assembly: GCF_000190315.1. NCBI lineage: Archaea > Thermoproteati > Thermoproteota > Thermoprotei > Thermoproteales > Thermoproteaceae > Vulcanisaeta > Vulcanisaeta moutnovskia. The sequence continues at coordinate 1,512,485 of NC_015151.1, forward strand.
GTAATTACCCCTAACGTTTTGTCTAACGAATCTAACTAAAGTAGCCATCCTGTTTGGCCACATGACGCCTACGGTGTCAGCAATATCGAGCCTATCAGCACCTGCATTAACAACCTCCTGAAAAACCCTAACTAGGAAGTATGGGTCACTCCTAGTGGCATCCTCTGCGCTGAATTCCACGGTTAATCCATGGGACTTTGCATAACTCACAGCCTCCACCGCCGCCTTAATAACCTCCTCCCTACTCATCCTTAATTTATACTTCATGTGTATGTCTGATGTGGCTATGAAGATGTGAATCGCCGGTACATCAGCATCTAAAGCCTTATTGATATCCTCCTTCCTAGTCCTAGCCAGCACAATAACCTCTGAATTCCTTACCTCCCTGGCTATGTCCCTAACAGCCCTGAATTCACCATCACTAACTATTGGGAACCCAGCCTCTATAGAGTCAACGCCTAACTCCTCAAGCCTCAGAGCAATCGCCAACTTATCCTCGGGTTTGAGGGCAACGCCGGGTGTTTGCTCACCATCTCTCAGTGTGGTGTCTAGGAACCTGGCATACCTATTTGATGCCCAACCCCTGGCTACGTCCTCCTGAGCAATCTAACCCACCAATTACTTAAATAAAAATACTCTATTTAAGTATTTCCTTAAGATATAGACTAGCCATATTGCTTGGTTGATCCACATTATACTAATTACGCGGTGGAAAAGCTTAAATATTTTATAAATTAACTTATGTCCAATGAGGTACTTTATTCTTTACGTACAGTAAGGATAAAAATGAGGACCAAGATCGGCGAAGAACCAATACGTACCCCAACGATAGTAACAGGGTACTAGGTGGTGATTATGCCTAGAGCTATTGATTTACTTGTTATGGAGATGAAGAGTATGGGCGTTAATGAGATCTTCGGAATAATTGGTGGCCAAATAATGCCATTCTTCGACGCCCTTTATAACTCGGGGATTAAGGTTTACATGTTTAGGCATGAGCAGGGTGCTATACACGCCGCTGATGCCTATGGTAGGGTGACTAGGAAGCCCATGATCGTTGTCGTGACCTCTGGGCCTGGCGCCACGAATTTGGTCACGGGGCTTGCTAATGCCATGATGGACTCATCGCCATTAATAGCCATAACTGGTCAGGTACCCACGATATTCTTTGGTAGGGATGCCTTTCAGGAAACGGACATAGTTGGTGCTACAATGCCCATAACGAAGCACACATTCATGATTAAGAGACCCGAGGACTTAGTCCCAGCCTACAGGGCCGCGTATGAAATTGCTATCGATAGAAGACCAGGCCCTGTGCTAATAGATGCGCCTAGGGACGTCCAATTATCCGAGACTAAGAGTGAAATCACTAGGGATATTCATATTGCCAAGAAGATACTGCCTGAACCAGACCCATCACTTATTTCCTACGCCATTAAACTACTCCTAAATGCTGAAAGGCCTGTAATGCTTGTTGGCGGTGGTGTGTGTTGGAGTGGTGCGACTAATGAGGTACTAATCCTCGCCGAGTTGTTGGGTATGCCCATAGTGACGACACTGCTTGGTAAAAACTGCGTACCAAGTAATCACCCATTGGTTATGGGGACACCTGGAATGCATGGTAGGCTTGAGGCTGATGCGGCCTTAATCAACGCCGATGTAGTACTGGCTGTGGGCACTAGGTTCAGTGATAGGACTGTGGGAAACTTTAATGAGTTTAGGAGGGGTAGGAGGATCATACACATAGACATTGATCCAAGCGAGATTGGTAAGAACGTGAAGCCTGAGGTGGGTATTGTTGGGGATGCTAAGACTGTGCTCTCAGCGATGATAAACCTAGTACCAAAGGCCCTAGAGCAGAGTCATGAGGCATTCATAAGGTGGCTAAGGAGTATTAAGGAGAGCTATGAGGAGTATAGGAATAAGGTACCATTCAGCGGATTCGCGCCTTGGAGAGTCCTAAAGGTACTTAGGGAGGTCATGCCACCGCATGCCATAACCACTACTGGTGTTGGTAGCCACCAGATGTGGTGTGAGCTTCATTGGGACGTTTATGTACCAGGCACATTCATAACCAGCGCCGGCCTTGGTACTATGGGCTTCGGAATACCGGCGGCACTTGGCGCGAAGATAGCTAAGCCAGATGTTCCTGTGCTTGATATTGATGGTGATGGCTCCTTCCAAATGACGATGCAGAACCTGGCCCTTATCCGTGAATACAACCTACCAATAATAATCACGATATTCGACAACTCAACACTGATGCTCGTTAGGCATTGGCAAGCCATGCTGTACAGTAAGAGGATAATTGCCGTGGACTTCAACGTGAACCCGGACTTCATGAAAATCGCTGAGGCATACGGTATTGATGGCGTGAGACCCAGTAATTACGATGAGTTGAGGATGTCGGTCTCAAGGGCCGTTAGGAATAATGAGCCCTTGATAGTGGATGTTACGATAGATAGGGAGAGAGATTTCGTGCTACCGTTCGTGCCGTCTGGCAAGTGGCTTGAGGAGGTCATAATGCCCGAGGGATTCCATGTGGACCTTAGGTACAGAGGTGATTAGTATGAGTTATAGCAACTTCTCAATAGAATTCACGATAATTAATGATGTTAACCCATTGGATGCTGTGGTTAGAGCCATGAACGTACTCAGGAGAGGTAAGGTCACTATTAGGCACATAACCGTGGATATGAGCGATTCGGCGATAAGGGTTTCGGTAAAGGCGTCCGGTGAGGAGGACGAAGTTAGGTGGATTTGTAATAAGCTTGATAAACTTTACGATATAGTAAATGTTAAATATATGCCCGAAGAAGTACAGCCGAATAAGGTGGTAATAAGAAATGGCTAAAATATACAAAGATAAGGATGTGGATCTATCGATATTAAGTAAAAAGGTCGTTGCTGTGCTAGGTTACGGCATTCAGGGCAGAGCCTGGGCGCTAAATATGAGAGATAGCGGTGTTAAGATTATTATTGGCGTCAGACCTGGTAAGAGCTTTGATTTGGCCAGGCAGGAGGGTTTCGAGGTATATTCCGTGAGTGAGGCCGTGAAGAGGGCCGATATAATCGCCGTACTGCTTCCAGACATGACGCAACCAAGTGTTTGGTCTGCTGAAATAGCACCGAACCTTAGGAGAGACATGAATGTGATCTTCGCCCACGGTTTCAACATAAGGTTCGGACTAATAAAACCACCTAACGATGTCGACGTAGTTCTAATAGCACCTAAGGCTCCTGGTAAGGCCGTTAGAGATGAATTCGTTAGAGGTTGGGGTGTCCCTGCCCTGGTGGCTGTTCACCAAGACTTTACTGGCAATGCGCTTAAGACAGCCCTTGCTGTGGCTAAGGCTAATGGGTTCACGAGGGTTGGTGTTATTGAGACTACCTTCGCAGAGGAGACGGAGACTGACCTGATTGGCGAGCAGAATGTGTTGGTTGGCGGATTACTGCAATTGCTTAAATACGGTTTTGAGGTTATGGTGGAACTTGGTTACCAACCTGAGGTTGCCTACTTCGAGGCAATAAACGAGGCTAAGTTAATAATGGACTTAATATGGGAACGCGGACTGACCGGCATGCTGCTTGGTGTTAGTGAGACGGCTAGGTATGGTGGATTAACAGTTGGTCCCTTCGTGATTAATGAGGATGTTAAGAGGAGGATGAGGGAGGCTGCCGAGAGGGTTAGGAATGGAGAGTTTGCAAGGGAGTGGGTTAATGAGAACCAGAGGGGTGCGCTTAAATTGAGAGAACTCCTTAAGCAGGTGCAGAATAGTCAGGTGGAGAGGATTGGTGAGGAGTTGAGGATGATGATGCGTAGCGGTTAAATCCGTCAATTCCGTGCCAATTTAAAATCAATTAAATTATTTCTAATTCAGTCTTTAACTTATGAGTAGGTTCCAGGGGTGTTAGGGTAACTTTATAGATTAATTACCTAGTGGGTAATTAATATAAATACTATATTTAACTTAACACAATGCCCCAAACACTCACTGAGAAAATACTAACTAGGGCTTCGGGCAGGCCAATAAGCCCTGGCGATATTGTTGAGGTCAATGTTGACCTAGCGGCATTTCATGATTTGACGGGTTACCACGTGATTGAGGTTATGGAGAAGATGGGTAAGGTCAGGATCTGGGACCTTGACAAATTCGTCTTGGCCTTCGACCATTTAGCACCACCACCGACGGAGAGGGCTGCCGAGATTCAGGTTGGGCTTAGGAAGCTTGCTAAATCGTTAAATGTTAAGTACTTCCATGATGTTGGTGATGGAATACTACACCAACTACTCCTTGAGAAGTACGCATTGCCTGGGCAGGTTGTGATGGCCGCAGATAGCCACACAACGACCGCCGGTGCCGTGGGCGCTTTCGCGCAGGGTCTTGGCGCAAGCGATATAGCCGCTATAGTAATCACTGGAAAGACTTGGCTCATGATTCCTGAGCCCTTCAAGATAAGGCTAATGGGTAGGCTAAACCCTGGAGTTTATGGAAAGGATGTGGCACTACACATACTCCGTGAGTTTAAGGCAGAGGGCCTTAGTGGCAAGTCCGTTGAGTTCTACGTTGATGACCCGAGCGCATTCCCAATGGATTATAGGGCCACAGTATCAAACATGGGGACGGAAATGGGCGCCGATGCAGCTATGTTTATTCCTGATCAGGAAACCATAAATTACATACGTAATACTAGGAATCTCGATGTAAAGCCAGTAACGCCTGACCTAGGGGCCAAGTACATGGATGAGTACGATATAGAATTAAGTAGGCTTGAACCCCTTGTGGCTGCACCCCACAGTGTTGATAATGTTAAGTCGATAAGCGAGGTTGAGGGCTTAGATGTTGATTACGTGTTCATAGGCTCATGCACCAACGGCAGGCTAAGCGATATTGAAGCCGCGGCAAAGATATTAAAGAGAGGTAAGGCTAAGGCTAGGTGCATAGCCATACCAGCCTCCAGGGACGTGTTTGAGAGGGCTCTTGAACTTGGTTACATAGATATACTCGTGAAGGCCGGCTGTGTTGTTACCTACGGAACCTGCGGACCATGCATTGGCGGGCACTTTGGGCTTGTTGGTCCAGGCGAAGTGGCAGTCTCAACAAGCAATAGGAATTTTATTGGTAGGATGGGTTCAAAGGAGGGTAAGGTTTACCTGGCGAATGCCGCCGTGGCTGCAGCGACAGCACTTGAAGGTAAACTCGCTGATCCAAGGAAATATCCTTCATAACGTGAGAAGGACTTAATTAGGACCTATTACGAACCTAACCCCATCTGCTTCATAATCCTCCTCGCCCTTATACTCAATAGACTCCTCCAACTCCTTATCCTCATTAACAACATGTAACTTCCTACCATCTAATGACCTCTTGACATTATTAATTATGAGCTTCCATAGGGACCTAGGTGCATTAACACGTATATTTAGTTCAATTACCTGCTCATTACCATAATCAACCTCTAATTCACCTTCAATATGTATTGCCCATTTTGCATTGCTTAAGTTCATTACATAATTAGCCTTATTAAAGGACTCAGTACCATCTAGGAGCGTTATGCTTTCCACCTCAATATCATCGTTGGTTAGCAAGGTCTCATTATCACCAAATCCACCGCTTTCCAGCACAGCCGTACTTAGGTAAAGATTAACTACATCAGCCTCGGATTGATTAATTACGTCCTTAACGTATTTCAACGCATCCTTAAGCGAGCACTTACATGCATTTGGAGGTGGTACATACTTCTCAATTATGCTTTGCGGTGCTGAGAATCTGATTAACTTGTACTTATGGCCATTATTGCGTATGAAGTCTATGATGTAATGACTCAGTTCTTCTAGGCAATTAATTGGGGCGTGTATATCTATGCGTGCCTCACCATCCGCCTTCAAAATATCCTTACCATTATATGTTAATTCGCGACTCTCATAAGTTCTGGCATTGTACTCCAAGGCATCACCCTTCTCTTCAAGGTCAATATTGATGGTACTGATGCGCCTCTCGCTTATCCATGCCAGTAATTTATGCCATAAGTCCCTAGCGCAAATGATACTATTCACACTCATGGTTAAATGCTTGCTTATTTACTTAAAAAGGATTTTAGTACTCCAGTTTCTGTAGAGACCTCATTGAAAGTTTTACCTATAAGTTGAAGCGTGACTTAACGTATTCAAGTAAACCACCGCTGATTAGTATTTCAAGCGCCATTCCAGTTATTGGCTTGGCTCTCAGAACCTTTTGACCGTTATTTACAATGACCTCACCAGTACTAACATTCACCTTCACGAAATCGCCCTCGTTAACCTCCCTACTCACATTAGGAACCACTAGGACCGGTAATCCATTGTTTATGGCATTCCTATAGAATATCCTGGCAAAGGACTCTGCAAGCACAGCCCTAACGCCAGCCGCCTTTAACGCGATTGCCGCCTGCTCACGGCTTGAACCCATACCAAAGGCCCTCCCAGCCACTAAAACCACACCCCTACTGGCATTCTCGTAGAAGTGGGGGTCAAGAGGCTCCATAGCGTGCTTAGCCAATATGGCTGGATCCGTATATACCAAGTACCTGGCTGGTATTATTACGTCAGTGTCTATATTATCACCAACCTTAATCACTGGACCCTCTATGACTAATGAGGACATGCTGAGTTTTAGAACCTCCATAAATTTATAATTATTACCCTATTTACTGGTTATTCAATTCATATAGTGACTATGATTGTTCCCAGGTCAATATATTTATGATAAATATAGCTGGGTAATACTTAAATAAGCAATATAATTATGCCATAATGGTATGGGTGGTCTAGAAATCAATAGAGGTTCTCGATACAACACTCCGTGATGGAAGTCAAGGAACCGGAATATCCTTCACGCTAAATGACAAGGTCAGAATCGCGATGCTTCTTGATGAGTTAGGTGTGGATTACATAGAGGGTGGTTGGCCTGGTAGTAACCCTAAGGATGCCGAGTTCTTCAAAGCCATTAAAAATTACTCCCTAAATCATGCCAAGATTGCTGCCTTTGGGATGACTAAGAGGAAGGGGGTCAGTGCCAAGGATGATACTAACTTACTAGCCATACTAAATGCCGATGTTGGTGTTGCGGTTGTTGTCGGTAAGTCCTGGATACTTCACGTTAGGGAGGTCCTTAGGGTTAGCCCTGAGGATAACCTGGACATGGTTTATGATAACGTTGAATACCTCAAGGATCACGGGCTAGGGGTTATATTCGATGCGGAGCACTTTTATCAGGGATTTAGGGAGGACCCTGACTATGCGCTTAGGGTTGTTAAGACGGCTGAGGAGGCAGGTGCTGATGTTATTGTTCTTGCGGATACTAACGGGGCTATGCTTCCCATGGATGTTTATGAAATAACGTCTAAGGTGGTCGAGAGGGTTAGGGTGAGGGTTGGGGTTCATATGCATAATGATTCGGGTTGTGCTGTGGCTAATACGTTAATGGGTGTCTTGGCAGGGGCTAGGCATGTGCAGGGTACTATAAATGGTATTGGGGAGAGGACGGGAAATGCCGACCTAATTCAGGTACTTCCTAACCTAGTGCTTAAGATGGGGTTCAAGGCCTTAAAGGGTGTGGAGAGTCTTAGGAGGATGAGGGAGGTATCGCACTTTGTCTATGAGGCGGCAGGTCTTCAACCAAATCCGTATCAGCCCTATGTCGGTGACTATGCATTTTCCCATAAGGCTGGGCTTCATGTTGATGGGGTTTCAAAAATAACCAAGGCCTACGAACACATAGACCCAGAGCTCGTGGGTAATGCCAGGAGGTTCGTAGTTTCAGAGCTGGCAGGTACGTCAAACCTCCTTATTTACCTTAAGGATTTGGGAATTAGTGTCGGTAAGGACGACCCAAGGCTTAGGAGGGCCCTGGAGAGAATAAAGGCTATGGAGAATGAGGGTTATAGCTTCGACCTCGCACCAGCATCTGCCATACTCGTAGTACTAAGAGAACTAGGTCTTGCTAAGGACTTCCTGAGCGTTGATTATTGGAAGGTCTTTGGCGAGCACAATCTTAATGTTGCTGTGGTTAAGGTTAATGGTGAACTCAGTGTGGCTGAAGGCGTTGGTCCTGTCCATGCGGTTGACCTGGCCATAAGGAATGTTGCCTCGAGGATATACCCAGAACTGAATAGTGTTAGGTTGACTGATTACCGCGTCGTACTTCCGGGTGAGGTTAAGAGTACGGAGAGTGTTGTTCGTGTTCTAATGGAGTTCACTGATGGGAGGAGGGTGTGGAAAACAATGGGTGTCTCCACAAGCATAATTGCCGCAAGTGTAAAGGCCTTGTTGGATGGCCTTAATTATATCCTCATTATTAATAATAATGAAATTGGTAAGAGCATTAATAATAAATAGTTAAATTAGGGATGTATGGATTTAATATATTATTATTGTTATTTATAACATGAACGTAAATATATATCCATTTGATTGAGGTAAATTTTAAATAGGTGTTATGTACGTGCCTATATAGGTGGTGAGATGGAAATGGAAACCAAGTACTAGAACGGGATGCCCCTGTCTCTAAGGTGGGTGGTTCATTACTGACTAGAAAATCTGTCCTTAACACAATAAGTAGGGTTGTTGAGAGGGATTTTCACGGTAATAAGCTTATTCTTGTGGTTTCCGCAATGAAGGGCATTACGGACCTGCTAATTAAGGCGCTTGATGAGCACGATCCACGGTTAATAGATGAGGCAGTCCAAATGTATATAGATGAGGCTATTGACCTAGGGCTTGATAGGCTCGCTAGGTTCCTGGAACTCGTTGGTGAGGATTTACGTAGGTTCGTTAGTGTGGGTGAACCGTGGGTTAAGGATCACGTGATCATCCATGGTGAATTACTATCAACATTGTTAGTTAGCGAAGTATTAAGTGAGGTAATTGGTGTTAATGCCAAGGCCATCTACGAACCCGGCATAGTGACAAATCAGGAGTGGGGTAATGCCTCGGTAATTGATGAATTAAGCCTTAAAAATGTTCGTGAAAGGTACGTGAGACTTTTAAGTAAGTACGACATTATAGTTACCCCTGGTTTCCTCGGTATATCCATGGATGGTAGATATACATCACTGGGTAGGGGTGGTAGTGACTATACGGCCTCATTAATCGCCAGTTACCTAAATGCCTCGAGACTAACGTTTTATACGGACAGTGGTGGTGTGCTGAGTGGTGATCCTAAGATAGTTGAGGATCCAATACTCATTAAGGAGATTAGTTATGAGGAGGCTCATGCGGCGTCCAGGGTTGGTGCAAAGAAGTTCCATCCAAAGACCTTCGAACCACTTATGAAGAGTAGGGTCCTCACGTTAATAACAAGCCCCCAACTCGACTCTGGCACGTACATCACGAACAACTGTATTAGGGTACCTAAGGTCGTGAGCGTTGGTAGAATTAACCAAGGCTTGTATAGGGTTTCTATTGTTGGTTGTGGCATATCGCTGAATAATGAGGTTATAAAGGATTTAAGTGAGATTATATCTTCACATGGTATAAATGGTGTCGTTAACGATGACGTACATGTAATATCTATGCTTGTAAATGATGGGGACAACGCAATAGATCTCACCAGGGATGTGCATAGGTGGGTGAGAAAATGGATAGGGTGAAGGTTTCCATACTCGGTTCTACGGGCCTTGTTGGGCAATGGATGGTTAAGTTATTGGCTAATCACTCATTCATAGAAGTTATCAAGCTATCGGCATCCCCAGGTAAGGTTGGTCGAAAATATGGGGAGGTTGTTCATTGGTTCCTGCCGGGCGATGTCCCTGAATACGCCAGAGACCTGGTGCTGGTGTCTACGGATCCGTCGGACCATAAGGACGTGGATGTTGTCCTGTCGGCGCTACCCAACGATGTTGCCAATGCTGTTGAGAGTAAATTACTTGCCTCTGGCCTTAACGTGATCTCCAACGCATCGCCGGAGAGGATGAATCCTAGGGTGCCTTTGATAAACCCTGAGGTTAATTGGAACCACCTAACGGTGCTTAGGGAGGTTAAGGGTAATTGGCTTGTGAAGAATCCTAATTGTACGGCGGCCATAATATCAATGCCACTAAAGCCCATTAATGAATTGATTAGGGAGCTCCATATAGTCACTCTTCAGTCAGTCTCTGGTGCAGGTTACCTTGGCATCTCGTACCTCGCCATTGATGGTAATGTAATACCGTTCATAAAAGGTGAGGAGGAGAAGATAGATGCCGAGATTAATAAGATGCTTGGGAACCAATACGTGGATCACTACGTGCCCTGGGGCAAAAACGTGTATGTGACGACAACGAGAGTTCCCGTTAAGTACGGCCACATGGCAGTAATACACGCAGTACTTAATGATAGTATTGATCAGAAACAAATAATCGAGAGACTGAGGGGCTTTAGGTCATTCCCGCAGGAGCAGGAGTTACCGACGGCGCCTCGGGAACCCATAAAGGTTCTCGATAGGGTGGATGCACCACAGCCAATGAGGGATTTAGACCCTATGGCTGTTAGTGTTGGTAGGGTTCTCGTTAGAAACAATATACTTAGAATGGTTGTCTTAGGGGATAATCTGGTCCGCGGTGCTGCAGGCATTACAATACTTACCCTTGAAACGATGAAGGCGCTAAAAATATTATAATAACTATTCTCAAGGAATTATTAGAACTTAACTAAGCCTTATGGAATTAACTATGTCTACTAGGTCCGTAAGTACCGCCTGTGCTGTCTCGAACTTACCAGCCCCAGGCCCAATAATGAGCAATTCACTTAACGTGTCTAGCTTAAACCTCAACGCGTTAAGATTACGTGATACATGGGCAAGGACATCATTCTTGTCAAGTGGTGTGGGCTTTACGTAGGCTTTACCCTTGTCTGCATAGGCTACCAACTTAATCACCTTATCACCATACCTCCTAATGTCAATGTCCCTAATACCCTCAACCTCCACATTCTCAAACCTATGTCCCCAACCAATAACCCTAGAGAGAATGACAACCTTAAGCGCGGCATCAATACTATCAATGTCCAGAGATGGGTCAGCCTCGGCATAACCCAGCTGCTGGGCGAGCTTGAGGGCTTCGTTGAATGATAAGCCCTCCTCATACATCCTACTTAGTATGAAGTTCGTGGTTCCATTCAGGATACCCATGAAGTACTCAACGTGAGCACCAGGTAGCAGTTTAAGTATGTTGAAGGATGGTGTTCCAGCCATGACAGTGCCCTTAAACCTAACCAACCTATTATACTTTCTACTTAATTCCATTAACTCATCGTAGTGAAAGGCTATTGGCCCCTTATTGGTCGTGATCACATGCTTACCACTCCTAATAGCCGTTGACAAGTATGTAAAGGCTGGCTCACCCCTAGATTTAACATTCAGATCTGTAAACTCACACACTATATCTGCATTACTTTCCGTTATCAGCCTAGGTATCTCGTCAATATCCACCTTACGCCCTATTAATCTACCCTTAGCGACATCCTTGAGGATGTCAGGGCCTGGGTTAATTATGTAGCCGCGACTCCTATCGATTATCTCACCGATGGTAATATCGAAACTGAGTAAATCCCTCTTAGTATTGAGAAGTTCATAGAATGCCTGTCCAACATTTCCAAAACCAATGATTAAGATCCTAACGCCTCTCATTTTTGCGCTAGATTTATTGATTATATTTAAAGTATTACTACGGTACTCAATACCCTATTAATTTAATGATAATGCTTAAATAACCTAAATTGTAGAAAGACTGGGGATAGAAATGGAAACCCAGACATGCAATTAAAGCCGTTGGGTAAATACGTCCTTAAATGCCCAAGATGTGGTTATGAGGTTGAGCCTAGCCCATACATAATGAGGTGCCCACGGTGTGGTGAATTACTTGATGCATCGATTATTACTGAGAAAATTAGGATTAAGTGGGGTGAGTTACGTGGTAGGGGTGTTTGGAGGTATAGGGATTTACTCCCTGAGCTCAAAAATGTAATCACCATGAGTGAGGGGTCAACGCCACTAATTAGGCTTAGGGCTTATCCCAATGCCTATGTTAAGTTTGAGGGCGCCAACCCAACTGGGTCCTTTAAGGATAGGGGTATGACTGTCGGTGTTTCATTAGCCTCATCATTGGGTGTTAGGGGTATTATAGTTGCGTCCACTGGCAATACCGCGGCCTCAGCCGCAGCCTACTCTGCAAGGGCCGGTATTGAGTGCATGGTTGTCCTGCCAAAGGGTGGTGTTGCTAAGGGCAAACTCGGCCAAGCATTACTACATGGCGCAAGGATTGTGGAGGTGCCTGGAACATTTGATAATGCGTTAGAGTATGTCCTAAGCACTGTTCTGGAAAGTGGTAGTGCAGGTAATGCCAGTTATTATCCGCTTAATTCTATAAATCAGTGGAGGTTGGAGGGCCAGAAGACGATTGCTTATGAAATTGTTGAGGAGGTCGGTGTGCCTGACTACGTGTTTGTCCCTGTGGGTAATGGCGGGAATATTTATGCTATTTGGAAGGGGTTTGGGGAATTGATGGAGCTCAATATAATAGACAAAATGCCAAAAATGATTGGTGTACAAGCCTCAGGAGCCGCACCATTGGTCAAGTATTGGAGAGGCTTAGGTGAGGCTAGAGTTGATAAGCCAAGTACTGTGGCGTCCGCCATAAGGATTGGTAAGCCAATTAATTGGTATAGGGCCTATAGGGCTGTTAAGTACAGTAATGGCTTCTTTATCGATGCTTCCGACGATGAGATATTAATGACACAGAGAGTGCTTGGTAGGGAGGGAGTTGGTGTTGAACCGGCTAGTGCGGCATCGTTGGCTGGTTATATGAAGGCTTTAAGGGAGGGTGTGATCGATCCTAGTGATAATGTTGTTTTAATAGCCACAGGACATGCACTTAAGGATCCAGATGCGTTATTGAGGGATAGTGTTCACACGGTCAGTATATCATCAATTGACGAGCTCAAAGCACTAATCATGGGTAGATCAATCATTGATGTTTAGTGGTGTCTATTTATTATCAATAATAATTAGGTAAAATTTAAATAACCTATAAAGTACGTAATTTCGGCGATTATGTCCCTGGAACACAGGTAAGGAACAACTGGCGCAATGTCGTTGGTTCAATGCTAGGTTGGGGAATGGATGCCTATGACTTTGTTGCCTATGCCTTCGTTGCACCAATAATAGCTCCTCTATTCTTCGGTCAACTAGGTCATTTAGGCTCAATACTGGCTACGTTGGCCACCTTCAGCGTATCACTGGCTGTTAGGCCCCTCGGTGGTGTCTTCTTTGGTAACCTGGCTGATAAGTTGGGTAGACGTGGCGTTCTTTATATAACGATGCTTGGCGCAGGCCTTTCAAGTTTCCTAATGGGCTTCCTACCGACCTATGCTCAGGCCGGTATATTAGCGATAATACTACTAGTGATTCTAAGGTTTGTTGTTGGTTTCTTCCTTGGTGGTGAGTACTCATCGAGCGGTATTATGGCTGTTGAAAGCGTTGCTAAGAGGAGAGGGTTGGCCAGTGGTATTATGCAGGCAGGCTTTGACCTCGGTATATTCGGCGTCACCTTCACCTACACCTTAGTCGCCACTTACCTGCCGCAGAGCGCCTTGAGTACTATTGGTTGGAGGATCGTGTTTTGGAGCGGTATTGTCACTACAATAATTGGTTGGCTATTTAGGAGGAAGTTCCTAACAGAATCCTTTGAGTGGGAGAGGGCGGAGAAGGTCAGTACTCCCTACAGGGTTTTATTCACGAAGTATTGGCTACCCGTAATAGTGATTCTACTGGCCACCATGGGCTTCCTCTATGAGTACTACGTAATGCTCGAGCTCTCACCGTTTGTACTACAAAGCGTACTCAACTACACACCAGCCCTAGCCGGTCTAATACTCACGGTATTATCGGCAAGCGACGCTATTGGCAGCATCTTTGGTGGCGTCCTCGTTGATTGGTTAAGAAGCTCGGCAAGGGCCTTATTGACCACGGCGTTAATAATAATAGCCCTCATATACCCAACGATGTATGCAATACTCATGCTTGGTAATGGCTGGTTAGTGCTACTTTGGGACTTCATAGCAGTACTACCTGTTGGGGTTATGCAAGTTTACATTAGGGACTTGCTACCGCCAAGTGTGAGGGCCACAGGCGCTGGTTTAAGCTATAACGGCGGTACCTGGCTGGCGGCCTGGGCCGCCATAGTAACAACATTGATGGCGGGAGCATCCACAAAGCCAGGCCCATGGCTATCAGCAATAGTCATAAACACAATATGGAGCAGCGTATTAATGGTGATAAGCTCTATGGCAGCCATAACCATTATTAGGAAGATGAAGACTTAAGTGAAGAATATAGATGGATAAAGTAAAAATTAAATATTGAGAATTAATTATATAGTACTGTGTTGTAATATTTATAAACTATTAATTTGGGTCATAGACGATGGTGGAGAAATGCGCTGTCCCTTAATTTTTATGAGGAACTGAATGTGGGATACAGCGTCAATTAGATTTTCGGGTATGATTGCGTTAAACAGGATATAATGGAACTTGATCTAATGCTGTTGTTTCTGGAAAGCCCAGTGCGACGTTCATTGCCTGTACTGCCTGCCCTGACGCTCCCTTCATTAGATTGTCTATTGCAGCCAACACCACAAGCCTATTCAGCCTAGTGTCTATCTCAAAGCCTATGTCAACGAGGTTCGACCCTATTACGTACTTAACGTCTGGGTACCTCTGGAAGCCGGCTCTATCCTTAACGAGTCTGATGAAGGGTTCATTACCGTACATTGTCCTGTACGCTCTCCAAACCTCCGGCTCCTGTACTGGCTTTGTTAGCCATGCATGCGACGTTGTCAGTATACCCCTAACCAGGTCTACGGCATGTGGTGTGAAGGCTACACGCACCTGCCTATTAATTAGTAGGCCTAGTTCCTGCTCTATCTCGGCCGTGTGCCTATGGTGAACAACCTCGTAGGGCCTAATCACGTATGTCCTAAAGGGATGTAGGTCTAGCCTTGGTGCGTGGGCCCCAGCGCCCGAGCTCGATATTTTTGCGTCAACAACTATCCTATCAGTATCGACAAGGCCCGCCTTAACCACTGGTGCCAGTGATATTATTGCGGCAGTTGCCATGCACCCAGGTACGGCTATTAACTTGGCACCCTTCAATTCCTCCCTGTGAAGCTCCGGCATACCATACACAGCCTTACTGAGCAGGTCTGGGTATGGGTGTGGCTTTTCCCAACCATACCACTCCACATACGCCTTTGGATCCTTAAGCCTAAAGTCAGCCGATAGGTCAACAATCGTTAACCCAGCCTCATACAGCTTAGGAACCCACTCAATACTTTGCCCGTGGGGTAGCGCCAGGAATACCACATCGATATCCTTCTTAAGCACCGAGTCTATTGTGGAGTCACTGAATGTTAACTCGGTCCTACCCCTCAGGTTTGGGTGCACCCTAAATACGTACTCACCCCTAAACTCCCTGGAGGTTGCACAAACAAGCTCAACACCTGGATGATTAATCAACAGCCTGAGTAATTCGCCACCGGTCACACCACTGGCTCCAACCACACAGACCCTATACCTACCACTCGCCATTGTACCACCCCATAATGGCACTTACTACGTAATCCAGATTCTCTATTGTAAGTTCAATTCTAGGGTCTATACCGAGGATTTGGGGCTCATTACCATAGATACCCACTATGTAGGTACAGATAATGCAGTTCAGACTCCTCGTGAGCCTTAGTAACATGTCGCCAAGGTTATTGCAGTTAATGCAGTGATTGCCAATTACCTGCGTATTCAGCACCTTGTCAGGGGCTTTCATCAATATGCTTATCCTAGCCAATGGGTTCTCCATGTACATCCTATGCTCGGCCACGGACTTACCACCCTCCCACGTAGTGACCGCACCATCAAGGCCGAGAGCAGGTGTTGGTGTTGCCATGTACGTCCTACCAATACCCCTAACCACCTTAGCAACGACATTGGGATTAAGCGCCACGCTGAAGTTCGGTGTTGAGTAACCAAGCTTATTCAACTCCTTAAATAGTAATGCCCTATCAATCGCCATCTCGTATATCAACCTCGGATTTAACGTTTCGTTAAATAAACTCGCCATTATGAGTGATTCAAAGACGTCGTCGAGCAGAAGCACGGCCTTTCCCGGTTGAGGTTTGACCTCCTCATCCCTGGTATTTACCACAGAGACCTTGAGTCCAGTATTGAGTAGTTTGTTATGCAGCTGTTGTTCTAGTGGTCCGTACTTACTAACCACGAGGAATAGGTCTTTATTGATTGTGGATCCCGCTTCAATGATAACCACCTGATCGATTAACTGATTTGTGGGTTATTAAATATTTTCTTTATTTATCCAGGGATTACTAGGCATATTATGTTGATTGAGGAAATATTTATATAGCATATTTATACGTAAACCTGTGGCAGTGATGGAACGGTTTCCATACTGTATGATGTCCTAAGGACTGAGGAGAAACTACTCATGAGCGAATTTAGGAGGTTTGGTGTCGATGTCGAATTAATAAATATTGATAACATTTCATTAGACCTTAACGAGGGTTGGAATGAAACTGGCATAGTATTGGTAAGGCCCTTAAGCCATTTTAAGGCTAGTTTAATAGCCCGTATATTGAATACGCATGGCGTCAAGACAATAAATAGTGGTATGGCCATAGAGAACTCCTGGAATAAGGCCATTGCCATATCAATACTGGTCAGGTCAGGCATACCGGTGGTGCCGACGAAGCTCATGTTCTCAGAGGTGCCCCAAGAGGATGGTGTTGATTATCCCGCCATTATTAAACCGCTCCATGGCTCATGGGGTAGGCTCGTAAGCCTAGTCAGTGATGTGGATGAGCTAAAACTGATACTTAGGCATAAGGCCTTTAGCGACACTTACCTAAAGGTGTCGGTGATCCAGCCATTCATTGGTGATGGTACTGACTATAGGGTCTTCGTTGTTGGTAATGAGACTGTTGCTTCAATGGTTAGGAGACCTGTTGAGGGTGAGTGGAGGAGTAATGTGGCTAGGGGTGGTAAGGCCGAGGCTGTTAGGCTTGGCGATGAGGTTTATGAGATGGCTATAAAGGCTGTCTATGCTTTAGGTCTTGACTATGCCGGTGTTGATGTGCTCTATAGTCGTGAGTATGGTTATGTAGTTAACGAGGTTAATGCGATACCCGAGTTTAAGGGCTTAATGAGTGTTTCCGGTGTTAATATTGCGCGTAAAATAGCTGAGTATGTATTAAATTTGGTTAGGAGGTGATTAGGCAATGAGCGATGACGTGCTTAGGTTTGAGGATGAGTACCTGGCGAGGTACTACAGTAAGAAGCCGCTGAATATAGTCAGGGGCTACATGCAATACGTGTGGGACTCAAAGGATAACAAGTACCTGGATATGCACACGGGATTTGGCGTGGCCTTCCTAGGGCATAGGAACCCTAAGGTCGTGAATGCAATAAGGGAGCAGTTGGATAAGATACTCACTGTACCACTGACCTTCTATAGCGAGGCCAGGGCTGAGTTCGTTAGGGAGTTCATGAAGATTGTGCCGAACAGCTTCGGTAAGGTCTTCCTACAGAACAGCGGTACTGAGGCTGTTGAGGTGGCGTTGAAGATAGCTAGGAAGATAAGTAAGAGGTCTGAGTTCCTGGCCTTCCTAAACTCATTCCATGGCAGGACCCTGGGCTCACTCTCAGTGACAGGCAATGAGAAGTATAGGAAGGCCTTTGAACCATTGCCCTACAGGGTTAGGTTTGCCCCGTTTAACGCCGTTGACCAGGTCGATAAATTAGTCACTGAGGACTTAGCGGCGGTCATTGTCGAGCCAGTGCAGGGCGAGGGAGGTGTTAACCCAGCAAGGCCTGAGTTCCTAAAGGCCCTTAGGCAGGTCACCAGGGAGAGGAATGTATTGTTAATATTTGATGAGGTTCAGACTGGTTTTGGCAGGACTGGTAGGGTCTGGGCCTTTGAGAATTATGGTGTCGAGCCGGACATATTCACGGTCGGGAAATCAATAGCGGGTGGGTTACCAATAGGCGTGGCGGTTGTTAGGAGGGAGTTTGGCGATGTATTTGAGCCTGGGGAGCACGGTAGTACCTTCGCAGGTAATCCAATAACCATGGCGGCGGCTAAGGCCGGTGTTGAGGTCTTGGTTAGCGAGGATGTACCGGGTAAAGCCAGGCTAATGGGTGAGAGGTTTATGAGAATTCTTGAGGATGAGGTTGGCAGGTTAAAGCCAGTACTTAGGGTTAAGGGTTTGGGTTTGATGCTCGGTGTTGAATTGAGGAAGAGGGCTGATGCTTACGTTGATGAGTTGATCAGCCTGGGACTGCTGACGAGCGTTGCTGGCGGCACAACCGTCAGGTTATTGCCACCATACTGTATCACTGATGATGATTTAAATATGGCGATAAGTGCATTAAGCAAGGCCTTGGCCGAGTGATTTCATTACATCATTTACTATCTCCATAAGTTCATCATCACCTAAAGGCTCCCTCTTAAACCCATTATCATAGAGTGACCTAACCCTCTCAAAGACCGTATCCACTATTAAATCATTGACATCAATACCATGCAGCCTAAGCCAGTGCCTTATCGAGGACTTCCCTGAATATGGCCCTATGACTATCCTCGCATCACGGCCGATTATCCTGGGATCCATCGATAGGTAGGTTATGGAATTCTTCAACTGTGCATCTATGTGTATTCCGGCCGCTGTGGTGAATGCGTTCTCACCAACTATTGGTTGGTACATGGGCACCCTATAACCCATGGAACTAAACGTCTCTATAATGTCCTTAATGGCACCTGGATTCATACCATCAAAGGAACCCTTAATCCTTGCATACCAAAGCACCAGCGCCTCTATTGGTACATTACCCGCCCTCTCACCAATACCGAGCAATGTACCATTATTTATCGCGGCACCGTATAACCAAACGGCAACCGCATTCGCAACAGCCATGTGGTAATCACCATGTCCATGAAACTCAAGCCTATCACTCGGTAAACCCAGCACCTTCCTAAACACCCACACTAACTTCGGTATGCTGTATGGCAGCGAGACAAATGGGTAGGGAACACCCACGCCCGTGGTGTCGGGTAATTTAATGACTATGTCAACGCCATACTTCTCACCCAACTTTAGTAGCCTACGCACGAAGGGTACTACGAAACCTACAACGTCTGACCTAGTCACATCCTCAAGAGAGCACCTAAGCCTAATACCATTCCTAAGCGCATATTCGGCAACCTCCAGGTACTTACCGATCACCCAATCCCTCGTGGAATTAAACTTATACCTAATATGTATATCCGAGATTGACATAAGCATCACCATCTCATCAAGGCCAGCCTCCTTAACAAGCCTCACATCCTCAACCCTAGCCCTACCCCAACCAATAACCCTAGGCCATTCCAGGCCCAATTCCCTAACAGCCTTAACAAGCCTCCTATCCCTCTCGGTATATAGGAAGAACTCACTCCTAATAATCCTACCACTCCCATTATCAAGATCCGCAAGCAACCTAAACAGCTTAATGGCATCATCTATCGAGTAATAAACATAGAAGGCCTGCTGACCATCCCTAAAGGTAGTGTCAGTTATGAACAAGTTGTTAGGTACCTCAGGCTCTACGTATAAACCATCAAAGGACAAAACTGGAGGTAACGGCCATTGACTCACAACCTCCTTTAAAACATCCTCACCATCTACATAATCGATACCCTCATCCCTAAGCATTTTAATTAATTGGCCCGAGCCCCTGACATTAGTACCAACTTCAATAGAGATCCCTATTTCAGGGAAAATAAATAATTTATAAATTTTACCCTCATCAATAAATAATTATCTATATTGCACTTATCTATACATATTCATAAATTCGATAATCGCTTGTTTATATATCTTTACGGCATTCAAGTAGTCACTAATAAGTATGTATTCCTCCATTGAGTGGGACATTAAGCCATCACCAGGTCCATATGCCACTAGATTCCTCGTTAGTTGCACAAGATCATTCATATCACTGGTACCCCACTTCCTGGCAAGCATGGGTTTCTCATTTAACACCTTAATTATGGCTCTTGAAATAGCCCTTGCAGTTGGATTATCTATGGGAACTTCCACGGGCTCGGTGCACCACCTCACGTTAATTACAACATTGCTACCAAACTCAGCGCTTAATTTACTAACTGCATTCCTCACCTCATCGCAGGATTTGCCTGGCGGTATCCTAATATCTAGCACAAGCCTGCAATTACTTGGTATCATGTTATCTGCCTCACCGCAGTTCATAATTGTTGGTGTTACGAGGAAATCCTCATAATTCGTGCCAGCCTTTAAATACTCACGTAACCTATCATAGACCCTCATTGCGATTAATATGGAGTTCGATTCGAGGTCCGGATTCGATGCATGACCACCCCTGGTGCTTATTGAAACATCCACCTTTGATCCACCCCTATACTTAGTCACCACCTTATTGACGCCGGTGGGTTCCCCAACAACTATACCGTCAGGTCTAGGGACGTGATTACTCCTGATCAGGTTAGCCGTGCCTAGGCTATCGCCTTCCTCGTGAACAACAGCCGTAAGCACTAATGTGCCTTTGGGTAAGTCGGCCTCCATGAATGCCATGGTCATTGCCATCAATGGACCCTTATCATCACTCGCACCCCTACCAATTATCTTGTCGCCCTCGCGCCTAACCTCTATGAAGCCGGGCACTGTGTCCATATGGGCATGAAGCCAAAGTACGGGTTTACCCTCGCCCTTAATTGCGATTACGTTACCGACATCATCAATTGCAGCATTGAAACCATTCATTATTAGTAGATCCCTAAGGAACTCCGCGAGTTCATGCTCCTCACCTGTTGGTGAGTATATGCTTAACGACTCCATGAGTAATTTTAACATCGCCTCATCGCTAAATGCCATGGTTAACCCCTCCTGGCCATATCAAGCACCAGCTCTGCTATGTGCCTAGCCACATTAACACCGGTGACCCTCTGGACATTCTTGAATTCAGGCACTGTATTCACCTCAAGGACCTTATAACCTCCGTCAGACTCGACAACATCAACGCCCGCATAGTAGGCACCTATAGCCTTAGTAGCCCTGACACTGATGTCCTCGAGCTCCGGGTCTATTCTAACAGCCTCAGCCTTACCACCCCTGGCAGTATTAGTCCTCCAATCATCACCGACCGCGTACCTATATATGGCTGCCACGGCCCTATCACCAACAACGGTAACCCTAATGTCCCTACCGGGCTTCTTAACGAATTCCTGAAGTAGGTAGGTGCCGTATTGAGGATTCTCCATGGAATCTCTATGCCTAATGAGGAGATCCATATCATCTGAACTACCGACTAGGCTTACGAGTCTACCCCACGAACCATGCACAGGCTTAACAATGGCAGGTACACCAACCCTATCCAACGACCTTATCACGACCTTACTTGATAAGGCAACAACGCTATTGGGTATTGGCACGCCAAGCCTGCTTAGTATGGCTAGGGTCACCGCCTTATTATTACCTATCAATATTGACATAGCCGGGTTAATCGACTTACCGCCAATCGCCTCATAAAGCTGTGAAAGCATTTGGGTCCTATGCTGACTAACAGTCCTTATGAAGGCAATACCCATATCATTACTATTGGGGAACTCAAACGTTAGTTTCTCAGCATTAATAAGCCTATAATTCATCCTTAAATTATCGAACTCCCTAATTAGGAGTTTCTCGTCGAGCCTTATGACATCGTAGAGAAAGTGAACGACTTCAATGAGAACCACCTCTCAGCAGTTATTCTCCCCAATCCTCCTCCTCAACCTTAATGAGCTTCAACTGTATTAAGCCATTCTGAATAACCACCTGGTACTTCTGTCCACAACTCGGGCAACTAACCAACTCGCCATCCAGGACATCATCTGGAACATTTATGTCTGCGCCACATACCTGACAGGCAATCTTTGTGGGCATCAAGGATTACGTGAATATAGCCTATTTAAGCATTGCGGTCAGCAACAATTAAATCTATAAATAATATTATAAAATAAATATACTGAATTGAAAATCAGCTCGGCGTAACATGGGTGCCGAGACCATTGATGGCCGACGTTATAGGGTTCTCAATAGTGCCATTTGAAATCACTGCATGGATACCCTTACTCGCCAGTTGAGCGGCTGTATACACCTTCCTCTTCATACCACCCTTGACCTCAGGGTTCTTGAAAAGCTCGAGAGCCTCGCTTACCGAGACCTTACTAACTACCTTTCCACCCACTATGACGCCATCAACGTCAGTAAGTATTACAGCAAAACCTGGATTTAACGAATAGGACAAGACCTCAAGTGCCTGATCTCCATCCACATTTAGGGGCCCACCTGTCTTATTGTCCATAGCTATTGGAGCTATCACTGGTACAAGACCCTCATTGAGGAACCTAAGGAGAAACTCGGCATTTGCACTCTCTATCTTACCAGTATATCCACCATCAATAACCCTCTCCCTACCCCTCTCATCGATTATTATCATCGACTCCCTCCTCCTAGCCCTAAGTAAGCCACCATCCACGCCTGATAGACCAACAGCGTTAACACCAACACCCTGCAACCTACTCACCAGCTCCTTGTTTAGGAACATCATGCCCATCACGTAGACCCTAAGCGTCTCAAGATCAGTATACCTGCTGGTCACACCACTCGGGCTTGTTACGAACCTAGGCTTTAAGCCCATCTTCTCCATTAGCTCACTTATGAAGTAACCACCACCATGAACAAGCACAACCTTATGACCAGACTGGATTAGGTTGGGGACTTCCTTAATGAGGTTATCCACGCCTTTCCTAATGACTGAACCTCCCACCTTAACTATAATGAGCATACGGAGAAAATGAGGACAAATAAATATTATAAATATTACACTACACGACGTACACGGTCATAGGGACTCCCCATACTCACTAACGGCCTCACCAATCTTCCTAATACCCTCCCTAATCCTATCAATACTCTCAACGACGAAGGATACCCTAATCGCTGCCCTGTATATATCACTGAAGTACGTACCTGGAATAACAGTAACGCCAAACTTCTCAAGAAGGATCTCGGCAAACCTCTCGGAATCCCTAATGTACCTAGACATGTCAACAAACACGAACATGGAGCCTCTAGGAATAATAAAGCGCGCCTCTGGCAAATAATTCCTCAACGCCTCAATAGCAGCATCCCTCCTCGACCTATACTCCTCAATAATGTACCTTAGATGCTTCATCCTGACCTCAGACCTGAGGTAAGCAGCCACAAACCTCTGAGCCACCACCGGTGGGCAGTATGTCATTTCCTCAGCAGCCAATTTAAGCTTAGGTACGGCATCGCTTGGTCCATACACAAAGCCCAACCTCCAACCTGGGATTCCAGGGTCTTTAGAGAATGTGTTTATTGAAATCACGTGATCGGGCGCATACCTATAGATATACGTGTGCTCACCCTCATAGATCAAGGTCCTATATGCCTCATCAGACACTATCCAGAAGTCCTTATCCCTAGCCAGGTCGGCTATTGCCTTGGCGGTGTCCCTATCCACTATATTACCTGTCGGGTTATCTGGCGAGACAAGGACCAAGGCCTTGGTCCTACTTGTTATCAATTCCTTTAACCTTTCAACGTCGATTTTAAAACCCTCATCCATACTTAGGGCGAGCCTCTTAATTCTGCCACTGAAGTACTCAATTATTGGTTTGTAACCGAAGTATGTAGGATCCAAGAGGATAACCTCGTCCCCAGGGTTGAGTATTGTCATGAAGGTTGCGAACATGCCCTCTTGACCACCGGTGATGATCACTATATTGCCTGGATCAACGTCAATACCACCAAGTCTCTTTAAGTCCTCGGCCACGGCCTCCCTAAGCTCTATAATGCCCTGGCTCGGAGTATACCCATACAAATCCATACCCCTTTCCTCAAGGAGTTGCTTTGCCAGTAACGACCTAATCTCAATGGGCGGCGGTATTCCAGGTTGACCGGCCGATAGGTTGATAATATCCCTATTCTCACGCTTCAACCTCTCCCTAATAGCGTCAATCTTCCTAGTAGGTGACTCCCTAAGGAACGATATTGCCTGTGAAAAGCCGCGCATCTTTACTCTTATTTTGAACAAATATATATACATTATGTATTCATTGCCGTGATATAAAGGTCTTAAGGGCAAAGCTTATAAAATATTTATAATAACCCTGCATGGATGATTCGGTCTAAGGAAGCGCTACTTAGTGCTTCAGGATGGAAGTGTGTATCGTGGTTACGCCTTTGGTGTTGACGCTAATGCCGTTGGCGAGGTAGTATTCACAACAGCCAATGTTGGCTATCCCGAATCACTCACAGACCCATCATATAAAGGCCAAATCCTTGTCTTCACAAGTCCACTAATCGGCAATTACGGAGTATCACCCGATCAGTGGGAGAGTGATTCAGTCCAGGTTAGTGGGGTTGTGGTTTTTGATGCTACGTCACCAAGCCACTACACATCAGTAATGAGCTTAGACGAGTGGTTGAGAAGGGAGGGCGTACCTGGCATCTTTAGGGTTGATACTAGGGCGTTAACCGTGAAGTTGAGGGAGGTTGGTGTTATGATGGGTGCAATCGCTAATAGTGTCAATGAGGCATTTAGATTATTGGCTAATGCTCCCCGTTATGATGAGGTAGATTTCACAAGGTTGGTCTCGCCAAAAAATATCATTAGTTATGGTAATGATGATAGGCCATGTATTGGGATTGTGGATTGTGGGGTTAAGATGAGTATTGTCAGAAATCTCCTAATTAGAGGGTTCAGGGTTGTTAGGTATCCATGCCACATGTGGAGTAAGGCCCTGAGTGATTGCGATGGTGTACTACTGAGTAATGGGCCAGGTAACCCGAACCTATTGACTTATCTAAGCGACGTCGTTGTTGATATTATTAGGGATAGAAAACCAACACTGGGCATATGCCTAGGGCATCAAATAATTGCGCTAGGTGCAGGTGCTAAGTTGTATAAGATGAAGTATGGGCATAGGGCCATAAACAAGCCAATCCTCGATTTAGCTAGGAATAGGGTCTATGTAACAACCCATAATCATGGCTATGCCGTGGATCCACAATCAATAAGGAATACAGGATTTAGGGTATGGGCTGTGCAACCTGATGATAATACCGTGGAAGGGCTAATTCACGAGAGGTTACCAATACTAACAACGCAATTCCACCCGGAGGCTAAGCCTGGGCCTCATGATACTACCTGGGTCTTTGATGAGTTCGCTAAAATGGTGATGGGTCATGGACATTAGGAAGGTCTTAGTCATTGGCAGTGGTCCCATTAAGGTTGCTGAGGCTGCTGAGTTCGACTATTCAGGTATACAGGCCCTTAAGGCCTATAGGGAGGAGGGACTTACGACAGTCCTTGTTAATCCCAACATAGCCACTGTACAAACAACTAGGATTTTCGCGGATAGGGTTTACCTGGCACCAATAAGACCTGAGTTCCTGGTTAAGATTATAGAGAGGGAGAGACCTGATGGCATTGCCTGCGGTTTCGGTGGACAAACAGCACTATCTGCATGCGTTAATCTAAATGAGATAGGCGTCTTTAAGAAGTACGGCGTTAAGGTACTGGGTACACCGATTGAGGGCATTAGGTCAGCCCTAAGTAGGGAGCTGTTTAAGGAGTTGATGAGTAGACACGGAATATCTGTACTACCATCAATAACCACGTACTCACCTAATGAGGCCTTAGATGCAGCCAATAAGTTGGGCTACCCAGTATTGGCTAGGGTCTCCTTTAACCTAGGTGGTGCGGGCGCCTTCGTTGCATACAACAGCAATGAATTGGCCAGTAAGTACCACAAGGCCCTGGCCCAGAGTGAGATAAAGGAGGTGCTTATTGAGAAATACATAGGTGGTTGGAAGGAGATCGAGTTTGAGGTCATGAGGGATAGCCATGGTAATTCCGTGGCCGTAGTTTGCATGGAGAACATAGATCCAATGGGCATACATACTGGGGATTCCGCGGTTGTTGCTCCCTGCCTAACGCTAACGAATGATGAGTACCAAAGGGCTAGGTTATTATCAATAGGCGTCGCTAACGCCATAAACCTCATTGGTGAGTGCAATGTGCAGGTTGCAATTAACCCAGCAGGACCCGAAATGTACGTTATAGAGACTAACCCGAGGATGAGTAGGTCAAGCGCCCTGGCCAGTAAGGCTTCTGGTTACCCATTGGCGTACATAGCAGCCAAGTTAACGCTTGGTTATAGACTTGACGAGTTAATTAATAAGGTCACCAATAGGACCGTGGCTGCCTTCGAACCGAGCCTAGACTATATAGTGGTTAAGATACCTAGGTGGGAGAGCGACAGGTTTGAGGTTGATGAGTCCCTAGGCCCCGAGATGATGAGTATTGGCGAGGTAATGGGGATTGGTAGGACGCTTGAGGAGGCGTGGCAGAAGGCCGTGAGAATGCTGGATATCGGCGAGCCGGGCCTGGTTGGTGGTCGTATATACAATGAGGCTAGTGTCGAGGAGGCCAGGGAGAATGTCATGAAGAGGAAGCCCTACTGGTTCCTGTACGCGGCTGTACTGCTCAGGGAGGAGGTTACTGTCGATGAGATTAGTAAGTGGACAGGCGTAGATAAGTTCTTCCTAAATGCCATAAAGAGGATTGTTGACTTTTACGAGGGTGCTAAAAGAGGCACGATACAATTAAGTGAGGATGTCCTTGAGGAGGCTTACGTACTCGGCTTTAGTGAGGAGCAACTTCGTAATGCCTTAGGCAAGGATGTGCAGGCCAAGCTGCCTGTCGTTAAGCAGATAGATACGCTGGCCGGTGAGTGGCCTGCCAGTACTAATTACCTGTATTTAACACATGGTGGTGAGTATGATGATAATACTGGGCCTAGTGTTGATGCATTGGTCGTGGGAGCTGGCGTGTTTAGGATTGGTGTTAGTGTTGAGTTTGATTGGGCAGTTGTTAACACAGTGCTTGCGTTGAGGAGGTTGGGGCTTAGGGTTGGCATTATTAATTATAACCCAGAGACTGTAAGCACTGATTGGGACTTCGCTAATAAATTATTCTTTGATGAATTAACACCAGAGACCCTGAGGAACATGTTGATTAAGGAGAAGCCTAAGCTAGTGGTTCTATGGGCTGGTGGACAAATAGGACAGAGACTTTATGGCAAGTCTAGGCTCTGGATCAATGACGAGGTTAAACTACTCGGCACATCACCTAGCGGTGTGGATCTCGCTGAGGATAGGGTCAAGTTCTCGAAATTACTTGATGAGTTAGGTCTTGATCAACCACCATGGACCTTCGCCAGCAGTCTTGAGGAGTTGATTAGCCTTGTCGAGAGGTGGCTTGACTACCCAGTCATTGTGAGGCCCAGCTACGTGCTTGGCGGCGCATACATGGGACTTGCCAGGGATAGGCAAGAATTAATAAGGTACATCAGTAAGGCGACTAGGATAAGCCCTGAGCACCCTGTCGTGGTTTCTAAGTATATTAATAACGGCGTTGAGGTGGAGGTTGATGGGGTTAGTGATAGTTCCTCAGTAATTGTGGTGCCTGTGGAGCATATAGAACCACCAGGAGTTCATTCTGGAGATAGCACCATGGTAATACCACCGAGGGGTTTTGATTATAGGCTCAGTGATTATTGGAGAAGAGGTATGGCCGAGGCGTCCTTCAGGATAGCTAAAGCGGTGGGAGTTAAGGGTCCATTCAACATTCAATTTATTGTTAGTGATAAGCTATACGTAATTGAGGCTAACGTTAGGGCTAGTAGGTCCATGCCCTTCACAAGTAAGGCTGTTGGAATTAATTTAATGGATCTATCGGTTAAGGCAGCATTAAATGGCTTAGGGATGGATAGGGAATACCTAGTACTTAGGCCGAAGCGTTGGTGGGTTAAGACAAGCCAATTCTCATGGAGCAGGGTTAGAGGTGCATACCCAAGACTCGGCCCTGTTATGTATAGTACGGGTGAGGTTGCCTCAAGCGGTCGCGTGTTTGAGGAGGCATTACTAAAGGCTTGGTTATCAACAATACCGTCCAAGGTGCCACGCAGTAACGCCCTGATATACACATACGATAAATACCTGGAGAACTTAATTGATGACGTTAAGCGTGAGCTTAATGGCTGGTTAAAGGTCATAGGTGAACCAAGTGAAAATGTGCTTAATGACTTAAAGAGTGGCCGTATGGACATAGTTATCACCGGTGGTGACACTAGGGAGTATGACTATGCTGTACGTAGGTTGGCAGCGGATACGGCCACACCAATAATCCTACACCCGAGCTTAGGACTTGAATTAGCCAGGTCGTTTAAGTGGTTATGGTCGGGTAATGACACCACGGTTGAAGAATTATGGGAGACTTACATTAATTCCTTATTTTAATAAATACGTACTTTCTGTCAGTTATCTTTCCGAGGAAGTTTAATCCTCGAGAACCCTTAGCACATTCTTAACCTTTAATTCATTATTAAGTAACCAATTGCTTATAGTCTCCACATCAGATAACCTTCTCATTGCCTCGTTCCTAACCTGGGCCGGGTTTGGAGACCCAATGTTACCCTTACCGCTAAGCACATCCAGAGGACTGAGCATTATGCTCCTTATATCGCCGCTCCTTATTGATCTCGCAACCTCATTATAGACATCCCTAAATGGTTTGTGACTACTTATTGATACTTTCTCGGCATACTCAGCGGTGGTTATTGGGTATTTAGAGATATCCTCATTGACCCTATCGTTATTGACACGTATGCCTTCAATGAAATCCCTAAGTATTGACAAACCCTCAATGGCTATCCTCATGATAGCCCAAACATGCCTAGTACTCTCCTGGAGATCCAATTGGTAACCAACCTCGACAGGCCTCTCTATTGAGTAAAAAGCCACTAGATGCCCCACGGCCTCACCAATCCTAGCCCTAAAAACCTCCAGAGTTGCTGGGTTGTGCTTGTGCGGCATAATACTGCTTGTGGCTAGGTGCGATGGATCAGCCATTACGTAGTTGAGTTGAGGCATTAACCACGCCTCAAGGTTATTGATGAACCTACCAACCTCCACCAGGTAGGACACGACTAAGGACATAGTCTGCAGCGCGAAGTACCTGGACCCGGTGGCATATATGCTATTATTGACAACACCGTTAAAACCCAACTCTCCGGTCTCTCTGACCCTATCGATGGGCGTTATAACGCCCGCTAATGGGCCTGTGCCTAGTGGCGATTTATCAACCACCTCGTATGCGTGTATCAACGTGCTTAGGAAATCGGCCGTCAACTCATCTAGTGCAAGTAAGTAGTGGCCCAACGTTGTGACCTGAGCCGGTTGTTTATGCGTTGAGCCTATTATTAATTGATCAGCGGTTTCAATAGCCTTATTAAGTAATGTCCTCCTAAGCTCGATCAAAGTCTTGACTAGGTCAAGTAAGTAATCTCTTAACCTAAGCCTAATTGCCGTAGCTACATGGTCATTCCTAGACCTGCCAAGCCCAACCCAACCACCAATGCTACCTAACCTCCTAATGAGCTCTGCCTCGACATACTCATGAACATCCTCATAGCTGGTTAGCCTGGTCGGTTCATAACCACCACGCCAAATATCCCTAAGGGCATTCCTAATCCTGCCGGCCTCATCGCTCCTTAATACGCCAACCCTCTCAAGTTCGTTTACGTGGACCATTAGCGTTATTATTACGTACCTAAAGATCTCCGCATCATCCATAACCGATGATGTATAACTTATCTTATCAACACTTCCAGGTCCCAATAACTCCCTACGATACACAGAAGCAATAATGCATTAAGATATTAATTTAAGGATTTATACTCCTTAGCATCTCCTCCATTTCTCTAATCAACGTCTCTATATCCCTCCTCGCAGACCCATCATCTTTGTAGGGACTAAGTACCCTCTCGGGATCAGGCCCATTATACTGGTATTGGTGAACCCATAAGGCCTTATCGGTAAGTAGATCAACCTTACCACCAATTACCATCGCCACATCCTTCAAATAGCTCGTCGGCATCACGACTATTACCCAATCAACCCTATCAACACGCTCCTTCATACCCCTAATCCTCACCGCATCAGCTAGGAAGTGGGAAGTCTCGCCTTTTAAGGCGGGGAGGTACTCTTTCAATGCTCAATACAAGGGCACCCATCATGAAAACATGGAGCAAAGGACTTACATGTTTTTTGCTTTTCTAGGTTTTGGAGTTGGGTTGGGGCGAGCCTAGCAGGCCATGAGCCCCAACCTCCCCGAAGCTGACGGCAGGGACTGAACAAGTGATGCCACGCCCGTGAGGAGCTCCAGAGAAGTGTCGAAAAGCCCCAGTGGACGCAGAACCCTCGCCATTCAGGGCGGGGAACCGCCAGCTTCCCACTAAACACCTTGCTCAACTCATCCCTTTTGTCAGTAGCTAAGGCAGCAACCAGGGCTTTCCAGGCCTGAAATACCTTACCAGCCGCATTCCTAGTCAAACCTTCCTTAAGGAACTTCTTGGCTATATCTAGCTCATTCCTCGCTTCTTCAATACGTATTCTCCTGTATTCCTTAAGATCATACCAAGGCTTCGGTAACTGCATAGTCCTAGGTTAAAAGCGGTACTGAAATTAAATCCTTAGTGAGAAACTTCCTTTCCCTATAATGACCTAAGCCTTAATTGCCATCTTCGGAAGAAACCTGCTTTTAAGCAAATATTATTCAGGTTTCACTCTATCTTCCTTAGGTTATTCACCACGGTGTTAACAATTCTATACGATTCCCTATATTCCAGGGTATCTATGTTGGAGCTTACGAATTCGCCCCTCGTCACCGTAACCTTAAGTTCCTAATACTGACGCGCTTATCCTTAACAACCCTAACACCGCCGGGCAAGCCCTCAGCACTTATATTCTCACCCTCCATAATCCCCGAAGTCAGCGATGCCCTGCCCTTACCTCTAATACTCAATTCTATGGATGAACCGCCACCAAGGTTTATCTTTATTATGCCCAGATTAATCGACCTTCCTTAGCCTTTAGAATACTCCTCAGTCTAATGAGCAGCACTCATCGGTTTATGAGAAATATCGATTAATTAATGTTATAAATAATTAAGTGAAAGCTTGAAAATAAAAATATAAATATTGATTTATTTATTATTTAAGCATATCATAATATTAATTGACTTATTACCTGCGTCTTACCCTATATGCAGTTAATGAATGTAGTGTGTGCATTCTTATGAAGCCCCTCGCCTCCTCCTCGCTTGGGTACCAACCACCCACGTAATCCACAAGATCTTCACTATAACTAGCGTATGGACTCTCCCTACCGAGTATTGTTAAGCCACCGAAAATCTTAACCTTAACTATACCACTAACCCACCTGTTCATGGTCCTAATAAGACCATCAAGCTCCTCACGCAGTGGTTCATGCCATAAGCCGCTATAGACCAGGTCAGTCCAGGTCTGATCAATCATCTTCTTAAACCTATACTCAAGTGGTGTATAGACAAGTTTCTCCAAGTCCCTATGAGCCTCAATAAGTGTTAATGCAGCCGGAGCCTCATAGACCTCCCTAGACTTAAAACCAACAACTCTATTCTCAATATGGTCAATTCTGCCAAAACCATGTGCGCCAACCACCTTATTAAGCAGCGATATTAAGCTTACCAGGTCAATTTTCTCGCCATTAACCGCCACGGGCAATCCCTCTCTAAACTCAATCTCAAGTATGAGAGAACCATTGACCTTCTCAGATGGTACTGTCCATTTAAAGGCATCTTCAGGAACTTCGATGTTAGGATCATCTATTTCATGACCCTCTATACTCCTTGACCACAGATTATCATCAATACTAAACCTACTATGTATGTTTGGTATTGGGATACCATGCCTCCTTGCATACTCAATCTCCTCGGCCCTATTCATACTCCAAATCTTCGCTGGCTCAATAATCATGAGATCGGGCGCTAAGGCCATTAATGCCTCGTTAAACCTGACCTGGTCATTGCCTTTAGACGTGGATCCATGCGCAATGGCATCACAGCCCTCCTTCCTGGCCACCTCAACGACCTTCTCAGCAATTAATGGCCTAGCCAATGCCGTACCCAATGGGTACTTATCCTCATAGAGAGCATTAGTCATTATCGCCATTGCCACAGGACCCTCGGCAAATTCCCTCTTAGCATCAATGGTGTAATGCTTAAGGGCACCTGCCTTATATGCTCTCTCCTCAATGTCCCTGAGATCATCATCCTGCCCAACATCCACCGTGACTGTTATAATCTCTGCATCAAACCTCTCCTTAAGCCAGTGAATTGCTACTGTTGTGTCGAGACCTCCTGAGTAGGCGAGTGCGATTTTACTGGGTTTCCTAAGTACCGGTTTAGGGAATTCACGACCACTCTAAACCCTATGTATTAATAAGCCTTACCCTCAATAACCTATATAATTATATAATTAACCAACCACCGCGATGGCGGGTTTCGAGAGATTCCTTAACTCCCTTGACACATCCTCAGGCCTTAACCCACTTATGTAGCTAATGAACTTCTCATAGTAATCAGCTGGTAAGCCATAGGTTGGTATTACCGAATAAAGCATTGCCACACCCTCTGGTGACTCGGCAGTGACCTTAATTCTACCAATCCTATTCTTAATGGCCATATTCAATTCCTCCTCAGAAATCACTTGATTACCTATTGTGCCAAGCATAACATCGATAGTCTCCTTAATGACCTCCCTACGCACACCAGCCATTGCAATAAGTACGCCCGAACTACCCAATGGCCAATACATGGAGTACGCGTAGTAAGCAAGGCCCCTCTTCACCCTAACTTCCCTGTAAAGTCTCGATATTAAGCCCATACCTCCGAGTATGGTATTCATCACTGTAACCCTAAAGGAGCCCTCTAGATTCGAAATGCCGTAGCTTGGGTAGGCAATGGTTATTGACGCCTGAACCTTACCCTCAAGCCTTACATCGACATTACCACTTCCAAACCTACTTATGGGCACCTTGGCATAGCCTGCATATGGCAGGTTAATATCTACCATATCCTCAGGGGCAACAACAGTCAATGACAAGACCTTCAAAGCGTCAACAGCCCTCTTAATATCATCCTTTGTTATACCATCAAAGCTATAATCATAGGCAATGGGATGCCTAGAGTATGGGTGGTCATTAAATAGCACCTTCAGAGCCTCGGCCACTGACCTGACCGAGGTGTCCTCCCTATTAATGCTTATACTTGTCCTCGCCTCCCTAATGGCATCACTTAACCTATCAATGACCGGGTTTAGGAACATGTCCTCTATCAGCTTCACCGCCTTATTAACGACGGAGAACCTAGCCTTAACCCTAAGCGTGAGCGCGTCAAACCCCTTCTCGAAGGAGAATGAAACACCAATTCTCTCCAACTCCCTGGCATAATTACTCATTCTCCATAGTGGTATTAAAACATTCGCAATGCCAGGATAAGCCTCCTGCAGTGAGCCTAGGTTCAACTTAATGTCAAGTACGGCCACGTCCTTTACAGGCGATCTAATGAATAATTTATTAGCCACCATAGACATCACCTGTAAAGGATTGAAATCGATCTATTTAATAAATTATTCACGAAATCTATATACTCGCTGGTGTCCGATTTCGTCGCGTCCTCAATCACGGATATTAACCTACCTGGATCACCCATGAATAATTGTGATAAGCCGTAAATCTGGGCTAACTTACTTGGTGAGTCCGTGGAGAAGACAAGCCTAGCCATTATCCTCTCCCTGGCAAAGCCCAGCTCATCCTCACTAGGTCTCTCCGCTATTAACTCCTCAACCCTCATAATTGCCCTATCCGGATCCTTGACGTTATATATTATTATTGAGTATAGGTTGTTCATGTAAGTAACCTCGTAATAGCTATAGACTGCATCGCCAAGGCCCTCCTCAACAAGCCTATAAAGCCTTGAGGATCTCGGAACCACCATGGGTTCCCTACTCGTTAAGCCATAGGTGAATGCCCTATCGCCGGAAATTATGAAGTCCGCTAAAATTGTCTTCCTTAAGCCATCAATGTCGTGCGCTCCAGGGACTTTAAACGCGATTAATAACCTGGGCGTCTCGCCACTCAATGCCTTTAACTCAACCCTAACCCTACCCTGTAATCCATCATCCCAGGGCTTAATAACTCCCGATTCACCACCAGGTTCTATACTGCCGAAGTACTTATTGGCTAACTCAACGGCCTTATCCTCACCTAATCCACCAACCACGACCAGCACGGCATTACCAGGGTTGTAATAACGCCTATAATACCTAAACAACTCATCCCTAGACACCCTGTTTAGGTCACTTCTCAATCCAGCGACTGCGTACCTATATGGGTGTACGTCCCAGGCAATCATCGATGCCCTATACACAAGCCTAAAGTCTGGGTCGTTCTCATTCATGTCAAATTCACTGAGTACAATCTTCCTCTCCAACTCGAATTCGCTTGGGTCAAACACCGCATTGGTCATCCTCTTACTCTCGATCTCAAAGCCCAACTCGGCATATTCCGCGGGTAGTACTTCGACGTAGACCGTATAGTCGTAGTTCGTAAATCCATTAAAGTAGCCGCCAACCCCCTCAACGAGTTCGTCCACGCTACCCCTTAACCCTTCGATCTTCCTGAAGAGCATGTGCTCCACTAGGTGTGAGCCTCCGAATATGCCGGGGTACTCGTTCTTGGCGCCTACGTTGTAGAAGACATAGATCGCGGCAACGTCAATAGGCATGTGGTGTACAATTACTGTTAATCCATTACTCAGCCTTGATAGACTCACCATCAAAGGGCAATAAGGTAAGTATCAATAAAAGTGTTGCGAGTAATGAATATCGAGCCAACAAAACAATGAAGCGTTAATAGGTTTACTTATTCACCCTTGATTCTTTATGAACCAGGGAAAGGCTTTTTACCATATAATAAATGGATGAGTTAGTGACGAGTTTAGAGCCCACTGAATATGTTTCCCTGCGTTAAATGATGAGAGGCTGAGAGCTGAGTTATGAATGGTCTTGCAATAATTGAATGAATACGGTTTGGTCGGGTTTGAATTTGGAGAAGTTAGGTGTTCCTGAGGAGGAAATGCTAATCAACTAGTTCTATCTCTATTTTTATGTTTTCGGGGACCCTCATCCTCATTAATTGCCTAATGGCCCTCTCGTCAGCATCCATATCTATTAATCGCTTGTAAATCCTCATTTCCCAATGATCAAACGTGTGGTATCCCTGACCACTCGGTGCTCTTCTCACAGTTACCAGGAGTCTCTTCCTGGGTAGTGGTATTGGTCCTGAAACCTTAACACCGAGCTTCTTGGCTATGCCGACTATTTCACTGGCTAGGTCATCAACCTGCTTACTGTCTGTTCCCCATATGCGTATTCGCGCCTTTCTCGGCATTAATCATCACACCTTAATTTCAATCTTCTTAGGCTTAATCTCGATTATCTGCCCAGCGGCTATTGTCCTACCCATATCCCTTAGGGCGAACCTACCAAGCCCTGGGAAGTCGCTGAACTTCTCAACAACCACATCCTTAAGTGGTTTTAGCCTAACGATAGCAACATCACCCTGCTTAATGAACTGCGGCTTCTGCTCCACGGTCTGACCAGTCCTTGGATCTAACTTAGCAATTAACTCAATTATTTGTGTCGGCACTGTTGCTGTGTGTACGTGAAGTACCGGTGTGTAGCCAGGGCCTATTGCCGTTGGGTGCCATAGAACAGCTAGTCTCGCCACAATCTCCTCAGCAACCGTTGGTGGGTTAGCTAGGTGACCCATTACGTCGCCCCTCTTCACATCATCCTTCTCAATGCCCCTAACGTTAATACCAACGTTGTCTCCCGGCTGAGCTTGCTCAAGCTTCATGTGGTGAGTCTCAATACTCCTAACATCGCCAACCTTGGCAGGTGGCATTACAACAATCCTATCGCCAACCTTCAGCACGCCAGTCTCAATCCTACCAACAACTACCGTACCAGCTCCAGTTATTGTGTATACGTCCTGTATTGGTAACCTGAATGGCTTATCAGTAGGCCTTGGTGGCGGTTGTAACGCATCCAGTGCCTCTATTAGGGTTGGTCCGTTGTACCAAGGCATGTTACTACTCTTCTCCTTTATATTATCACCCCTCAATGCACTGACTGGTATGAAGGGAACCTTTGAGGGATCGTAGCCTAGCAACTTCATGAACTTACCAATCTCGGCCTTGATCTGCTCATACCTCTTCTGGTCATAATTAACAACATCCATCTTGTTAACAGCCACAATTACCTGCCTAATACCCAACGTAGCGGCTAGGAATAGGTGCTCCCTGGTCTGGCCCTGTGGGCCAATACCTGTCTCGAACTCACCAGGTCTTGCTGATACAACGAGCATGGCAGCATCCGCCTGGCTTGCACCAACTATCATGTTCTTGACGAAGTCCCTGTGGCCTGGCAGGTCTATGATTGTTATGAAGTACTTGGGCGTCTCGAAACCTACGTGCATCGCCTCAATCGTGACACCCCTCTCCCTCTCCTCCCTAAGTCTATCGGTTACCCAGGCATAGACGAAGTCCTCCTTACCCATCTTCTTGGCTTGCTCCTCAAGCTCCTTGAATCCCTTCTCATCAACATAGCCAGTGGCTACCAGCAGGTGGCCTACCAGTGTTGATTTGCCGTGGTCCACATGCCCTATAACCGCTAGGTTAAGGTGTGGCTTCTGTAAAGCCGACTCCTTAGGCTTCAGTATTAGGCTCATACCTATCAAGACGGAGCTGTGAAATAAAAATTAATAAGTTTTTGGGTTTCGATCACCGACATGGACAAGGTCATCACGAGAGTCTCTGCCTTAGTTTTTCCACACTGTCTTGGACTATCCTCTGGGCCACTGGGTCTAATACCCTGGCCCCCATTGACCCTATTAAACCGCCTATGCTCCCGTCGAAGTACCAATTAACCTTTGTCTTACCTGGACTTGGCTCCTCAAGCCTAAAGCCGATCTCGAAGTCCATAGTACTCTGCATGCCAGTTCCCCTACCAATGACTTTGGCGCTCTCCGGCGGCCTCTTCTCGGCGAATTTGGCGGTTATATTTATCGTGCCCTTAATGGCCCCAACACCCATGCTAGCCTTAACCTTGAAATTGTCCGGGTCAATAACGTCAACGGACTCGACACCAGGTATTATCGAGGCTATGTTCCTCGGGTCAATGAGAAAGTTATAGACCACATCCCTAGGCTTATCAACCTCGAAGGAACCATCATAGTGAACCCTCGCCATACGAATTATTCAGTGCAGGCCCATTTATAAGTAATTCCAATGATTCTATATCAACAAGGCCATCATCGAGGCTATGCAGGACATGAGGAGTAGGGTCGGTGTTGCTATAAGCCCTGCTTTAAGGCCATACATTGATATTAATATTGATATTAAGTAAGTCATTAAACCACCCAATGAACTGGCCACGTGGTACGAGACACCAGCACCAACATGCTTAATATCGCCTCTAAATAGTGATACTAGGTATAGTGATTGCGGTGTGTATGCTATTGCGTCGGCCATACCGAAGAGTGCGAAGAGTAGTAATGGGTTTATCCTGAACATGAACGCATTTATTAGCGAGAAAATCACATAACTAAGCATCAACACCTTGGTAGGCTTCACCCTGGTCATGACGGCTGACATTATTAATGTGAGGATTAGTAGGGATATCGTGGACGTAATTATTAGGTCGGGAACCTCATGCGCATTGAAGTATATGAGAATTACGGAGGTGTATGCATAGAAGCTTGAACTCTCACCGAACTTAACCCCAATGGCCCTAATGACCTTCTTAACATCCTCAATACGGAAAGCGAACCTCCAATTAATGGGCCTGGCACCCTGAGCAAGCGTTAAGATTACGATCGCCGATAAAAGACTTAATAACGACCCCGTCAATAATGCCAATCGCCATTGAATAACCATAAGGCCCACTCACCGCCAAGAGCTAATCCCTGAGCTATCCTGAGCATTAATAATTCATACGTTGCATACCACGTCTTCTCGATCGTCGATATTAACATTGTTGAGATGCCCATGATGATTAGGGTTAGCGCCAGTGATGACTTGCTTGAGTACTTATCACCGATTAAGCCAAAGACGTAGGCTCCGATGGGTCTTGCAATGAATGCCACGAATATTGATGCAATAACATTATGGGCTAGGAAGTTGAACCAAGTTGATACCGTACCCACCGCACTAAACAACGCCACCACTAGATTTCTCATGCGTCTAATTCCATCTATGCATTTGGATTCTTGAATATTTATGGTTAAGCAATCACGGATTTATTATTAATAATAGGGCGGTCAATAATAAAATAACGTCTGTGGTTAGGCAATACATGCAATAGGCATTGTGGCTTACCTGTAGGTATATGCCGTAAACGCCAATTATTAGCCCAATGATTGATAGGGCCAGTGCAATCATTAATGCGTTCATTATTATTAAGAGTCCTGTTAGGAATAGGGCGATGACGGCCCCGACGGATAGCAATAACCTAGTCCTCCTCGGCACTATGAAATTAAACCTATCGCAATGAAATATGCCAGGTAAGCACGCATTCACGTATTTGACATTCTCATACGTATAATATATCATCAATCCTGAACCCGCCAGTGGCACTATGGCTAGTAACGGTGCCATTAATGAGCTAATGCATTAAGGCGTTAAAATTAATGAGAATTGGTGCAAAATATGCATTTTAATTTAGTTATAATATAGTGAATGCTCTAATCATGACCGAATTATGTAAAGTATGTGGGGTAGTTCCTGAAGTATTATTTCAAGTCCAGTCCTAACGCCGTCTGGTGAGCCGGGTAGTGCCACTATTAACTTGCCCCTGGTGACCCCAGCCGTAGCCCTCGTCATTATGACCCCGGTACCAATCTTCTGATAACTGACCTGCCTAAATAACTCACCGAATCCCTCAAGCTCCTTCTCAAAGAGTGGCCTAACGGCCTCTATTGTAACGTCACTCCTGGCGAGACCAGTACCACCGGTAAGCACTATCACGTCAACATCATCACGAAGGAGGAGGGAGTCAACGAGTGAACGTATCATGACAAGGTCATCCTTAATCAACTCACTACCAACAACCCTATGCCCAGCCTGCCTAAGCATGGACTCGGCGAGGTCCCCTGACTCATCCGTGTATGGCTGACCACTCACCTTAGCGTTGTATCGTGACGTAGACACAGTTATCACGAAGAAATTAGCCGTCTTAGGACCAGCCTCCCTATGCATTGTCCTTGGCACACTCATTAAGAAGAGTATTTTTGTATTGATATTTAAGGACTTCATTTAGTTTACGTATAATTATTCATTAACCGTGTAAAAACACTTATTTAACCTGGTTAGTTGATAGGCCCAATGTCTTCATGTGAATTCTTTAGGGCTTTAACTAGGATTAGTTCAGAGGGTGGTAAGATCGTCACTGTTAAAATTATTGTTAATGATAATGTACTATCTGATATAATCGTTAATGGAAAGCCCCTACTCGGTATTGCAACTAGTGGGGAAGTTTTGGAGTTAGCTAATAGGGCATTAACTGAGGATAGGGTGATTGAGACAACAATAGGTAATGCCAGGATTGTTCTAGAGCCTATAGAACCAAGACCAACCATCATTGTCGTGGGTTCAGGACTAATAGCCAAGGCCTTGGTTGATGTCAGTAATTCCATCGGTTACTACGTGGCTGTGGTAGGTAATAATGACGTGAATAAGGACCTATTTAGTAATGCTTATTTCGTGAGTAATGACCTTAGGGACCTCGAGAAGCTCATTGACGAGGATTCCATAGTAATAATTGCGAATGAAGGTGGTAAGCCCTATGACTCAGAGGCACTTTACATAGCCCTTAAGCATAATGCCAAGTTTGTTGGTGTGCTCGCGAGTCAGAGGAGGGCTGCGGTGATTATTGCCGACATGGTTAGGAGGGGGTTGAACCTCGATTATGTGTTGGAGAAGCTTCATTCACCTGTTGGGCTTGACATTGGTGCTAAGACTGCTGGTGAGATAGCCCTTAGTATACTCGCTGAGGTAATGATGTTCATGAGAAGCGCAAGCGGTAAACCAATGCATGAAATTAAGGATCCGAGGAAGTTCATTAAGGATGCCCTAGAAGGTAGATTGCAGGAACAATCGTGTTCCTGGAGACCTACTGAATTTAAGATATGAAAAATCCATTACACAGCCTTCAATTCCTTCAGTTTCTGAATAGCTAATTTAACGGCCTCAATAATATTCTGGTAGCCAGTGCACCTGCACAAATTCCCTGACAGACCCCTCCTAATATCCTCCTCCGTTGGATTTGGATTCTCGCTTAATAACCAATAGGTCTCCATTACGAAGCCCGGTGTACAATAACCACACTGTAGTGCATGCTTCTCCCAAAAAGCCTCCTGTATTGGGTGTAACTTACCATCCTTAGTCAGGCCCTCAAGCGTCAGTATTTCAGCACCATCAGCCTGAACGGCAAGTACTTGGCAGGACTTAACACTAATGCCATTCATTATAACCGTGCATGCACCACAATGCCCAGTATCGCAACCAACATGCACGCTCGTAAGCCCAAGGTCCTCCCTCAGGAAGTGGACAAGCAATTTTCTAGGCTCTACATCCCTCTCATACCAAACACCATTAACCTTAACCCTAATCCTAACCCTCTCCTCAGGTCCAACCTTAAGTGTTGTTGCCATGCCCATCACCTCGACAGGGCATTCTTAATCGCCCTCCTAGTAATTACCTTAACCATCGCCCTCTTATACTCGGCTGAACCCCTAATGTCACTTATTGGACTCGACTCCTTCATAGCCCTCTCAGCAGCTTCTTCAATAACATCATCCGTTAATTTACGCCCAATCAAGGCCTTCTCAGTCTCACGAGCCCTAAACGGCCTAGGGCCTGCAGCCGTAATGCCAATGCTTGCGTCCTCTACGTAACCCTCAGAACTAAGTCTAAGCGTTACTGCGACGCCTACCACTGCGAAATCACCTGCCTTACGCTCAAGCTTCACGTACGACGACTTAATATTACCACTAAGCCTCGGTATCACTATTTCACTAATCACCTCGCCTTTACCCAATGCGGTGGTGAATGGACCTGTTATGAAGTCCTCAACAGGAACCTCCCTAGTCCCTGATGAGCCGAGTATCTTTACGGATGCCCTAAGCGCAATTAAAGTTGCCGGCCAATCAGCCGCTGGGTCTGCGTGGGCTAAGGAACCAGCCATTGTGCCGAGATTCCTGATCTGTGGGTCGCCAATCTGCACCGCCGTTTCAAGCAGTGCTGGGTATATCTTCCAAAGATCCCTATTAACCTCTACTTGGTGATGCCTAGCCAATGCGCCAATCCGTATTTTATCGCTCTCAATGCTTATATACGATAGGTTAGATACCCTGTTAATATCCACTAAATACGAAGGTCTAATTAACCTGAACTTGAGCATGGGCATGAGACTCTGCCCTCCAGCAAGTATTTTCGCATTTTCGTCAGTCTCAAGGACCTTTACGGCCTCATCCAATGATGCGACCCTTATATAACCGAATTTTGGAGGATACACGAGAGCGTGATTACGGCAATACTAATTAAGCATTACTTTGGCATTCAGTTAAAGTACAAGGAGGATATTGCTTAAAGCAATGATTATTAAGCTGCATTAATGCCATACGTCGGTGCACGTATTAAGAGGATTGAGGATCCTAAGTTCATCACGGGTAGCGCTAGGTATGTTGATGATATGGTGGTTCCAGGGACACTCTACATGGCGATATTGAGGAGCACCGTCCCCCATGCAAGGCTGTTGAGGATTGATTATGAAGATGCATCAAGAATTCCGGGCGTTGTTGGTGTTATAACGGGGTTGAATATTAAGGTTGAGAATAGGCCGAGGAACTTCCCGATGGCTAAGGATGAGATCCTATATGTTGGTCAACCAATAGCTGCGGTGATTGCTGAGGATAGGTATAAGGCCTATGATGCCCTCGATTACATCCAGGTTGATTATGAGCCATTACCCACCGTTATTGATCCTGAGAAGGCACTAACCGATGATGTTAAGGCTGTCGAGGGAGAAA
Organism: Vulcanisaeta moutnovskia 768-28; assembly: GCF_000190315.1. Classification (NCBI taxonomy): domain Archaea; kingdom Thermoproteati; phylum Thermoproteota; class Thermoprotei; order Thermoproteales; family Thermoproteaceae; genus Vulcanisaeta; species Vulcanisaeta moutnovskia. Next base: position 1,554,680 of record NC_015151.1, read on the forward strand.
ACAATCTCGGTTATAGGAAGACCTACAGAGCCGGTAATCCCGAGGTTGAGTTTTCAAGGAGCGATGTGGTGATAGAGACCAAGCTTGAAATTGGCAGGGTTTACCCAGCGGCGATGGAGCCCAGGGGATTATTGGCTGTGTATCAGGAGGGTAGGTTAACAGTTTATGCATCAACACAGGCGCCGCATTATATGCGTAAGTTCCTCCTTAATGCGTTCAGGGATCATGTTAGCGATATAAGGGTTATACAGGCAGACACAGGTGGTGCCTTTGGCTCAAAGATGTTCCCATACCCTGAGGACTACATAGTTGCCTATGCAAGCATTATTTATAGAAGGCCCGTTAAGTGGGTCGCCACTAGGCGTGAGGACTTACTAAGCACGTACCATAGCAGGGCCCAGATACATAGGATTAAGGCTGGGTTCACAAGGAGAGGTGAGTGGAGGGCATTAATTGATGAATTAATAATAGACCTGGGCGCTGCGACTCATGGTTATTACTTAGCTGATATAACATCCACGTTAATAAGTGGGCCTTACAAGGTTAGGGATATCCTGGTTGAGGTTTATGGCGTTAGGACGAATAAGACCCCACTCGATCAGTATAGGGGTGCAGGTAGGCCTGAGGCTGCCTTTGTGTATGAGCGGATAATGGATATGGCAGCTGATGAACTTAAAATGGACCCAATAGAGATTAGGAGGAGGAATTTAGTGACGGAGTTACCGTACACAAATCCCTTCGGTCATAAGTATGATAGTGGTAATTACCTACATCTACTTAGTATTGCTGAGGGTTATTACAGGGATTTTGAGAGGAGGGTTGAGGAGTTGAGGAAACAAGGTAGGAGAGTTGGTGTTGGCTTATCATTTTACATAGAACAGAACAACTTTGGGCCGTGGGAATCGGCCTCCATTAGAGTTAAGTCTGATGGCAAGATCCTCGTTATAATAGGCGCGGCACCTCATGGACAGGGCGATGCAACAGCAATAGCTCAGATAGTCGCTGATGAACTCGGCATTGACATGAACCAGGTGGAGGTTTCGTGGGGTGACACTGAGTTGATTGGCGAGGGCTTTGGCACGTTTGGTAGTAGGACGCTTACTTTGGCTGGTAATGCCGCGTTGCTTGCCGTGAGGAAGCTTAAGGATAGGTTAAGGAGGGTTGGTGCAGCATTGATGGGCATTAATTATGAGGATGTAATCTACGAAAGCGGCTATGTCAAGGATACCAAGACTGGGAAATCCCTTAGCATTAGAGATATAGCTAATGCGTTGACGGCGAGTGTTGGTGGTACGTGGTCTTACGGAGTTGAACCATCGTTAGAGGACTCGGCATACTTCGGTTTAAGTAATTATACGTATCCATACGGCTCGCACATAGCCCTTGTTGAAGTTACTGAGGAAGGTTTGGTTAAGGTTCTTGATTATGTGGCTATTGATGATATTGGTTTTGTGATTAATCCAATGCTTGCCGAGGGTCAGGTAATTGGTGGGGTTGTTCAGGGCTTTGGTGAGGTCGCTCTCGAGGAGGTTAAGTATGATAATGATGGTAACCCACTAACGCAAACCTTTAGTGAGTACTGGATACCAAGCATAATGGAGTCCTTCAATGCCAAGTGGCATTACCTTGAGGAGGGAAAATCCAATGCACCATTACCCACTAAGGGCATTGCTGAGGGACCGTTAATCGGAGTATTACCAGCATTAACGAGGGCTGTGGAGAATGCCGTGGGCAGGAGAATCACGAAAATACCCATTGATCCATCATTATTGATTAAGTAATCCACAGTCTAGTTTTTAAGTAGTTAACAATGTATTTAATTCAGGGGGCGGATGATGGCGAGCCACCAAGGCGGCTACTCGCCTGACACCCCCTGGTTCTATTTTATCGACCTTCTTCTGCAGTCTCCACATAAATGGCGGGCCTACCTGGCAATGAATTTCTAGCCCTATTGCCAGGGTCGTAGGTTGGGCTTATGGCGTCTTGCATAATGACCTCAGCGCCAATCCTGGACTTAATGTAGTTGCTCAATTCCTTAAAGACCCTTAGTTCCATTTCTCTACTAACTATTTTCCTAGGTATTGTTCCATCAACGACCTTAGAAACAAGGTTAGCTACCCTATCAGCCATACGTCTATACTCAGGCTTATTGACGATTGCCCTTATCGTCTCGCCCATCGTCTTACCCTCATTAATGAGCTTAATAGCCTCATCAACAATTTTGTAATACTCACTTGATGGCCCTACGTAAAGATGCACGGCTTTAGGCGTTATTTTAGTAACCCTGAGTATCTCCTGGATATCCTCTATAGTCCTCTCAACCAGGTCTAAGGCTATGTCCAGTTCATCATTTATCAATTCCTCATTATACTCAGGCCAGGGTTCCAGGGATACGAATGTTTCATTACCCATTCTATGCCAAAGCTCCTCAGCAATATGAGGCATCACTGGCTGTAACAACTTAACCCAGCGCTCAAGGACGTACCACAAGGCCCATCTAACCTCGTCCTTACTGACATTAATAACGCCCGTAATTTCCAGGTACTTCTCAACGGACGAGAGTAGGTCAAAGAATGCCTTAAGAGTGTAACCCCTAATGTTCTCATTATCCATGTCAATCGTTGAGTCACGAATCGCCTTATTCACCTTAGAAATTAGCCACTGCGTGATCAATGATGAATTCTTAACATTGACATTACTTAACGATCTTCCCTCCTTAATAATATCATTCGTGAGATCCCAGAACCTAGAGAACCTACTCGCGACGCTGGTCACGTCATCCTCCCTCCAATCAAGTGTTGAATCAAGGTCTGTGGCTGAGGCTAGGTAAAGCCTCGCAAGGTCACTGCTGTACTTCCTTGGTATATAGGGTAACGGAAGTACGTTACCTAATGACCTACTCATCTTCATGCCTTCCCTAATCACGTACTCATTAAAGGTTATTGACCTTGGCCAATACTTCTCTGGGAATATGGCAACATGATGAAACACGAAGAAGCTCAGGTGACTACTTATTAAATCAGGACCACTATGTCTCTCATCCACTGGGTACCAGTAATCAAACTCATTTCTCATGTCCTCAATTAACTCCTTACTAACATCAAACACCTCTGCAACACGACCTGGATCGCCCTCACCTAGGAATATGTAATTAAAGAAGGTCATTATTGCGTTTAGGGCCTCCTTATCATTACCCTTACTGCTTATGACCCTTTTAGCAAATTCCCCAAGCTTTTTGTCAAGACCACTTGACCTTATTTTATGGGCAATTGTGTAGTAAGCCATGTATATTGTTGAGTCACTTAGGGACTCTATTATCCAGTCGGGATCCCAGGGCAGTCTCGTACCGAGCCCCCTCTTCCTCGCGCACGGTCTCATGGATAACCAATTAAATACGTCCTCAAAGTTCTTCCTGTACTTCTCGGGTATTATCCTCATGGAGTTAAGGCACTTAAACGCTTTCGCCTTCCACTCTGGGTTTCCATAATTAAGGAACCACTGATCCTTAATCACGGCCGCAATGACTGGGTTACCACTCCTCGTATATACATTCCTAGGCTCTAACTCATACATCCTACCCCACGCCCCCTGCTCGCTCAGTGCCTTTATCGTCCTCTCCCTAGCCTCATTAACACTAAGCCCAGGGAATAATGTGTTCTCCTTCATAACACCATTGTAAAACTCCTCCCTATACACAATCCTCGTTGCCTCATCAAGTCTCTCCCTATCGCTCTGACCCTTAACACCGAGCTTCTCAACCACGTCCTTGGCGGGGTACTTACCATAATTGGGCAGTTTAATGATGCTTATGGGCTCTATTGACTCTACGATTTCCTTAATGCCGTACTCACTCAATGTCTTCTCATCCTTCTTAAGGTCCATTAGGGCTACATAGTCGTAGGGCGCGTGGGCGGGTACACTATAGACAACCCCCGTGCCTGTGTTCTCATCAACAAAGTTTGCAGGTAATACTGGAACCTTTCTATTAATGAGCGGCGTAATTACGTATTTACCTATCAACTCCTCACCACGTATTGAACCGACCAACTTAACATCATAACCCTGATAACTTAATTTCCATGCCGCTGGCTTTGAAATTATCCACCTCTCACCATTAACCTCAGCAATCACATACCCAACACTTGGATGAATCCACACGTTTGTGATCCCATAAATTGTTTCGGGCCTTAGCGTAGCCGCGACTAGGTACTCATTGGAATTCTCCAGTCTAAACTTCACGAGGTTGAACTCGAGTATGTCTATGGTCATTTCGTCACCGCCCTTAATGTCATGCTCACCCACCGCCTGGTTCTCGTCAGGTGAGTAGAGCACTACGTGGCTTCCCTGTGTTATGTAACCAGTCTCCCTTAACCTGTAGTACTGCCAAATAATGAATGCGTTATAGTCTGGATCACCAGTCGTGAATTGCCTCCTGAAGTCCATTGAGTATCCCATGGACATGAAGTCCCTAATGTAGACTGAGGCGAAGAATTGGGCTATGTTCCAGGGATTAGTGAATGTGCCTAGTACTTCCTTAACCTTACTTGGGTCATCAATGTATAAACTCACGTACCAGGAATACAGCCTTATATCATCCGGGTCACCCTTCATTATTCTGTCAGCCACTGACTGTATTGGTGTCCCGGTTATGTGCCATGCAATTGGGAATAATACATTGAAGCCCCTGGCTCTCTTATACCTGGCTATTATGTCGCCTATCGTGTATGTTCTACTGTGACCAATGTGCGGTGAACCTGATACGTATGGGTATGGCACCGTTATGAAGTACTTGGGTTTACCTGGCTTTGGATCAGCATTGAACATTCCTTTATCATACCACTCCCTCTGCCATTTTCGCTCAATTTCCCTAATCTCCCTCAAAAAATCGCTATACAGCTCTTCAACCTTTGATTTAAACGATTCCATTTCACTTCCTGAGAAAATCCATCGTTTTTAATAATTACTACCCATATTTAAGCTTTTTAATCAGCACCGCTAACTTCGGCTTCAGAGGACCTGGCTTCGGCGAGTTCGGCTAGTCTCGAAATAACCCTCTCCTCACTAATTATGTCCCTAATGGAGATGACACCGCGTAATTTATCACCATCCATAACCACTAGATGCCTTATCTTATGGTCATTCATTAGCAGGGCAGCCCTATAAATGCTGTCCTTGGGACCCACTGTTATTAAATTCCCTACAGTACCAACCTCGGTTACCTTAGCATTAAGGTCCTTGCCACGGGCCAACGCCTTTATTACGTCTCTCTCAGAAATAACACCAATTGGCTTACCTGCATTATTAACAATTACTAATATACCCACATTCTCCCTACTCATTATGTTAACTGCATCCTTAACCCTGGCATTCTCACTTATTACGAGCGGTTCCCTTTTTATTACTTTGTCAACGGTAAAGCTCATCGACAAATGTCGCATATAATCATTTATAAACTTTATGCGTTATTTAAAATGATAAACCATTATAAATAAGAGCTGAAGGAAAATGATAAAATAATTTAAAAAGAGAATGCGATCATTATTAAGTAATGGCATATTTAATAAACCAGTTCATAATTGGAATCATGATCTTCGTAATATTGCTCATTATGTCAATAATAGGATTGAGAATTAAGACCGTGATTATTCATGAACTAACAAGGCATTCCCGCACTGGCGATACCTGCCCACTCTCTATGGATTTAATCATAGTGAATACCCTGAGACGGGCAACAATTGTACTAAGGGGTTTTTATGCATACATTACCATGTACTTCATTAGGGATGATGGTTCCGTAATACAATTCTTTAGGGGTTACATACCCTCATTGAGCAATACTTGGAGAATAATGGATTTCTCACCAAGCATTAGGCTGTTTAACCTTGCCGTGAGCAGTGATGGAATAGGCATTACCGATATATTGATACCATATCCATCATCCCTAGAATTACCTGGCAGTTTAATATCACCATTTGACATAAGGACTGGGGAGCCGACGGGTGTGGTTAATTTCCTCAGCATTAGGAGGGCTTTGTCATCAGAACTTGGTGAAAAGCTTGTTCAGTCAATGAGCCTCGCTGAGATTGTTAGGAGGATTAAGTTAGACATATCATTTTATAACGGTGTTAATCTCACGAAATACTCCACGTCATTACTAAGGCTTCTGGCTAATGCCGGCATTCAGGTTGATGGTGAGGTTAGGGTCATTGAGGGTTCTGTGGATACGAACCTGAGAAAAGTAATTAATTGTCCATATCTCTTTAGTCATGTGGCGTGCCTAGGTAAGGCGTTTAGGACTACGTGGGTTTGGTTAACGATCATTGAGGCAATCCTCGGTCTTGCCTATGCATTCATTCCCTCCCTATTTGTATTATTGATAGGTGCACCAATAATATACGTGTTAGTGATATTACTGCTATCATTACCAAGAATTACCTAACAACACTGTATGGGCAATACCTCCTATGCTCACAGCCTGAGCATAATCCCCTACTGGGTGATGGCCTTGGATTTCTAAGCCCAAGCCAATAATCGAGGGAATAATCCACATCCTTAAGGAAATCATTGAAGTCTCTAACGTTGATCCTATGGATAACAACGTACTTCGTCAATCTCACAAAATCCTCACCACCATCCAAGGATCTAATGATTAGGTCTATATTATCAATTATTCGAAATTCTGATCCCCTAACAATCTTTATGATGGCTGCACCCCGTGGGTTAAGCCCCAGGTAATTCATCATATGGAAGTACGACTCTGCCTGTAGCGCCTCCCTACCCCTCATGAATTTCAGATTTGTCGAATTATTAGTGGTCTTTAACTCTAATATGTACGTGGGCTTATTATCCAGGTTTATTATTAAGTCGGGAAGACCGAGGATTGGTACGTTTCTTCTAATCATTACAAGCGAAGCCTCCTGAATAAAAGGCTTACTAAAGTCTGCATAGCCAATCCAGTTCTTCATTTTAGAATTGAAGAAGTAGACGCCCTCCTCACCGCGATTAACTATGATGGGGTTCCAACCAAGCTCAAGCCCAAGCCCATCCTCATTAACACCAAGCTGCCTTGAATGTTCCTGGAGCCCATTAATTACGCCTTCATTAACAATCCTACCCCTCAAGTAGTCTAGGTGTATCCTGTATTCACAACCATGTATTTGTGAACCAACGTAACCTGACATTAAAAAGAGCACTCCATGCTTAAGCCTGGGTATGGTAAATTCCTCATTACCCCAATGAAGCACGGCATATTTACCAACTAATTCCATGCATGGCACAGTGTCGAGCCTGGGCAAATGAATCACCTAAGTAACTTATACTATGAAATACACATAGCGCTAACTATAAAGTATTACCCTGGCAATGCAATTATGAAGAATGAATCAGTAGACCCGCGTTCTCTAAGGTTTATAATCCCAGTAATATGGCGTGGTTGTGGGTAAAGTAAAGATTGTGGCGACCATAGGACCGACCTCGGAAAAAACAGAGGTGTTAAAGGAGCTCATTAAGTATGTTGATGGAATAAGGATAAACTTCTCCCACGGTAATACCGAGGAGTGGAAGTCCAGGATATTAAACGCCAGGGAACTTAGGAGTGATATCGCCGTACTTGGTGATTTAAGAGGCCCTGGAGTTAGAACAGGAAGCATGAAACCCCTAACACTCAATACTGGCGACTCTGTGGAATTCAGACTCGCTGAGGAGGCAGTTGGGAATTTCGTGCCAATACCTAATCCATCATTCTTTAGGGTTATAACGATTGATGATATTATCGTGATGAATGACGGCAGATTAAGACTGCGTGTTGATAGGGTTTCGGGAAATAATGCGGTTCTCACGGCATTAACTGCTGGGATTATTGCCCAGGAGAAGGCCGTGGTTATTAAGGGTAAGGATTACCCATTACCAATACTTGATGATTATGATAGAGAGGTCCTTAAGTTCGCTGTGGAGGTTGGGATGGACTACGTGGGTGTGAGCCACGTTAGGAGTTCTGACGATATTGAGGAAGTTAGGACCGAGTTGAGGAGGCTTGGTGGTGATTGGATAAAGCTTGTGGCTAAGATTGAGGGTCCCGACGCTGTTAGGAACATGAAGGATGTTGTTTGCTCGAGTGATTATGTGATGGTGGCCAGGGGTGACCTAGGTATGCACTTTGACCTTGAGGAAATACCCAGGATACAGACGGCAATAATTAAGGAGGCCCAAAAATGCGGTAGACCTGTGATGGTAGCAACACAGTTATTGGAGTCAATGATTGAGCAACCAGTGCCGACTAGGGCTGAGGTTGTGGATATAACGAATGCGGTCACGGAGGGCGTTGATTCATTATTATTAACTGGCGAGACCGCCGTTGGTAAATACCCTGTTGAGGCTGTGCAATGGTTGAGGAGGGTTGCCAGTGAGTATGAGGATGAGGTCCATGTCGAGAGGGATGTGATGGCGAATATAACCGATAGGCTCGCCCTGGGCATCGTTCAGTTGGCTGAGGATATTGGTGCAAAGATAGTCATTTACTCGAGGGGTGGTAGATTCGTCGAGGCCATTTCTAGGTATAGGCCTAGGGTGCCTACCTACGTTGGTGTCAGTGATGAGAGAATAATGAGGAGGTTAAGGCTTTATTGGGGTGTGGAGCCTATACTAATTGGGAATATTAGGGAATACGATGAGGGCGAGAGGGAGACACTGAATCAGTTAATAAGGGGTGGCTTGATTGCTAAGGGTGACCTTGTCCTTCTGACACATGGGGTTATAGACACATACAATGACTATAGTATAAGGATACTCAGAGTCTAAACTTGATCTAGGCAATGCCTTCTACGCGTGATTAAGTAAATGACATAGGCGAGACCCGCGCTAATGGCTAGGAAGAATACACCGATTAATGCGTAACCCATGATTAATGACCTTATTGATAGGTATAGGAACAATAATGGTATTAGCGATGCCAGTACTAGGCATAGGTAATTCATGTAATTGGGCTTGCCATGGGAAGTACTTGTTAAGCCGGTTATCCTCAATGCATCGCCGATCCTCTTACCATTTGGCTCAAGGTAAAGCTTAACATAACCAAGCCTTACTAATTCATCAACGACCCTTCTCTCATCCTCGTTCAATGAATCGTAGGCAATCCTACCCCTACTCAAAACCTTCCTAAGCAACTCCTTACCCTTCTCACTTAATTCATCCATCTCAGTATCACCTCATTAATTATATCAGATGATGATAGCTGCCTAAATAGGACATTACGGGATTTAAGTAGCTCAATTGCCGTATTGAGTTTAACGGAAACATCATCAACGCTTTCACCGTAAATTACCAGGTAATGATTATTATTATCACTAATTACGGCTCCGAGACCAATAATATCACGAAGCAATGAGTAGTCCAAGGTACTAATTAATAATGCCGAGATCCACCTATCACCAATGCGTACTACCCCTTCGCCAACACCAACACTGAGACAGACCCTGCTCAACCTTAAATCATTAACTCCCTGAGAGGACACACTCCTTAATACCCTAACCCTAGTCGTGACAACCCCCTCCGCATTCACACCACCCCTCCTACGCCTAATAACAAGGAAGTAAATTGCTAAAATAACGGCAAACACGATAATAAATAGTACGGGACTTATTATGAATAGCAGGAAAGACGCTAAAGCACCTAGGATCCAATACCAATTTTTCCTTAAAAAATCACTAAACATTATTGCCTTCAGAAATTAGCGGTCGAAGAATCTAATTAATTAATTGGATAAAAAGAGAGAGAAACATTGGGAGAAAAACATCATTAGACGCGAGTTAATGACTCTAAACTCATACAAATCCACGTGAGGCATGACGAAGCAAGCAGATAAATGCTTTATTAGGCATGTATTGAATCAACGTAGCTAAACACCTGCCACAATCCAACTTTTACACTATAAATTAAAATTACAACCTTTATAAGAAACCGCAATATAAATCAAGAACAGTATGTCCAAGAAGGAGAAGAAGGAAGAGGGAAAGAAGGAAGAGAAGAAGGAAAAGAAGAAATAAGCCGATACGTTAGTTACGAAAGCGATACTCATTAAAAATAAATCTATATTTTCTTCCCTTTAATCTTCAATAATTTCCTAAGTCACTATGAATAAATAAAAATAATACCTAAAATAATTGCCTTGGCCAGCCATACACCCAGCCACGGCATAACTCCCCTTCTGTACCATTCGTCTAAGGCCCTACCCGGACCTCACCCGTGGAGATCACAGGTCCCTATTTGGGCCATTATCCCCTGACGACCTCTCGGTCGGCGGGTTGCCCCGCGGGGATCCACGGTATTGTGGGGAAGTTTCCTCAGGCGAGCCGTTGCCGGGCTCGCCCGGTTATTGGCCGTGGCTGGGTGTATGGCCGCAGACTAATTATTGCCTTGCCCGATATAAAACTTATTCCATTCGATAATGGTTTTGTACCTTTCATATGCTGAAATCTTATTAAACCCTTAATGCCAGTTCGATTTGAATGAGTAAATACATCTACCCGGATGCCATTATTGCGACTGCTGGTCATGTGGATCACGGTAAGACAACACTGGTACATGCGCTTAGTGGCGTTTGGGTTGCTAGGTATAGTGAGGAGATTAAGAGGGCCATGACTGTTAAGCTTGGCTACATAACAATTGGCCTTTATGAGTGCCCATCAATGGATAGTGAGTTTAGGATAATTAGTGATGGTTTGCTTAAGGATGGTAAGTGCCCTAATGGTGATGAACCTGCACTTAAGAGGAAGGTGTCAATACTTGATGTGCCTGGCCACGAAGTCCTAATAAGCACCATGATATCCGGTATTTCCTACATCGATGCCGCTCTCCTAGTGATTGACGCATCAATGCCAGTACCTCAGCCACAGACTGAGGAGCACTTCACGGCATTGACGATAATGGGCCTTAACAAATTAATTGTCGTTCAGAACAAGCTCGACCTAGTGAACAAAGAGCAGGCGCTTGAGAATTATAAGCAAATTAAGCAGTTTCTTGGTAATACGTGGGCCAAGAACTCGCCGGTAATACCCATATCCTCACTACATAAGGTCAATATAGAGGTCATATCCACATTAATCGATAAGCTAGTACCACCTAGGGAGGCCTCTGGTGGTGATTTCAGGATGTTTGTCCTTAGGAGCTTCAACGTTAATAAGCCAGGCACTTCACCAGATAAGTTGGTTGGTGGTGTGCTTGGTGGTACGGTTATTAAGGGCTCAGCAAAGGTAAATGATGAAATCGAGATAAGACCAGGCCTTAAATTGGGTAATAAGTATGAACCGATAATCACAAGGATCGTTAGCATAGCAATCGGTAATGAACGTATTGAGGAGGCTAGACCAGGTGGCTTAGTGGGTATTGGTACAGAGCTTGATCCGGCGTTAACGAAGGCTGACTCTCTCGTTGGTAGTGTTGTTGGTAAGCCTGGCACATTACCACCTGTATGGAGTGAGTTAACCCTTGAGTTTCATAGGATTGAGAAACCTGGTGATCAAGCGTTAAGGGATGTGACGTTTAAGCCCAGGGATATTGTAATGGTGCATGTGGGTTCAGCAGCAGTGATGGGTATTGTGAAGGGATTCCATGGTGGTAAGCTCGATATAACGTTGAGGAAGGCGGTCTCTACAGAGCAGAATTCCAAGGTGGTCATTACTAAGCAGGTTAATAATAGATGGAGGATTGTTGGTTATGGAATACTTAAGGATGGTAATACGGTCCTTGAGTGAGTTTTAATGGATTTTAAAATAGAGTGTGCAGTCTTTGACACCAGTGCGTTATTACTTATGTTTACTGAGGGTGTGCGAGCAATTGACCAGGTCCTTAAAATTATCAATACACTAGTAATACCGGTAATACCATACCCAGTATTTAATGAGTTGGTAAAGTTGAGTAGGGGTAGGCCTAGGACAGCTAGGGCGTCAAGTAACGCCCTTAATTACGTTATTAATAACTTCTCAATTGCTAAGGCTTATGGCTCACCAGATGATTCTGTAATCGAGGTGTCTAGGGCGTATGGTTGTGTTGCCGTGACATGCGACATGAAGTTACTAAGGAGGCTGAGAAATGCGGGTGTTAGAACGATTTATTTAAGGGCGAGTTCAGGTAGATTAGAGGCTGATTTTGAGTAAGGTGATTATGCCGTAACTAGGTATTTGCTGTACTCCCAATCAGTTATTACATTCCAAGTCCTTTCCCAGGGACCAACCCTAGTTAGGTAATCCTCCCACTCATTCTGTTTAGCCCTCAGGTACGCATTCATCAAATCACTTGGAAACTCACTAAATAGGAAGCTTTTAGAAAGCTCCTTAAGCGCATCCTCCAATGTAGTCGGTGTTTCCAAGGTATTGACTAATTCATACGCCACATCCTCTGTCGGTGATGGTGGCTCCCTCCTCTCCTCAAAACCCCTCAGTATCGTCTTTATCATAGCTGCGAAGGCTAGGTATGGGTTCATGCTTGGGTCCGGGTGCCTATACTCAATCCTGTTTATCCTCATTTTATACTGCGGTATCCTAACCATGGCACTCCTATTTGCATAACCCCAAACAATCCTAGTCGGTGCCTCATAATGAGGCACTAACCTCTTGTATGAATTAACGAGTGGGGCAACAAAACTGCTTAATGCCCTTGCATTGCCCAGTATTGAACTTATTGCGTAGCCGCACTCCTCAGTTATCTTCCCCGTATTACTTAGGAATAGGTTCTCGCCATTCCTCCAAACACTAATGTGCGTGTGGGCACCACTACCGTTAACACCCCAGAAGGGCTTTGGCATGAATGTGGCTATTAAGCCGTATTTCTTCGCCATGTCCTTAGCCATAATCTTAAAGTATATCATTTGATCTGCAAGTCTTAATGGATCAATAGCACCTATGTTTACTTCATACTGGCTTGGGGCGACTTCATGGTGAATCTTGGTGTAGTTAATTCCTGCCTTAGCTATTGCCGTTATTAGTTCCTTCATGAATTGAGATTGCGCCGTAGTATTCCAACCATCAAAGTAAATACCAGAATCTGCAAAGACTGGTTTACCACCATCTTCCTTAACCACGAAGAACTCAACCTCAACACCCATTAGGAAATTATAACCCTTAGACTTGGCTTGTTCAAGCGTGTCGTTAAGAATCCTCCTTGGGTCAAGTAGTGATGGTTTATTGGCTATGTCGGAAACCATTGTGAATACGTCAGCCACCTTACCATCCTGCCAATACTCCACGTACACAGCCCTTGGATCCACATATGCAATGAAGTCGCTTTTATTCACTGTTGAGTATGATGGTATTGATGAAGCGTCAAAGGGCATTCCATCGATGAATAGGTCCTTGGCCATGTCTATTGGGACTATTTCTGATCTTGGTGCACCATTGATGTCAATAACTATGAACTTGACATACTTTATGCCCGAGGCCTTTAGGATTCTCCATAAATCGCTTGGTTCGATTTCTAGGTTATTAGTGGGCACGAATAATGTACAAAAGGAGTTTTTTAAGCTTTATTCTTATTATACTTAGTCTTACCATGATTATATATAGAATAAGGGCATTAATAGGTATATTAAATAACCCTAAGCCACTGAACAATGCGGTAATTATTTCGGTCTTGAAACCATGACCCATTTAAAGGAAAGCAAAAGGTTTTATTAATGGGTTTCCTTAGTTGGCGTTGATATGATGCAGATAAAACTTGGATTTGAGGAGTGGCGTAAATTGGGTAAGGAGATTGAGAGGATTGCTCAGAATGAGGAGCTTGAGTTGATAATTAGTATGACCTTTGGTTTTAGTGGTGTTGAAGGCAATGAGGGGGAGAACGAGGAGGAAGAGGGAGTTGAGGAGGGGCATGAGCATCATCACCATCACATAACGGAATTACCTAAGGAAGTTATTGAGGAGCTTGGTTATTTCATGGACACATTAAGGACTAAGTATAATGCGAAGATGGACCATCATGTACATGGTGATCATGCGGGTGTTGTGGCTTCAATAATGATTAATGGTAAGGATGCCATTAGCATATTTAGGAATATAATTGATGATGCCAGGAACTGCGAGAACTGTATCCTGGCCGGTATTGATGGGGAGCTTCACCTTGGTAATGATGTCAGTGTAATATTCTTTGGCGATAGTTATAAGTTGACATTCATATTACCGGCGCAGGATGGCAGGCGATTAATAATTAGTGAGGTAAATACCTAGGGTTTAACACCGAGGTAAATCTCAATATACCTCCTCATTGTGTTATAATCAACGGCACCAATTACCCTATAAACCTCCTCATCATTCCTAAGCAATATCGTGGTTGGTATGGACATGACACCATACCCAGCAGCCACCTCTGGGTACTCATCAACATCAACTCTACCAAAGAATACCTTACCAGCAAATACCTGGGCCAACTTATTAAGTATGGGCTCCATTATTCGGCATGGTACGCACCAATCAGCGTAGAAATCAATCACGGACACAAGGCATTTCTTAATCATTGAGTTTAGATTATTATTATCAAGAGATATGATGCCGGTAGGACACATTACTGACTTAGCGCCTATTGACTGCTCCTTGGTACTCATTAACATCCTCCTATACATACGTTCAATTAATTCCCGCTCCTCGTCACTCATTCAATCAATAGAATATTATGCCTTTAAAAACCACTAGCGCCTATTCATTAATTACTGACTATGGCTATGAATACGTAATGCCATACACCCTACCAATATTATCTACACAAATCCTATATAGGAAATCATCATTAATAATACCATTAACCACGTAACCCCTCAACTTCTTAACCAAGGTCCACGGCGGTATCACGGCGCCTGGCCTCTTTGGATCATCAATGAAGTCACTCTCCACAACAAAACTCGGCCCATGCTTAACGGCATCCTCAAACTCCCCTCTCCTACCCATGGGTATTGATGGCATTACGTTACTATTATATGCTGTGTCAATGGTTACGGGCTCTGCATGATGCATAACAACGCTATAGGGCCTATTACCCACCCTCCTCATCATATCCGTGATTGACAACGCTGTCCTAACACCATTCCTCTCCAGGTGTAGGTGCAAAACTGCGTTAACGTCCTTAGCAACCCTAAACGCATATTCTATTAGCTCGTTGAAGAAATTAACAACGTCATTAGGCGCCTCCCAATGAGGTCTACCAATCTCACCAATCCCCACGGCCTTACCCTCCCTAACATACTCAGCTGCCAAGTCGATGCCCTTCTCCATGAATTTACGTACATCCTCCCTGGACCAACCCCTCCTAAGTAATTCATAACCCTCAGCTGGGTGTAAGCCGACAATGGCTACGGACTTAACACCCTCCTCATTAATTATCCTGGTGGATTCCACGGTTATATCGTACATCCTCCTAACACTATCAAGATCCCCAGGTGTTAACCCCAGGCTCCAGGTTAATAGGGCTACTATTACGATGAACTTACCACCCTCCCTCCTAAACCTCCTGGCCAACTCCCTAGGGCCCATACCGATTACTGGGTTTGTATGTGCATGGTTATCGCAGAGTGGTAAGTCCTTATTCCGCATAGTCATTATGAGTTCATGTTTTTATTAGCCTAAATTAATAATCCTTCCGTAGTGTTACTCGGTAATCAATTATTGAATGCCCTAAGGGACCTCGGCATTCACAGACTGTGCATACCCCGTAAACTCAAATGCAATTATTACTTACCGCAGTGCATTGCCGTGAATTTATTGCTAGGTAAGTACGTACTTTGCCTAGGTGGTTTTGGTGGTAATGTTATTTCGAGAATTAATGACCTAGAGATACTATCGTTATTATCAATGGGGGCATTACCATGTGATGCCTACCTAGCCAAGCCAAGTGATTGTACGGCATCACTGGACCTACTCATGGATATTCCCCAGAAGCCTCGCTTCATAGTTGATCTATCCCTTTGGAATGAGCATACGGATTCTGAGAAGAATGAACTCATAGAGCAGGTATTAACCTCAATAAATACAATAAGGAGATATCTCTGGGACTCTAACCTGGAATTAACGAGTACACCTAGTGAGTTTCTCGAGAGAATCGGCAAATTTGCTAGGGGATTTAGGCACGGTGTAGTTATTAGACGGGATAAACCGATTATTCATGATAACGCCGTAATGCTTGACCCGGAGGGTGATTGCGTACTTAGTGAGCAATTAATTACTAGGATCTCCACCTTCGTGATAGGCGGTATTGTGGATAAGGAAAGAAGGATTAAGGATGGGACAGGTAGGTTGTATGGATTGTTGGGATTAAATGTACCTAGGTGTAGGATTGAGCTTAGGGGCTCGGTGATTGGTGTTCCTGATAGGATAAATAAGATAATTGAGATAATATTAATAGCACTCCTTGAGACGGGCAGTATTGAGGAGGCAATAATTAGGATGATGTCAAAAAGAGATAGGGTGAATAGGCTGTTCTATGAATTACAGAGGGCGGCCTATAGATTACGTGGGGAGGGTAGCACCGTGTTCGTGATACCAAGGTCCTTGATTAATAGGATTAATTGGGTCAATGCTTCCGATAAGGAGGTGGAACTTGTGTTGAGGAAATCCCATATTTACGTGATTGATGATGAGGAATTAAGTAAGTACTTATTACTTGGTATGGCTAGGCCTGGCCCTCTAACGTATAAGTACGTAAGTAAAGCATAAAAACTAACTAGGTGTTTGACGATCAATTATGCCAAGACCAGCATTAAGGTCAAGGAAATTAAGGAGGACGCAAACCAGGACGCCAGGCGGTAGACACGTGGTTCATTATAAAAAGAGATTTGCATCTAAGCCTAGGTGTGCTATCTGTGGTAGGCCACTGCAGGGCGTTGATGAGACCAGGGTTAAGGCGAGACGCGTTGCTGGTTTAACAGTGTCAAGGCCATACGGTGGTTACATTTGCCATAGGTGTTTGGCGTTGGCTCTTAGGACGGCTGTACGATTATCAGCGACGTGATTAAGATGGGCGTTATAGCCATTAGTGGACAAGCAGCTAGTGGGAAGACCACAGTGGCTAGGGAATTAGCTAATAGACTGAATTATAGGTTTGTGTCCATTGGTGAGTTATTTAGGAAAATCGCTATTCAAAGGGGTGTTTCATTGCTTGAGCTTCATAGGATTGCTGAGACTGATTTTAGTATTGATAGGGTTGTTGATGAGGAAACCATTAGGGAGGCTAAGAAGGATAATGTAGTTATTGAGGGTCACTTAGTTGCTTGGATGCTTAAGGATGTGGCTGATGTACGTATTTACCTGAAGGCCGACATTAGGGCTAGGTCACAGAGACTGTTAATTAGGGATGGTAAATCAATTGAGGAGGCACTGAATGAGATTAAGACCCGTGAGGAGTCCAATAGGAGGAGGTACCTGGCTATTTATGGGATTGATATCAATGATATCTCTATCTTCGACTTAATCATTGATACTACGTACATAGATGCCAAGAAGGTTGTCGATATTATCTACGAATACGTATATAATGTATTACGTAACAAGGGTAAATTTTAGACTGTGACCCTCCAACCACACCTGCTTAACCTAGTATTTTTCGATACGCCCTTAGCCATGTATAAATTGACTCACCGCCAGCCACGTACTTGTCCTTCATGAGCCTATAGGCAGATACGTAGCCCTTATAGACAAGATATGCATAGTAACTGTTGAGTTTTGCCTTAATTACGTTTGGTTTATCTGACTTAGCCATTAGGAGCGCCATGTGATACGCGTAGTATTCCCTGGTCTTTACATCACCATTCCACCACTTATCATACAATGTGTCGAGAAAGCCCAGGTACTCATCAATCTTGTCCTTGAATGGATCCCTCACATACTTCGTCAGCACGTCCTTCAACTCATCCTTCCATGTCCTAACCTCCTTAGGTTGTATAACGCTCATCAAAGTAATTAATTGTTTTTCTTTCTATTTAAATCTTTCTCTTTTTCATACAAAGAGAAAATGATTGCGGCACTCTCAATTACTTAATAATAGACTTGTTTTAACCCCTGAATTGCTTAATAAATATTGTACTGCTTGGTATGAGTACTTAGCTATAATTTTTAGTAATGTATATGATAAGTAACCTAATTTATAAACAACGTAGCCCCCTACATACAGTAACTCGCTTACTTGCTTATTACCAATACTGAGTATATACGCCTTTAACTCAGTCTTAAAGGGCGCGACTATTGAGTATATTAGGGCTAGGGCGACTATTATCAGTAATATCTCGAAGAATATCCTAACCGCACTCATATTAATTACTCCATGTTTATTCTTAAAATAAATTAATTAAATATTTTGATTGAATATAGGATGTCGCATCATAGGTAGAATGCTATTGATGCATAGCCCACGGTTTCTAACGTATATCCACTAGTATCACCAGACGTAGCGTGCCTGAGGAGGATAACGTTCCTAACACCAAGTTTCTTAGCTGCAATTATTGCCGTTGCGATGGCGCCATAACCGCAGGCTGATACGTCATAACGCTCAATAGCATCGAAGAACGAATCCTCATCAAGCCTAAGGACTGGGTCGATAGCCCTCATGTCCTTTTCCGTTGTTATTTCATGAGGTTCATAGTGATTCCAATCACTTGAGGCTACATAAACTATGGAGCCAAGTTCATGACCCGAGATTACATCAGCTATTGCATTACCAAGATCCCTAGCAACCTCCTTCGTCTGTCTCCAAATGATTATTGGCACGATCTTCACGTCATTACCGAATATATATTGAATAAAGGGTAATTGAACCTCAATAGAATGCTCCTGAGTGAAGGCGTACACGTCAGGTTCCAGGTACTTAACCCTGCTCATTAATTCCTTAGTCACATCCGAATCAACCTCAACCACTCCAAGTGGCGTCTCCCAAGTACCTTCTGGATATATAGCCACTGGCGCACCAACGCCATAGTGATTAGGTCCAATTAATATGAAGGTCTTTGGTTTGTGAAACCTATAGATCTCGACGAAGGACATGGCGGCTACAGGGCCTGAGTATATATAACCAGCATGTGGAACTATTACAATTGGTACGGCCTTATACCCCTCACGGGGCTGCCTAATCAGTTGACCTGGCCCTAATGAGTGACTTATCGACCACTCAATCTGCTTAATTAATTTATCCTTATCAGCCTCATAGAATGCACCTGCAACCGCTGGTTTACGCACCCGAACCATACAGTGATTTAGACTAGACCGGAAAATAAACGCTTTACTTTATAATGATTAGGCAAATAATCAGTGTTTTATTGGGTAATTCCCTCAAGCGATACCTTGACCTCGAATTCTTCAGGTGATACGGGCAGGTCCTCATTCTCCTTCAGCTCGCCTCTAATCCTAAGTACCTGCCTAGCCAGTAACCAGTAAACTAGGGCTAGACTTCTTCTTCCCTTGTTATTGCATGGTATTATTAGGTCTACATAGGATATTGGCGTGTCAGTATCCACAAGAGCAATGACTGGTATACCCATTGTGGCTGCTTCTTCAATTGCCTGCGCATCTGCCTTCGGGTCTGTGGATATGAGTAAGTCAGCCTCTATGTAGTGGTTAAGGTTTGGGTTTGTGAATGTTCCTGGTATGAACCTACCCGTTATTGCCTTGCAGTTAACGAACTTGCAGAACATCTCCACAGGCTTGAAGCCGTATGGCTTAGCCGAGTATGCAACTACCTTCTCGGGGTCATACATGGCGATCATCTTAGCTGCAATCCTAATTCTCTCATCAATCTTCCTCAGGTTAAGTATCCTAAGCCCATCAGGTCTTACTGAGAATACAAAACCTCTCCTCTGCAGATATGCATTTGACACCCTAGTACCAAGCCTAACACCAGCCGCTAGGTAACGCTCAATGGCAATCAATAATTCCTCCTGTGGTGGAACCGGAGCTAATCCCTCCTCACGTGTCTCCTTACGTTCCTCACCCATTGAGAACTACGGTGAAGAATCTGATTAATAAGTATTTCACCACTGAGCACTCACGGTATATCATAGAGAACTAATGCCTAAGTCTCTGGGTCAGTGTTTGATTCATCCTGGCAGCCTTACCCATGTAATCCTGAATTCTAATTAACTCATTGAGCTTAGTAATCCTCTCACCACCAAGTACTCCGCTCTTAATTATTGGTGCTCCAAACCCAACGGCTATGTGAGCCAGCGTCTCATACTCAGTGTCCCCAGACCTATGGGATACCACTGGTACGTAGCCGTTGGATACGGCTAACCTAACGGCTTCCCAAGCCCTCGATAATGTCCCTATTTGGTCGGGCTTTATTATTATGGCATTTGCAGCACCCTCCTTAATACCCCTCGATAACCTGGATGGATTAGTTGTGAATAAGTCATCACCAACGATTAGGCACTTGTCGTTAACGGAGTCCGTTAATTCAGCGAAGGATTGGAAGTCCTCCTCATGGAATGGATCCTCAACATAAATAAGTCCGTACTTATCAATCAATCCCTTAACAAACTCAAGCTGTTCCTTAGGTGTTCTCGAGACTCCCTCATTTGTATATACGTACTTCTCACCATTCCAGAGTGTCGATGCGGCCATATCAACGCCAATACCTATTTCAAAACCCACCCTACTACTGACCTCCTTAACGGCCCTACTCAGGATATCCAATGCGGTATTCGTTGAAATCCTTGCTGACCAGGCTCCTTCGTCATTACGACCGCCCGTGAACGTTGGATCAGCCTTAACCAACTCCTTAAAGACAGTCCTATGGACCTCAATGTTTGCCTTAAGTGCCATGTAAATGTCTGGAGCTCCGTATGATAATACGAGGAATTCCTGAATATCAGGGCCAAGGCCACGGCTATGCTTACCACCACCAATAACATTACCCAGTGGGTATGGTAAATCCCTCGCATTAGCGCCGCCGAGGTGTTGATAAAGCGGTATTTCCAACGCGTTAGCAGCCGCCCTTGCCACGGCCATTGAAGTGGCTATGGCCACCGCACCACCAATTCTAGAGAAGTTCTCTGTACCATCAATTTCCTCAAGCCTAGCATCTACCTCACCCTGTATTGACGCGTCCAGACCCATTAGGTCAGGCGCAACGTTTTTCTCAAACGTACTTATTGCAAGATCAACATTGTCATTGGGGAAGTAAACAACTTCATGAGAACCCCTTGAGGCACCGGCAGGTGCTGCTGCTCTACCATAACCATCCGTTAAGTAAACCTCAACCTCAACAGTCTCCTCACCCCTTGAATTAAAAATTTTCCTGATGCCCAAGTCCTCCATTGTAGTGTCCGGCATAAATCTCAAGTAATTAATGCGATCCAGTATTAATGCATTATTGTATGCAAGTATACGTTTACTTTACGTATACATCTCATTTACTTAAGAATAGCCTTAACAAGATCAATAAGTGGATATAACGTATCGGAATTAATTACGATCCTCGCCGCATTGGCAACCTCCTCATTAACAGGATTATAGGCTATGGAATACCTAGCCCTCCTGAGCATTGGTAAGTCCATATCACTATCACCAACGGCCATCACATAATCCCAATCAAGTCCCAGCCTATTAATTAGATCATTAACTATGTTCTTATTCTCTACATTAACCTTAACAGATATTAATGAGTCATCATTATCAAGCACTAACTCATTACTAATGAAGTAATTAATATACTCCCTAATGGGGATTCCCGTGTAATTCAAGCCACCGCTTACGGCTATTACCAATACGTCATTATCCCTAAGGAATTTTAGTAATTCCAGTGTACCTCTCCTTAGGGTTACAGGGACCTCAACCCAGCTCCTCGGTACACCCATCCAGAGAAGCGCATCGACAAGTGCCCAATCCCTATAATTAATAAGCCCTGATGCATAGGCCTCCCTATTCAATGAAGCCCATTCCTCGGTGCCGAGTACCCTATGTAGGTGCTGCCATGCTGACCTGAAGTACGTTAGAACTCCATCAACATCAAGTATCGCAGCCCTAATCATCACTCAACACCAATACTCACGCCCTTAATTAGTAATTTAATTATGAGAAGTCCATTCCTATACTCCGCGTGGGAGCCTTCCACGGTGACTGACACAGGCAACTCCCTAATGAGTAGGTACTTCCTATTGTTACCCTCAGCCTTAATGAAGAGTTTATCATCATCGAGAAGTTTTACGATTATACTCTCCTTACTAACGCCTGGAACTTCCACCTCAGCAATTACGTGATCACCCTCAATCCTAATCACGTGCTTAGGCTCCCTATATTCACCATGTTCAGGTATTTCCCAATTACCCAAGTCAATCCTAATTGCTATATTCATGTTTCTTCATTAAGTCTTGCATAAAAGCGTTTTTAAAGGCATAATACGTCATTCTCGAGTATGCCCATTGACTTCAGGGATTGGTCCTCAGGTGCGATAACGACACTTGAGATGCGTGTTATAGATAGGAATGCTGCCTACATGGGTGTTGATAGGCACATACTCATGGAAAATGCGGGCAGGTCTGTGGCCACTACGGTTATTGAGAGGTACCCGAAGGTCCGGAGGATACTTGTTGTTGCTGGATTGGGTGATAATGGTGGTGATGGTATTGTGGCTGCCAAGTACCTGCATTCATGGGGCAGGGAAGTTAAGGTGGTTCTCCTGGGCCGCATTAGTGATGCTAGGGAGGAGCTTGTTGTGGATAATTTAGGAATTCTTAGGGGACTAAACATAGAGATAATGGAGGCCCCAACGCCCTATGACTTACTTGCCTACCAAGACATTTTTCATCCATGGGCTGAGGTAATAATCGACGCAATAATAGGGACTGGGATAAAGGGTGTTCTTAGGGAGCCGCAGGCCACGGCTATTGAGTTAATTAATAAGTCATCGGCGTATAAGGTGGCTGTTGACATACCCAGTGGGTTGGACCCTGACACTGGTGAGGTTAGGGATATTGCGGTTAAGGCGCACGTCACCGTAACAATGCACAGACCGAAGGTTGGCCTGATTAAGGAGGGCGTTTCCCAGTATGTTGGCGATTTAGTGATTGCTGATATAGGTATTCCCGAGGAGATAGAGCATATAATTGGCCCTGGAGACTTATACTACCTGGGTTATGCCAGAAAACCTGATTCTAAGAAGGGTGATAATGGCCGTGTACTATTCATTGGCGGTTCCAGGGAGTTCACCGGCGCCATTTACCTAGCGGCTAAGGCGTCGCTTAGGACTGGTGTTGACTTGTCGATAGTCATGGCCCCAAGGGATGTGGCTAGGGATATCAGGGCTCATGATCCAAGCATAATAGCGATACCCCTTGATGGTGACTACCTAATGCTTAATCATGTGGATCAAATAATGGAGCAGGTCGGTAAGTCCCATGTGATAGCCATCGGCCCTGGGCTTGGGCTTAGGGAGGAGACTATGAAGGCTGTTGTTGAGTTGGTTTCTAGGGCTGTTGATGTTGGTAAGAAGGTAGTAATTGATGCTGATGCCATTAAGGCGATTGGTGAGTTGAAGAGGCAGGACTTAATCACAAAAAATGTTATTGTAACTCCACACGCTGGTGAGTTTAAGTGGTTGACTGGAATAGACGTGACTAAGGAGGGGAATACATGGTCGAGGGCTTTGATGGTGCGTGATGTGGTTAAGTCTTCATTGAGGGGTGGCATCGTCCTGCTTAAGGGTAATGTTGATGTAATAACTGATGGGCAGAGGTATAAGGTTAATTTCACTGGTAATCCTGGGATGACCGTTGGAGGTACTGGGGATGTACTCACTGGTGTTGTTTCGGCATTAATGGTTAAGGTTCAGGATTCACTTGAGGCAGCTGCAATTGGCGCCTTCATAACGGGACTTGCAGGTGACTTGGCGGCTAAGGACCTTGGTTATCACATAACACCCACTGATGTTATAGAGAACATACCCAAGGTATTTAGGAGGTTAGTGAGTGTTGATGAGATCGTTAACTCATCAATTCATCCACAAGCCCTAAGACTGATTGGTTAGGCATTACTTATCAGAAGCCTGGAAGCTCATCAATTACTGATCAGGGTCCACCATGATCATCACTTGGATTTATACTATAATCGTTAAATTATTAAACTTACGCTAATGGTGCATTTACTACCCTTTTACTCCGTGGTGAATGTTCACGCTTACCTCTCTCACGGGTTTTCTTAATGTCCAGGGCAATGTCCAATGGGTTGTAGGTTATTGTTACGTTTACAGCATCACCATCGGTGCAAGCGACAATGTGTATCTTTGGATCATTAATTAGTAGCACTTCACAGTCAAAGTCTAGGTTTCCATAATCACCAGTTAATTGCTTCCTTAGGGCTAACCACAGCGTTTTTCTTATCACTATTGTTTCCCTTATCATTCTATTTCAATAATTCAACTCCAGATAAATAAAAGTTTCCCCTCAATTCTTCAAAAACATACTAAGTAAAGATTAATTTTGTTCTTGATGCAGATTGCGATTAATCCTACGAGACCTGTAATGAGTGAAATGTTTATTCCTAAGGTAACTAGATTTATGTTCAATGAATAGTAAATTGATTGGTAGGAGGATCCATACAGACACTGGCGCATTATCGCTATTAATAACTAATTACCTATTTTCCTTAATAACCCTATTAATTATCGAGAAATACCAAGTTAACATCACTAGGTTAACTCTAACGGCAGGCCTTGCCTTATTGAATATCATGAGCCTCGTGAGAGCTCATCTAGGCTTGGCTTCCAGGAGAGGTTTACGTGATTACTTACTATTCCTAATAAACACAGCCCCATACCTAGTGCTTATTCCGTACCTGGGAATTTGGTTATTGATACCCCTAACACCACTTGCATTATTCATGACTGAGGTAGTGCGTAGGAAGGGTAGGTCTGTGGTAACCAATGTTTCTGGAACTGCGCTAATAGCATCGACATACTTGGCGTGGTACATCCTCATGGGCGGTGATTTGGTGGCTAAGGTAATAGTGGCGTCGTTAGCATGGATTATTTACCACGCGTTCTCTGCGCTGTACGTGGAGGGTAAGTTACCGTTTAGGCAGGGTGTTAAGCCATACCACTCATCACTTCTTTGGTTCATAAGCCTGCCAGCCCTGGCCTACGGACTTTACACCGCTGATGGATTATTGTCTTTAATTGTGCTTATTGAGCCGACGATTAGGGCGTTTATTGCCGTTAGGGAAGGTAAATTACCGATGAATGATTTGAGGCGTAGTATTAGGAGGATTGGTATTTGTTTATTAATTGAATCACTGGTCTTAGCTGGTTTAATACTGGTCCTTGTCTATGGATTACCATGATCATCCCTGATAGAGAATCACGCCGGAGTACCAATTAAGGGTTGAGCCTGGTGCCTGAATTACTAATTTCCAACATGGGTAATTACTAATACTTGCAGTTATTGTCTCTGAGGTTGTTGATATTGCTGAGTATACTGGAGTACTTATTTGTGTACCGGGTACTGTGTAGCAGTAAATAGTTACATTACCGCCGGCTGGAATACTTAGGTTTATAAGCAGGGTCTCCACAAGCGTTAAATTACTGAACATAAATAATGTGTAGGTCTGTTGTATTACCATGTAAGGCGCGCCATACAGTTGATAATACATAACCGTCCTACCTGTTATTTCATTAAGTAAATTAATGATCTTAGTATTATTACTGGCCACATAATTACTAACATTAGTTATAGCATTATATATCGAATTCCCCACATTATTTATTGTTGATGTAACGTTTACTTCAATATTACTTTGGGTCGTTTTAATCGAGTTAATGATTGTTGAGTTTACCCTAGATAATGCGTTAATTACCTTAGTATTACTACGGTTTACCGCATTTATTATATTTGTCGTATTAACACGTTGATAATAATAAATATTCTCTAGATTCATGATTACCAAACCTAAGTGGTCATATATGCTCCTTGTGTAATTTAATACCGATCCTATTGTTAGGTTAATCGGTACAAGGTACTGTTGTTGCATTGTGTTTTCCTGAGTCAGTATGTTGCCTGTATTCGTCATTATGGGATTAAGATAAATAATTATTGATATTGCTAACAACACAATTACTATCGCTAGCAACACCAGGGTATACCTGGTGTCCCATGCCATACATTAGATAATTAATACCTCGAATTTATATGAGTTGCTGAGGGTTAAATGGGTTTACCCAATTGTTATGGTATTGTGACTTATAGAGAAATAGTTATAAGGACATGAGTAGTAATAGGTCTAATGGGACCGAGCGCATTAGATGAGGTTGATCAAATCCTCCGAAGTAAAATGAGTGATGAAATGTATCGAAGATTAATGAACATAAAGAATCCCGAACTCCACAAGTTTATAGCCTGGGCAATAGACCTCTGTAAACCCGACTCCGTGTTTATAAACACGGGTAGTTCCGAGGATTTCGACTACATTAGGAAGAAGGCCATAGAAATTGGTGAGGAAATGCCACTGAAGATTCCTGGGCATACTGTGCATTTCGATAGTCCCTACGACCAGGCTAGAGCCCGTGAGGACACGGCTATATTACTGCCTGGTGGTCAGAAGCTACCGTTTATAAGGACGAAGGATCGTGATGAGGGATTGAAGGAAATGTACTCACTGCTTGACGGAGTAATGAAGGGTAGGGAGATGCTGGTAGGCTTTTACTCACTTGGACCTAAGGGTTCCCCATTCAGTATATTGGCTGTTCAAATAACGGATTCCTACTACGTAATGCATAACGAGAACATACTCTATAGGGCTGCCTACGATGAATTTGTCAAGCAGGGCGAGAGGGCCAGGTTCCTTAGGTTTCTTCATTCTCAGGGAGAATTGAATGAAATGAAACAAAGCAAGAACATTAAGCAAAGGAGGATTTACATAGATCTCCCTGGCGAGACCGTATACTCAGTAAATACGCAATACGGCGGTAACAGCATTGGTCTCAAGAAACTAGCCCTTAGGCTCACGATAAAGAGGGCAATGGAAGAGGGCTGGCTCAGTGAGCACATGTTCCTAATCGGTGTTGAGGGGCCGAGGGGTAGGGTCACATACTTCACTGGGGCGTTTCCCTCGTACTCAGGCAAGACATCAACTGCAATGATTGGTAGGTTACTTGGGGATGACCTAGCATTCCTAAGGAATGTCAATGGTGAGGTCAAGGCAGTCAATCCTGAAGTGGGTGTTTTTGGAATTATTGAGGGTATAAACCCCATTGATGATCCATTAATATACGAGGTACTAACCAGGCCTAATGAGATAATATTCTCCAATATATTGATTACAGAGAATGGTGAGGTTTACTGGAATGGAATGGGCAAACCAGAGCCTGAGAGGGGTATTAATTACACGGGTAAGTGGTGGAAGGGTAAGACGGATGAGAAGGGTAATCCAGTACCACCATCACATCCGAATGCCAGGTTCACGGTATCATTAAAGGCATTTAAGAACCTGGATCCAGCCTATGATGATCCTAATGGTGTTGTCGTTGGTGGAATAATCTTCGGTGGCAGAGACCCCGACACACTGGTGCCTGTCTTTGAATCCTTTAATTGGGAGCATGGTGTAGTAACGATAGCCGCATCACTTGAGTCGGAGAGGACTGCCGCAGTGATAGGCAAACCCGGCGAGAGAGAGTTTAACCCAATGGCTAACCTGGACTTTCTGTCTGTGGATCTTGGTGTTTACATATCGAATTACCTAAAGTTTGGTGAGGTGCTTACAAGGCCTCCGAAGATATTCGGCGTTAATTACTTCCTTAGGGATGAACAAGGAAGATTCCTAAATAGTAAGGAGGATAAGAGGGTCTGGCTTCAGTGGATGGAGAGGAGGATCCATAATGAGCTTAATGCCATAACGACACCCATAGGCTATATACCGAGGTATGAGGACTTAAGGATATTGTTCAGGGAGGTACTCAATAGGGATTATGGGCTTGAGGACTATACAAAGCAATTTGCAATAAGGACCACTAAGCTCCTTGAGAAGATAGATAGGATTTGGAAGATATACTCGGAAATACCAACAATACCGAAGAGGTTCTTTGATGTGCTTGAGGAACAGAAACAAAGATTGCTGGACGCCAGGAGTAAGTATGGTGATGTAATACCACCACAAAAGTTTGAGTGATTATAGGACATTAATTCATTCATTCAAAACCATTAATTTATATCGAGAACCACTAAGATTAGCCGCAGCATTTATTACCTGCAACTCATTCTTTGTGGCCAGTGTTACTGCACGCCCTCTTCTATCAAGCCTTGCGGTCCTACCTATCCTGTGAATGTAAGTTTCTGGGTTGTTCGGTACATCGAAATTAATTATTAACTCCACATCAATTATGTCTAAACCCCTAGAGGCTAAATCCGTAGTTACTAATACGATATTTCCATCCTCATCCCTAAACCTTCTTAATACTCTCTCCCTCATGTACTGTTTCATGCCGCCATGAAGTAACAACGCATAGTACTCCCGGGACAACTGTCTATGAAGTTTATACGCCCTCTCCCTAGTGTTTGTAAAGACTATGGACTTACCCGCTAACTCCTTCGTCATAACGCTATATTTCTCACTCCAAAATCCATTAATTAAGTACACAATCTGCTCCACATGTGGTAATTCATACTCGTGACTACCCGTCCTTAAGAAGACGGGATTTCTCATAATACTACGCAATAACTCATACACCTCCCTGGGCAGTGTCGCAGTGGCAGCATAGGCTTGTTTCCTATTGTGAGCTAGGCTCGATATTACACGAACATCATCTATAAAACCCATATCCAGCATCCTATCCACCTCATCAATAACGAAGTAATTAACACGACCTAAATCAATGTAAGACTTCCTCACCAAATCTAGTAATCGACCAGGCGTCGCCACAACAAGAGATGCATCCCTTACAGAGC
Source organism: Vulcanisaeta moutnovskia 768-28 (assembly GCF_000190315.1). Lineage (NCBI taxonomy): Archaea > Thermoproteati > Thermoproteota > Thermoprotei > Thermoproteales > Thermoproteaceae > Vulcanisaeta > Vulcanisaeta moutnovskia. The sequence goes on from NC_015151.1 coordinate 1,583,568, forward strand.
TTATTTGCTCATCATAAGGCACACCACCATAAACAACAGCATGCCTAAACCCAAGGTACTTATTGAAGTAGGTAAATTGTGAAGCAACCTGCAGTGCCAATTCGCGGGTTGGCACGATAACTAGAGATTCCGTCACCTTACCAACCATGGAATTCATGATAGGCAGTAGGTAGGCTGCAGTCTTACCACTACCTGTTCGAGCCTGCATAGCAATATTAACACCTTTCAAAGCCCTGGGAATAACCAAACACTGAATCTCTGTAGGTCTCTCAAATCCAAAATCAAAAAGGGCCCTTCTAAGCTCTTCCCTCAGTTCGTTAAATACCCCACTCATTCAGCACCGATAAACTGGGTATTAATAAAACGGAGCATAGAAGAATCCACGTATCCTGGAGTAATGCATAATTACGGCGTAAATATAAATATCCGGGTGTGAATTAATACTGGCGTAAATGGCATCACGATGGTACGCCAGGGCTGAGCGATATAGGGCATTAAGTCAGGACATGCTCAGTAGGGGCTTTTATCCAGAGTGCCCCGTTTTCCCGCATCCCTGCGATTCAAATCATTGTTCATCCTTCGTCGGGTCTTTGCCCCATCCTCGGGGTGTCATCTTATCACGTGCCCACGGGGCTGGGGCCGGTGGGTTCATTGCCTTTCGCTCCCACCGCCGGCTTATCAGGGGTGTTTTTTGCTAATTTATAAGCTTTTTGTTAGCAAAAGGTTTAAATAATAGTTTGGCTAAACCCTCCTAATGGCGAGGGTGTATACGGTCTTTGGTACTGTGATGGTTGACCAGAGGAAGCACGGCTACGAGTACTTGAAGATATGGATTGGGAATAAGCCAGTGTTGAAGGAGCTGGTTGGGAAGAGGGTCATTGTGATCGTGGTGGTTCCAGATGAGGAGGTTAGTTCATAGAACCCTTTTGATTAAGAGACCACTGAGACTCTTCAGCGCCGAGGAGCAGGATGCCTTAGTTAAGGTGCTTAACCGTGTTGATGCTTTAGGTAATTTGTGGGCTAGGGGGTTTGAGGTCTATCCCGTGGATTTAGACTCAAGGTTTGTTGACAAATTCAACTACTTTAAGAATGAGTTAAAGCTCGTTAACGCAAAGAGGTGGTTGGCTAGGGTTCACGCAATATTTAATGTCAGTGTGAGGTTCACTAACGAGCGTGATATGGGTCAAGGCGTCTTCATTGACTTGACCAGGAATGCCCTAAGGCTTAGGTGGGTTATCAAGGGGAGGGCCATTGTTATTCAACTAACCCCCAGCGAGGTGAAGTACATTAAGGAGAGACTTAGCGAGGGTGGCAAGCCTAAACTAGCCAGGGCCTGGGTCGATGGCGAGAATCTGTACATAGCCATAACTTTCGAACGTGAAGTTGAGCCGATTAAGCCGAGCAACTATAGGCTAGTTATTGATGTGAACTCGTGGAAGAATGGCATTGTTTGGGCATTAATCAATGGTGGAGTGGGCTCAATGGGTAGGGAGAGACCAGACCTAGGTTACATTGAAATGCTTTACAACCATGTGACTATGCTTGAGCATAAATACGGCACTTTAAGGAGACTTGGCATGCATAAGTCCCTCTATGGGAAGAGATTGTGGAGGGAGATTAAGGCCACTAGGCGTAGGCTATACGCCTATATTAGGGACTTCGCGCAGAAGGCGGCCCACAAGTTGGTTATGAAGGCTTTGAAGTACAGGGCTATGGTGGTTATTGATGACGTGATTGAGGAGTCCAGAAGGGAGTTAATGGAGGAGAAGCTACCCAATGGGTTGGCCAAGGCCTATGTGCTCTACCTGAGGCGTTTCGTGAAGCTTCTAACGAATCAATTAGCCTGGTACGGTATTCCCTACGAGTTCAAACGCCTACCAAGCACAATATGCCCAGTTTGTGGTAATGAACTGACACAATTACCCAATAGGGTAATGCAATGCCCAAAATGCGGATTCAAAGCAAACAGAGATGAAATACCAATAAAATGGGCACTCCTACATTAACATAAGGCTTAAGGCAACCATGAAGCTAGGCTTTAATGAAGAGATACTCCAAGCCAAACTACATGCAGTGGCTTAGGGATAGGCGCATTTTGAGTAGGGTTGGGTGTTTCCACTCAAGGGCCAGGAGGACTGCAGTGTAGATTGTTAAGTACGCCAGGGAGAACCAGGCGTTAATCGTTAGGGAGGATTTGAATGGATTAATCAAGGCATTGAGGAGACTACCCAAGAACCATAGGGTAAAACTAATCATGCTTGGCTATGGGAGGTTGGCCTACTGGATTGACTGGGAGGCTGAAAAACACGGCATACCCATTAAGGTGGTTAATCCAAGGGGTACCTCAACCAAATGCCCAATGTGCGGAGTTAAAATGATTAAAGTTGGCTATAGGAGGCTCAAATGCCCAAGATGCAGATTCGAAGAGGATAGAGACGTAATCACCGTGATTAACCTATCAAAAATGGGGTCAATGACCAATGAAACCACGAGCAAGGGCAGGAACCACCCCCCAAAAAAAAGGAGGAGGTCAGAAAACAATATATAGGATTCAGGTACCCAGATGTTCGAATGCTTGATTATGATAAGGATGATGCCGAGGATTGTCTTAGATGTATGGAAATGGTGATGATCTACGTCTAGGGAGATACTCCTTAAGATGCACCGTGAGATTGAGGAGTGGATAAGGGAGTTATGCGGTAAGGGTTACATAGTCGTATTATTCGGCTCGAGAGCTCGCGGTGAAGCCAGGATAGATAGTGACTGGGATTTATTGATCATTGGTGACAAGCCACCAACTGAACCGCCGAATGACCTAGCCCAGGTACATTATGCCGATGAATTAACTGCCGAGGAGGAAATCAGGAACTTCAACACATTATTCCTCGACGCATTCTACGAGGGTAAATTACTGTGCGGTGACTCAGTGACATTCAACAGACTAAAAGACCTAGTACTTAGCATCACAAGAGGTTTCCTAAAAACAAAAGATGGATGGATAAGGACAAGGTAAGGCATTAAGAATTAAGTTGGGTACGTATTTCAAGGGCTGAATCCTTTTTCGTGTTTGTGGAAATGTTTTTATTCGTTTCTTTGGGATATGCCTTAGTGACAAAGCCGTAGCCACTTCTACTAAAACTGAATATGTATATCCAGGGAGATACATTGCTTGGTAACTCGTAGATGTATTCATCATCCTCATGCTTAATCAATTTACTAACCTCAGAGACGTGGACAAGCTCATTACCGATAAGGACATAGGCGTACCAAGAACCACGAGTACCACCACGTCTCCCCTCACGAACAAGCATAAATCAATACGCTAAATTAAGAGCACAAATTGAGCAATAAATTAAAGTTTTGCGACATGAACCTCATGATTAATCATAATTACATTTAGTCCAATGTTAATTTGCAATAATTGTTTTACGGCCTTATTCCTGAAAAGAGTCATGGCATAATGAGGAAGAATAAAATACGAAATTAGCGGGCCCGGTGGGATTCGAACCCACGACCTACGGGTTAAAAGCCCGCCGCTCTACCTGGCTGAGCTACGGGCCCGATTTATTTGCTAATGCCTGTGCCTTTTAAGGTTTTATGTCGCCTTAGTTTTTTAATTGGCAATATTTTAATTATGTCGTGACCTCGATCGTCAATGCCAGGCTTGGCGATTATCACGGTGAGTGGGCTTTGGATGGTGGTACTGTTAGGTATGTTGAGTATATAGGTGGTGATGTTATTGAGGCTGAGCTTGAGGGTTGTGGTGAGGACTATACTGATTGTGTTGTTGAGGATGTTGTTAAGAGGCTTGGTGATGAGCTTAAGCTTCCCAGGTCAGTCCTTGGTTCAGTGAAGGCTAGGCTTAAGGTTCTCGGTTTCCCATTGGTGATTACGCTGCGTGAGGAGGTTAATGCTTCGATTATTGAGTTTAGGGGTAAGAATGGTAGTGCCCAGTTAATAATTCGTTACCAACTTATCTCCTAAAGAGGATTGCCCTGAGTACCGCGTATAGTATGAATGCGGCTATGAATATTATTAAGGCCAGAAGCGCTATTCCACCGAGCCCCAACTTCACGTATGAGTAACTACCCAGGATACTGCCTAAGCCCATGCCGAATCCAAGTACTAGGCTGTATAGGCCCATTGCCGAGCCCCTCATGCTTATTAATGCCTCATCACCCGTTAATGCGAGTATTGATGGTACCACGGCGGATGCCATGAATATGAAGGGGGCTGAGGCGGCGACGGCGATTATCGGGTTAACACCCAATAGGAGCAGTACTGTTAGTATTATGAGACCGATACTTACACCTATAACTCCAATACTCATTGTTTTTAACCTACCAAGCCTGTCCGATACGTAACCAAAGAATACAGAGCCTAGGCCAACCACGAGTGTTGCGCCTAGGAATAGGGCACCAACATGTATCGGCATAACACCCTTAATACTTCCTATGGCCCTGCCTGAGTATATTGCGGCGCCGAGTATCATTGTTATTGAGAACCAAATGGGTAGTGTCGGTATGGCCTTCCTTGAAACACCCCTTAACGGGTTTAGGTATACAGCGCCTATGGTTGGCTTGGTCTCGATTATGTAATTAAGGACTATTGCGTAGAGTATGACCAGTAGTATTAGTAGTATTATGAATGCTATCGGCCCCCTAACCACCTGGTAAAGTATTGAGCCAATCATGTAGCCAAGTGCGTAGCCAAATATGTTCATGAAGTCAAAGACACCCATGCCCAATCCCCTATATCCCTTCTCTGTTAGATCCGTTATCATTGCAAGCGTGGATACGAGGACCAAGGCTGCACCGAAGCCCATTGCGCCATTAAATGCAGCAGTGGCCATTGGATTTCTCAGCAGGGCTATTGCTAGGTATATTAATGCCATGAATATTAAGATCCAAGTGTACCCAAGTATCAGTGTTAATTTCCTGCCTAGCCTATCAGCCATGTACCCTGCTATGAAGGAGCTTAAGGCTTCGACAAATGGGTATGAGGCCAGTATCAAGCCGATCATTATGTTATTACCTGGTGATAGGTAGGATATTAGGAATGTATTGGCTCCTGATCCAACCCTGATCATTAGTATTGGTAGGTACGGCAGTAACGCCCTTGTATTCCTCATTAGAATCAACGAGGTACTTAATCCTTATTAATTTATTAAGTAGTAGTTCTCGGTATGAGTACCATACAATTAATCGATAGGTACTCAAGACAGGTTGCTGTCATTGGTAAGGAGGGTCAGGAAAAGTTATCGAGGGCTCATGTGGCGGTTATTGGCCTTGGTGGTCTCGGGACTCTTGTGTCCATGTACCTAGTTGGTGCTGGTATTGGTGAATTAACAATAGTTGATTACGATACGGTTAGCCTAACGGATCTTCATAGGCAACTACTCTATAGGGAGGAGGACGTGGGTAAGCCTAAGGTTGAGGTTGCTGTCAGGAGACTTCGTGATCTAAACTCAACCGTAAAGATAAAACCAATTAATGAGGCGTTAACCGACGAGAATTCAGAACTAATCGTTAAGAATGTAGATGTTGTAGTTGACGCCCTCGATAATTGGATAGGTAGGCAAGTACTTAATGAGGCAATTGTTAAGTTGAGGAAGCCCCTAGTCCATGGCGCAGTAAATGGTTGGTACGGACAAGTATCAACAATAATACCAGGCAAGACGCCCTGCCTCTACGAATTGGTTCAGGTTAGGTCATTACCCCAGTGCGTGGGCTATTGTCCTGTTGTTGGTCCAGTGGTTGGTGTCGTAGCATCAATAGAGGCAACCGAAGTCGTTAAATTGATAACGGGCATTGGTGAGCTCCTCACCAGTAAATTATTAATTATTGATGGTAAGAATTGGGTCATTGATGAGATAAAGCTTAGTAGAGTTGAAAATTGCCCTGTCTGCTCAAGATACCTTAAAGAAAAATAATTTTAAGGAATTAATTAGCGGTTTTCTGCTCATGAGGAGGTTTTTATCAGCATTATGGGCTAAACTGAGTAATAGGCCATTGGCGCTTTGTGATAGTGGTGATGTTGATGGTATAACAAGCGCCGCCCTATTCCTAAGGAAGTACTCAAATGGTATTGTTGTCCTTGCAGCACCCAGTGAGGTTAATAGGTCTTGGTGGATTAAACGCCTTTCCTGGACCTTCGTGGCCGACCTTCCATGCCCAGGTAAAGTATTGATTAGGGCTGATCACCATAGAACAAATAAGCCCTGTGCAAAGGTTGAGTTTTATGACCCTGAGGCACCATGTTCGGCATTAATGGCCATGAAGGCCCTTGGCCTCGAGAATGATACCGTAGCAAATGGCTTGGTCAAAGTCGCAATAGAGACGGATACCGCGAACATAACGAGTAAGGAGGCCGAGAATCTTGACTTAGCGGTTAGGTTCGCCTCATACCCTGAGAAAATATACATAGTAAGGAACCTGGCAATTAATGGTCTTCAAGCATTAAGCAATGCTAAGATACGCAACCTAGTGGAGAGGGGTTATAGGGCTAAGAAGCTCATGCTTGAGATTGCGGATAAAATACCTATTAAGGAGATAATTAATATTTATAGTCCAATAGACCTCGGTATATCCTATAGGCAATTAACCATTGAGCTTCAGCACAGGGGTGCCAAAATGGTAAATGTACTACTGAGACTGAGTAGGAGGACCTTCAGGTACTACTGCGGTGCTGATAAGAATAGTCCCTATGACTGTACACAAGTCGCCACTAAGCTTGGCGGTGGTGGTCATAAATACGCCTCGGGCGCGCAATATAAGTCGCCGCTCCTCAATCCAGGGTGGGGTGTTGAAGCTTTCATAAACGTGTTAAAGGCCTACTTAAATATTGATAGACTTGAGGTACTTGAGCTATCGAGGAATTCCATAAGGGTTATAACGTACTAATTCTCATCAGCGCTTTGGACCTTCGTCACTATTCAGTGGCTACCATTCTCATCACAGGTAGTACTAAGGCTTACTAGAGAAAGCCCTTTAAATGTGAGTTTTCACGATATTGGCGGGTCTTCTTGGGTAAAGTTGTCGTTATTGATCACCCATTGGCTCAAGCCATCTTAACGACACTTAGGGATAGGAATACGAAACAGATTGAGTTTAGGAAGGGCCTCGTTAGGCTTGGCAGGTTAATGGGTTATGAAATAGTGAAGTCAATGGATATAGAAACAGTAGAAGTAGAAACACCACTTGGTGTTAAAGCCAAGGGAGTTAGGATTAGGGACCTTGATCATATAGTCATTATTCAAGTGCTTAGGGCAGCCATGCCCCTTGTTGAGGGTCTCGTTAAGATCTTTGCAAATGCCAGGATGGGTGTTGTCAGTGCCAGGAGAGTTGAGGAATCACATGTACCTGGTTCGCTGGATTTTGATATCGAGATTACGTATGTTAAGGTGCCGAGGATATTCGACGACGATATATTAATAATTGCCGATCCAATGCTAGCGACCGGGTCTACAATAATCTCCGTATTAAGGCAAGTCCTTAAATATGGGGCTCCCAAGAGAACGATTATAGCCAGCGTCATAGCCACTAAGTACGGCATAGACAGAGTGCTTAGGGAATACTCATTTGCCGAGATATACACAGTAGCCATAGACCCTGAAATAAACGAGAAGGGCTATATAGTACCTGGGCTAGGCGATGCTGGGGATAGGGCGTTTGGTGGTCCTTAAATTAAATCTCCTAATTACGAGATGAAATCCTTCTCATTACATAATTCAAAGCCTCATCAACCAAGCCCTTCCTAGCCAACTCATTAAACTTCTCATCGTTATCCAACTCCATGTATAGGCTCAACCTGGTCCTCACATCACTAACCACCTCCTTAAGTCTACTCTTAACTGCGTACCAAACCCTCGCCATATTCATTAATTCCTCATCCTCCCTGAGGAAATTCATTATCTTATCCAGGGCCCTCCTTGCCACAATACCACTTAGTCCCTCGGTGGTTACGGCAATCCTTATACCATTAATCTCACTCTCGAAGGGAACAACGACCTCAGTTTCCTCAGCATTAGTAGCATCATTAAAGAACTTCCGTAAATCCCTAGCAACCTCCCTAACTCTTTCATTAATTGCTGGGTCATTAGTAGCAATAACCACTAGGTCGGCCCACTCAATGCTTTTTCTGAGTAATTCCTCGTTATTTACATCACCCCTCATTAGCTCTATTTTTCCCTGCTCTGCATAGTGCATTAGCTCATTACTAAATTCAAGGCTTAAGACCCTAACATTGGCACCTGCCAGGAGGAATTTAATGGCCCTCCTCGTACCAACACCACCACCCCCGATCACTAGTACATTCCTGCCGTTAAACTCAATGAAGAGTGGTATCCTCACATACTTAATCTCTTAGGGGGTCATTTATTTTTACTTGCACCTTTTAAATGCAAGATTCTTTTTATAGTGAGATCCCTAATATTAATGATGGTATTAAGCGACGGCACTTCCTCATTAACCCTCAAATCAGAATCCTTAATACTATTCTTAATCCACGTGCATTCATTGATTAGGAGGCTATGGACGGACCCAGGTACATCAGACCTAGTTAATTGCCTAATTATATAATCATCACTAAATTCAACAACTAACCTGGGCCTATTAACATTACCCACATCAAAGCCAAGCATTAGGGCTAAGTCATGTTCATATTTCTTAGAAAAGCCATTAATGACTTCCTCAAGTCTTGTTCGATTACATGGTAATGGTAACCTAGGCATTATAACCTCAATTCCCGATTTAGCGAGTAATACTGCCAATATTGAATAGAACTGAGGCTTAACACCTGGTGGTGTTAACATAAGTACCCGCGCATTGGTATTGCTGGGTGTTAGTGTCATTATTTCGTAATTAATGCGTACGTGATAGTCATCACCATCAAATATCCTAAGCATTAGTGAAGCGCATGAAGAAATGCTTAATAGTATTACTTTTTGAGGAATTCCTCGAGCCTCGCCTTGACCTCAGGCTTCAGCGATTCCTCGGCTAGAGTATTTAGTAATTCATCCCACCTATCACTAACCTCATTAATCATTGAGGATATCATTAGTTTCTTAATGATTGAGTAAACACCGTGAGGCACGGAACCTATCTTATTGATTAATTCCAGGGACGTCTTTAAGCCATCATTAACATCACCAACAACCCTATGGACAAGACCCCACGCAACAGCATCATCAGTGCTCAACCTAAAGTCCCTATCCAGAAAGAACCTAGACCTCAGAATGCCGAAGAGGTATGGCGCAAAGGCTGGTGTGACAGGCACGAGACCATACCTAATACCTGGTAATGAGAATTCCGAGCCCCTAACAGCGACTACCTGATCAACGAAGTATAAAAGCTCCGTTGCGAAGCCATACGCTGAACCATTGACCAGGGCTATCACTGGCCTCTCGCATTTTGCAATAGTAATGACTAAATCCCTAATGGCTGAGAAGTACCTCCTTGATTCATCAATTGTTTTGAAGCCGTAAATCTCAGCAAGGTCAAGACCCGCGGAGAAGTTTCTGCCCTCGCCAGTTATTATGACACCCCTATAATCCCTACAGCCCAGGGCCACGGCATCCTTAGCCCTCAAAGTCAACTCGAGACTAAACGCGTTCCTCTTTTCGGGTCTGTTTAACTTTACGATTAATGCATCTTCCATGGGTGCGGTAATTACAATGTTCATAATCTCTCATTGCATATAGGCTTAATATAATTTAACTTATCCTGTTCTTAAATTACAAGTAACCCTTATAAGAGTACTTTAAGACGTTGTGAGGGCATCTTGGTATACCCAACGGATAGGGTCGAGGCCGTGAATTACAACTCAAAAAGAGGCCAGGTTGAACTGACCAAGGGATACCCAGAGGAAAAGTTTCTGTGGAATGTTGATTTCCACCCAACACCAATAAGGAAGAGGAATTGGGATTGGTACACATACGCAGCCATTTGGTTTAGTATGGCGTTCATAGTACCCAGCTGGTCACTAGCAAGTGTTGGTTTGTCCTTTGGCTTAGGAACTCTTGACTCAATATTACTCGTATTCCTGGGCAACGTCATAGTCCTAATACCAATGATAATTCAGAGCCACGGTGGCGCCAGGTATGGAGTGCCAGAGCCCGTCCTAACCAGGACTAGGTGGGGTGTTTATGGCGCAATCTTCCCAAGCTGGATTAGGGCTATCATTGGGGCTGGTTGGTGGGGAATAGAGACTTACATAATGACTGAGGCTGCTGTGGGGATATACGCAATACTGACCCATAAATTAAGCGTAATAGGAAGCTATGTGGCCAAGGGCGTGGCAAGCCCATACACATTAAGCCTAGCATTTCCTCAAGTCTTTTGGATAACCTTCACATTAATAATAATGCTACAAATACTACTTCTCTACTTCTCGCCAGTACCCGAGGCACAGCCAGCCCTTAAGTGGTTTGCAAGATTAGCAGCGCCCTTAGTCCTACTTGGCTTTGTAATACTGTGGTATAACTTCATGGGAATCTCTCACTGGAACTTCGGTGGTGTGTTCTCCATAAGGCCTGCTGTTACTGGCATTAACTACTGGATCATGTGGTTCGCCTTCCTCAATGCTAACATAGCCTATTGGGCAACAATGGCATTGTCAATGCCCGACTACACCAGGTTCGCTAAAAGTCAATTTGCGCAAACAATTGGTCAAATACCCATGCCATTCATGATGCTTGTGATTGCATTGCTTGGTGTCATGACTACGGGAGCCATAGAGCAGGTATACCACGTGGCCATTTGGGACCCAATACTTGCATCAACACTATACCTACAGCCAACGCTTGCAGTACTACTGAATGCATTATTCCTATTAGCGACATTCTCTGTGAATGTATTCGCAAATACTGTTGGTCCGGCATATGACTTCGCAAATACATTCCCAAGGAAATTCACTTGGTTTAGGGGAGCGTTATTGGTTATAGCTATCTCAATTATTCTTGGTGCATGGACGTTCTACAGCTCAGCCTATGGCTACCTATATAACTGGCTATTGACGTATGGCGGATTACTGGGTTCCGTTGAGGGCGTAATAATCTTTGATTACGCATTGATTAGGAGGTTTAAGTTTGAATTAACGGACGTATTTTGGAGTAGGGGTAGGTTTAGGTATTGGAGAGGTATTAACCCAGCCGCCTTTATAACCTTCGCCATTGTGGATTTCATAATCTACGCACCCTTCATACCATACCACAGCATAATATTTAGTAACTCATGGTTAATATCCTTCCTACTCTCGGGCTTGATATATGTACCATTAATGACTCAGTGGATAATACCCAGGTACCAACCTGAATTAAAAGGTTCAATATTCAGGGAAGGGTATGCAAGTAGGGAGGTATCGATGGTATTTAATAATGAGGAGAACGTGAAAAGGTGAAGCGAGCTTAGGTTATTCTCAAAAATTCCTCAAAATCAATCTCTAGGTATTACCTTTGTCCCTATCCTACCCCTAATAATATCCTTGGCCCTACCCAACGGCCCTACGTATGCCGCCCTTCCGCCATTTTTTATGAACCTGATGGCAGCCAGGACCTTAGGCCCCATACTACCTAGTGGAAATTGTCCCTCATTATAGTGCCTCTCAAGCTCATTGACAGCGACCTCCACTAACCTAGACTGATTGGGCTTCTTGTAATTAATGTATACGTAATCCACATCAGTTAGTATTAGTAGGTAATCGGCATTAATGGCATTAGCCAATACCTGGCTGGCCAGGTCCTTATCAATGACCGCATCAATACCTTGAATCTCACCATTGCTAATAATGGGTATTCCACCACCACCCACAGCTATTGGTACATAACCCTCCCTTATCAATAACCTTATTAAGTCAAGTTCCATAACACCCATTGGTTCTGGTGATGGCACGACTCTTCTATAACCACCACGCGCATCCCACCTGAAAACCCAACCCCTCTCCCTCGATATTTTATCCGCGGTCTCCTTATCATATATTGGTCCTATGTACTTCGTGGGGTTTTGAAAGGCTGGGTCGTTTTTATTAACTATTGACCGTGAAATAACAATGACGGGGTTCCGCCGGATACCCCGCCGCAGGAACTCATTAGTTAGGGCATTGACTATTAAGTAACCCATCCAACCCTCAGTGGCAGCATCGATCATATCAAGGCTCAGGTAATCACCAACCCTCTCAGCAAGCAGGCCTGCCTGTGGCCCGTTGCCATGGGTAACAACTACGTCGAATCCCTCCTCAATCATGTCAGCCACGTCACCCGCCGCCAACCTAACTCTTTCCCACTGCTCCTCGGGTGAGCCAACCCTAGCACCCTCCCTAGTAAAGGCATTTCCACCCAGTGCTATTACGGCGAGCACGCATCAAAGTCATTGCACGTATTTATATTTATTTCGTATTATCATACGTACTACACATTATCTTTAAACTTAAGTATATACATAACTTACTATTCCTCACCTGATATTGTTGTAATACAACCGTATTCTCCATGACGAAAAGTATTACTTTTAAATATTGTATACGACGTATACGTTAGATGCTCAAGAAGGTGGGCGATATCATGCATGTATCTCACGATAGGAGACTCGTAATTAAGTTATCATTTACGCCTCCAATTAATATCACGGTTTATGACTATGCAATGAAGAGACTGGGAACTCTCTACGACATTATTGGTCCCGTAAATTCACCGTACGGTCTCGTTAAGCCGGATCCGCAATTATCAAGACCTGAGAATTTCGTAGGTAAGTCCGCATACGTTAGGGATGTTGATTTAAGAAGGAGGAGGGGTGGTGGTCATGGTCACAGCAAATAAGCTCATTAAGACTGAGAAGCTGGTATGCCCTAATTGTGGATCCACAGATATAGTCTTTGACCCAGAGAGGGCTGAATTAGTGTGTAGGCATTGTGGTTTGGTTCTTGAGGAGCATGTTATGGATTTAGGACCTGAATGGAGGGCATTCAATGGTGAGGAGACCCTTGTTCATGAAAGGGCTAAGCCAATAAGCCCTGCCCTACCTGGACAGGGACTCGGTAACTCAGTCATTAGTATAAAGCATAATATCCTACTTCATAATAAGTTAAGGGCTCTAATTAGGCTTAACAGGTTTAATCAGTATCAATACACAGAGAGGAGGATTGCTGAACTCCTTGATGTTATTAAGCCCGTTAAGTACGAATTAAACCTACCCGACAGTGCTATTGAGGAGGCCCTAGTCCTCTTTAGGCAGTTAGCGAGTAGGTATGATCTTAGGGGTGTCAGGACAAAGGACCTGGCCCTTGTACTACTTTACGTCGCATGTAAGAGGTCTAGGATTGTTTGTCCACTTCGTGAATTAAGAAGTACCCTAAACATCGAGAGGAGTAAGAGGATTAGTAGGCTCCTTGGCCTTGTTAGGCAAGTGGTTGGTAATAATGACGTTATCATGAAAAGCCAGGAGGAGCTTGGTAGGTTTCTCCAAAGGGTAATTAATACGCTTAAGCTTAATGAGGATGTTAGGTACCACGTGACTAAGTTAGCTATGGAGATAATTAATGAGGGTCAGCGTAAGCGCCTAACTAATGGTAGGACGTTCTATGCGCTCGTTGCTTCGGCTGTTTACATAGCCGTAACCCTAATGGGTATTAGGAAGAGACAGCGTGATGTTGCTGAGGCCTCTGGTGTTACTGATGTGACCATTAGGAATCGCTATAAGGAGGTCATATCTAAAATCGACATTATAATTGAGGTTTAGTTCGCTAGTATTACTTCATTATAACGATTAAAATTTCATATTTTTCCCTAGATTTTTCAAGAACTGGTGTGAGGTCATAAGTTTTTAAAGGGTAGTTTTATTGTTTTGTTCGTGGATAGCGACGTATCTTCATTAATTAAGGAGCTGAATGAGAAAGAAACAAGGATTCTTGAGGAAATATACAAGGCAGGTGGAGAGATAATGCTTAGGGATATTTGGAGGGTTATGGGCATAAAGAGCAAGGCTGGAATGCCATTCATAAACAAACTGGAGAAGAGGGGTCTACTTACTAAGGAAAATATAGGCAGTGGTAAGAGGGTCATGTATAAGGTCAAGTTAACGGAGCTCGGCTTAGCAGTGGCTAAGGAGCTCGTAGAGACTGGGTCTCTAATGAAGGTGTTAACCTATGACCTACTAACGAAGATTCCCTGTTTCTACTGTCCATACATTGATGTTTGCGGAACTACCGATGAAATAACACCAGAGAAGTGCGAGTACCTTAACAAGTGGATATATGAAATGATTAAAGAACGTAGTGAGCAGTAAAATTAAATTATCACTTAATCAATAAGGGTAATAAATGTCCAAGGAAATATATAGGGTATTCATTGCCGTGGATTTAACGGACCAATTAAAGGAACCAATAATAAGAATGCAGAAGGAACTAATGAGCACTGGTGTAGATATGAAGCCCGTGGAACCAGAAAACATGCACATAACCCTTAGATTCATTGGTGAGATAGGTAGGGATCTCGTTGAGGAGGTCAAGAAGAGACTAAGCAGCATTAAGTATAATCAATTCACAATGCACGTTAGGGGAGTTGGCGCATTTCCAAACATAGAGAGACCAAGGGTTATCTGGGTGGGTATTGAGGAAGGCGCCAGGGACTTGATGAACCTTCATGAATTATTAATGAAGTTCACGGGAGACATCGGTGAGAGGGATGAGAGAGGTTTCGTACCGCACCTAACCATTGCAAGGGTTAAATACGTGAGGAATAGGGATAGGTACATGGAGGTGATTAGGAAATACGAGAACATGGACTTCGGGACTCAATTAGTTGATTCAATAAAGCTCAAGAGAAGTATATTAACGCCAAAGGGCCCAATATACAGCGATTTAATGACAATAAAACTGTCATGATTAATTAACCCTAACCTCTACACCTGCCTTACTGACTATGTTAAATACGTTAAATTGATGAAGAAGACGTTATTAATGTCGCTGAGTTTATGATTATGGTAATTATTGGATTAATAGCGCAAGTACCTAACGATCATGAGAGATATAAGTAGAACTTAATTTTCAGGTACGTAACGCAACACTTATATCCTCTCATCACCGTATTAACCCCTGAATGGCCAGGTCAAAGTTCCTCATCATTGCATTAATTCCATTCACCCTGGCCGTATTCATGACGTACGCGTATCTTTACCTAAGTCCATTACCGTATACCTGGTCTACGAGCAATATAAATGACCTATATGGAATCGCGACTTGTGGCAATTATGCAGTGCTGAGTTACATAAACATTAGTAATATGCAATTTTGGAGGTTCATAATCGTTGATTTGAGTAATGGGCATGTAATGAGGATATATCCGCCGGTAGCAACGAATGCAACAATGAATACCGAGGGTATAGCCTTACCTCAAATAGGCGTTAGTTGTGCAAATGAGGCATTGAACATAATATATACGTGCGTAAATAAGAGCGGCATTGTTAATAATTATGTCCCTGGAATATGCCTACTTAGAATTAATGAGAGTAATGGAAGAATAATGAGTTACTACTTCTTTAGCCCGATCTATAGCTATAAAGGTATCATACATGGACTTTTAATTGGCGCCTCCAGTTTAATCTTCATAAATAATAATAGTATATATGCAATATCAATGGGGTCAGTCTTTAATTCTAGCAGCACTAATAATGTAACCTTAACCTGGTACTTAGTGAAGTTAATCATTAGTGAAAATGGATCACTTAGACTTAGTTGGGAGACACCGGTAGCGCTTGGGTTAGGAGGTATATATATTTCAGGAGCATTTGGAAGAACCTCACCTATGCTGAGTGTGGTTGATAATCACGTTTCCCTGCTTTACAGTGGGTATGGTAATAATGGGTCGTATAATGCACTATTACTTATTAATGATTCGGATGGTTCGGTGATATACCGTGAAAACATAACAGACATTGTAAGTGATTATATTTACTACTCCGCGGTCGTGAATAACGTACTCGTGTACCCCTGCAGTGGCTCATCCCTATGCGGTATTGATTTAATGAGTGGTAAGCCGAGGACTGGTTTTCCAATTAACAACTTAGGTGGTGTTGTGTATAATGTGAATGATTATGGCGTGGTACTTAGCCAAGGTAATCATGGCGTTAATTTAACGGTGATAGATAATAACGGCATGATTATCAGAAGAATAGTGATACCAATAGACCTATACGTCGAATTGGGCGGGCACTGCTCGAGCCTTAGTCCTATGGATAAAGGCATAGCCGTACTCGTGGTGTATCCATGCAGTGTATCTTATGGTGTTTATGGGTATAAGGAGTTAGTAGCGATCGTAAACGTAACAAGCGGTTCCGTGATTCGTGAATTCATAAAACCACTGAAGCTGCCCATAATAAACTCACCAAGTCCAGACTCTATACTACCATATATAACACCAGTATTCCTAGTCAATGATAAATACTTCCTTTACTTCTTTGATGATTCACTATTTATAGTCAGTGAATCACAATTAATTAATGACTCCTGGTACTACATATTCTTTGATAACATATATACAGTGATTACACTGTGGATCATTATCGCCATCATTATAGTCATTACAATGATTACATATAGACAGAAGAGATAGGAAACAATACATAAACCACCTAATTAGATCCGAACTTCTAACATATTCCTTAATCTCCTCACTATTTCAATCACTATTTCCCTATGTAACAAGATCTCCTCTCTTGGCATGAAGTTATGGTGAAGATTTGCATGAAGACCCTCAGCAAGGCGGAATAGTATCAGAGTCTCAGGACATTATGAACTAATTCTAAACTATAGAGAAAGGATTTTTTTATATATATATATTTGCTAATTTTTAAGTAAATATTATAAATTTTATTCTCCAAGGTTAAAAGAATAAATTAATTACTTTATTACTTTAATGCAAAGTGAGAAGTGGTATGAAAATTCCAACATGCAAATTTGTTTTGGTATGGGCATTTAGTTGGGCGTTGGGTCTAACAGCACTAGTTCCTATAGTGAACTATTTGACTCCACTTCTTAACCCTGCCTATAATAATGCCTATACACCTGATGTATATTGGCGCCTAGTTCTTTACTGGCACGGTATGATATTTATGCCTCTTATAATTTCTCTTTCTGCTCTGGGGTGTTCTATCTTTGGTCTGTATAAAGAAGAAATGGGTTTTCCAGGTCGTCTTATAAAGGAATCCATTCTTATAGGTGGGCCTATAGCAATAGTTCTGGCCGGTATAGGAGGGTTATTTGATATCTATGACAGATTCATTTTCGGGATTCCCCTTTGGACACAAATAACGGCTTTCTTAATAGGGGATGAAATAGCTATAGCTCTTATAGTGGCGTTCATAGCAAAGGCATTTAAGGCAAGATTAAGCTCTTTAAAGATAATATATTTATTCATGGCATATGCAGTCTTCCTTACTCTGATATCAGCTATTCTGGGGCACATAGCAGGATGGATCACATGGTTTGGGCCATGGCCTTCATTCGTAGCCAGTTATATAAATCAGACCATGTACCCTGTTTTAGGTTTCTACAACGTAACAACTGTTATAACGTGGACAGAGAACGTAACATCCTCCCATTCGCACTTAATGCTTCCCGTAATAATGGCGGGCATAGTAGTCCTCGTTGCCTATGTATACGGTCTCCTAGGCACCTCTATCTCCAGACGTGTGAAGTACTTGACATATGCCGGTATTGCGATCATGGCTGGAGCCATGCTTGCAGCCACCGTGATCTACATTATTTCCGGAGTCGGGAACTACTCGATACCCACGCTCTTCTCATCAGGTCCTAACGACATAAATGGACTGGCGATGGATGACGTGATAACAGGGACTATCGGGTGGGGCGCTCTTCTAATTCTGGTAGCATTTATCGGGTACGCAAAAGCAAATCGTAGGCTGAATGATCCATTTATTATAAGTCTGATAACTGCAGCCATTTTGATATACCTTACTATACCTGTTACAGGTTATTGGATAGAGTTTCATGAAACATTCTACGGAGCTGCAGGGGCCTTACCAAGTGCTCCAGGGGCTGCCTTTGATGCTGCGTATACAAGGTTTCACCAAGACTTTGGGTTCTTCCTACTACCTGCACTTATAACCGCAATAGTAACCTTTGAAGTATTTAGAATAAGTGGAAGAGATAGAGTGCTTATAGGTTATCTCTTTACCACTGGAGAAATAATATCCTTCATCGCCGGAGAACTTTATTCAATGGTCTTTATCTCTCAATCTCTTCTTATTCTTGCTGGTTTTGGGTTGGCTTTAATGGCTGTCGGGGGAATAATGGGAATAAGATACATCATTAAGTATGGGACAGCATGTCCAGAGATCCCTTGGAGTTAATAATTAAAAACTTAAAACAAACTTAAATTTTTCTGTTTATTACCTTATAATTAAACTAAATTTTAAGTATTTTTACGGCATCGAACCTTAAGCACTTAAGCCCTGCCTTAAGGTGACGTATCCTAAGAGGAAAAGGCAAGCCTATTTAATAGGTTCATACAATAATCTTATCCCATACTTATATGCACGATAAGTTGAAGCCTATTATGTACGACAAATCACATAATGTTTAATCTTTGGTGCGGGGGGTGGGATTTGAACCCACGCAGGCCTTCGCCAACGGGACCTAAACCCGTCCCCTTTGACCTGGCTCGGGCACCCCCGCAGGTTTAATTTAATTTCATGGTCTTTTTTAATTTTTTGTGCGTGCTTTTTCATCGATATCTATTCGATAACTGAGAATGTTTTTTAAAGGGGTTGTTTGTTTGGTGTGTTTCGATGGACCCGATATCACTATCTATAATAATACTGGCGCATTGGTTGTTGAATCAACCCGTGGCACCTGGTGAGGATTCATACTTAGTATTTACTGTGTTTAATCCAACGCAGGCGTACTTATTTAATATGACCATAACGATCAATTCCTCGTTAATAAAACCCATATACTACGTCAATTCATCATCGAATTACTGCCAAATACCTGTTGTACCGCCTGAGGGTAATAGTTCATGCATTGTCTATGTTCAGGTTGATCCTAATACGCCCATGGGTATTTACCAAGTCCCCATTACTGTTAATTACACCGAGGTTAATATAACAACAAGTATCAAACCGTTAATTACCTACCAAACAATCTCAATACCCGTGACCACCCTAGTGACGACAACACTTTATAATGGTGAGCCCATAATAACGGGTGTTAAGACGGTGCCAGTCACTATACAAATACCCACTGTGATGGGTTCAATACCCTCAATATCAACTTCCCAAACCTCGGAGAGCGTTAATACAAACGTCTCAGTACCCATACTTGGTTATACTGGTTTTGAGGCTACTGCAATGATAGGCACGCCAGATAATGTGGTCCAGGCATTACCGAATTCATACGTGCCATTAACAATATACCTCACTAATTACGGAAACACGCCAGTTTACAATGTTACGGTTACGTTGCTCTCAACACCACCACAAATCAACATAATAAACACTACACAGCACCTACCTGCCCTACCACCTGGTCAACCAGTGCCATTAACATTTTATGCATATGTTCCCAGCTACATCTCCCAGGGTAATTACACGCTGGAGCTCAGGGTTGATTACTTCACGGGTGTTGATGACGTAATCAATGCAACATTGATAGTGCCCCAGGAACCCATTGTTTATGTTCAGTCAGTGGCTACGAACCCGCCTGAGGTGTTTCAGGGTTACCCAATGGCTCAGTTAATACTAAGCATTGTCAATATAGGGTCTGGGATGGCCTATGACGCCGAGTTATTCATCAACGGTACGGGGGCCTCACCATTAATAAGCATGCCATTAATACTTGGTGCTATACCGCCTGGTCAACCAATCCAGTTAACGGTACCCATAAGCCTACCGAGCAACTCCGGTAATTACACAATGAGTATAACGGTAACCTACGATGGCGGATCAATAACCAGGTACTACCAACTTAATGTAAGGCCTAAGGCAAACCTAGCCATAGTAAGTATTAGTTATCCACAACCACCAAACCCAAGTCTATCAAACCTGGGTGCGATGCTCAGTACAATAACATCACCAACACTATCACCAGGCGCATCTAAGGTCCCCATAACAATAACAATAATGAATGAAGGACCTGTTGAGGCTAAGAACATAATGGTGGCAATATCCACAGGCCAGGTAATACAGCCACACGTATCCTCGAGTAACCCACTCTCGGCATTAACAGCGTCGCAAGCATTCATTGGCGATTTAAAGCCTGGTCAGGAAATAAACGTGACATTCCTAGTTGATGTTGATTCAAACGCTAGGCCAGGTAATTATCCATTAGTGTTGACATTTGTATGGAATCAGACGGGTTCTTTATACCCATTGTCTGAGTCCGTGACGACCTACGTAACTGTGAAGCCAGCACCAAATGTGCTGCTCTGGGTAGTGCTCATACTAATAATAATCGTTGTCATAATAGGCATAATTGCAGCCATAAGAAGGCGTAGATTAGGTAATAATAACCGTGGATTTCAAGTAAATAATACTAATCAGGGATCAGGTAATTACCAGGGTAGGCTCGTGTATTATGAGGTGCTTTGTGGCGGTGATGATAGGTGCGTGGAGGTGGAGTTAGTTTAGAGGGTGAGTATGACGTTGCCTATGCGTGGCGTGCAACCGCGATACTGGTCACACTGGCGCTCGTTGTTATGTATACAGAGGGGATGCTTGTACCGTCATTACCAACAATTCAAAGGGATATGAACATATCCACTGCTGACGCCTCCTGGATACTATCAATATACATACTGATGGGTACTCTATCCTCGGCAATAATGGGTAAGCTGGGTGATATGTATGGTAAGAAGAGGATGCTCATAATAACAATGATAACATACACAATTGGCGCCCTCATCACGGGTTTCTCGACAAGTTACGGAATGCTCCTTGTAGGTAGGGCATTGCAGGGTGTTGGCATGGCCATGATGCCACTAGCCTTCGCCCTAGTTAGGGAGGAGTTCCCGCCGCGCATGATACCGCAGGTCCAGGGATTGATAAGTGCCATGTTCGGTGTCGGTATGGCGGTATCACTACCACTTGGTGCTTATGTATCCCAAACCCTTGGTTGGCAAGCCACCTATCACACAGTCTATCCATTCATAATCATAGAGGACCTAATGGTATACCTATACATTAGGGAGAGTAGGGTAAGGAATCCACAACCAATTGACTGGGTTGGTCTGTTCCTACTATCTACATCCCTAGCCAGTGGCTTGATAGCCGTCACTGACGCACCCACTTACGGTTGGACAGACCCCACAATTATGTCCCTCCTAATGCTCTTCGTGCTTGGCTTTGGGGTATTCATACTATACGAAACAACTGTTAATCACCCACTCGTACCAATAAACCTACTGGGTAATAGGAATGTCATGGCGGCTAACATTGGTGTTGCCCTGGCAGGATTTGCCCTATTCCTAATGGCTCAAGCCCTAACCTACCTACTTGAGTCACCTGAGCCACTTGGTTATGGCCTGTCAATACTGGATGCGGGTATTATGATGATACCAATGGCTGTGGTTCAAATGATTATTGCGCCAATAGCTGGTAGGATCATTACAAACATTGGCGCCAAGAAACTAGCCATCATTGGTTCCTCAATAGCAATAATAGGCCTTTTAATGCTGACTTATACCTCGTTCTACGGCTTATCATACGTGATAGGATCAATGTCAGTACTATCTGCTGGCATTAGTATGGTTAATGTAGCCGTGATAAACATACTCGTGTTCTCAGTGGGTAGGAGGAATATGGGCCTAGCCACGGGCTTGAACTCAGTCTTTAGGAACATAGGTGGTGCTTGGGGACCTGCCGTTGCTGGTTCATTAATGAGTATGTACCAAGCATCAGTACTCGTTTCATTAAAGCCATTACTATGGATAACACTACCCGCTAAGTTCTCGTATCAATTAATGTTCATCATAACCACAGCCCTCTATGTAATGGCGATAATAGTTATAGTCTCACTAACACGTGAGATATTCGTGAAGGGTGAAATAAGGGCTTTAGAGGCCTAGGTACTTGCCCAACCAATGAAGTAATCCCAACCTCTGTACCTAAGTATCGAATCCTTAAAATATACGCCACTACCTTCCTCGACCGTTGCGAATGACTTAAAACCAAGCCTTTCAAACTCAGGTACGCATTCTCTCCTTATTGAGAAGATTGGTAGGAACTCCTCACCCCCATTAAACACTACCTCCTCAATATTAACACCTGGAATACCACTTAATGAATCGAGGAAATCCTCACTAATTGGTAATTCATTAATGCTTATTCTTACCTTACCGTCAATTGACATTGTCCATAGGACCTTGCCAAGCCCATCACTTGAGTCCATACTCGCTGAAATACAGTCCCTGTACTGCTTGAGATAATCTAGCATGCTCATCTCTGGTTTAGGTCTTCTTAGTATTTCAATGCCCTCCTTAACAGCCCTTGCGTCAATCCACCTATTTAACTCGTTGTTATAATATAGTTTGAAGACTAGGCCCGTATAACCAAAGAGGGGCTTAGTGACTAATGTATCGCCGACCCTGGGATTTCTACCTATAATACCCACCAATGGCTTGCCCACGGCTGCAACATCAATGACATCATCTAATCCCTCATTTAGGTCACCACCTAGGTATTTCATACCGAAGTAATTAGCTCCATCACCCAAGCCCTTCACTATTTCCCTAAACTCATCAATTGTTGAGTTATTCCTCATTGTTATGGAGACTACTGCGTAAAGTGGTTTACTAAGTTTTACGAGAAAGTCGCTGGCTACGGATGCCATAACCTTCCAACCCATATCGAAGTAGGTCATGAAGGGCATTCTAGATGTTGATAGTGATAAGCCATCAATCTTAATCGCTAAAGTGCTTCCATCGATCTCTAGGTACTCCAAGTCATTATCCTCAGTGGAATTAATAATACCCCTAATGATACCTATCAAGTTCGTTTCTCCAAATCCCCTTAATTCTCTCCTTACCTGGTCATTATCCTCTCTTGACATTGAGATAATTATGTAATTCAAAGGTATTATAAGTGTGTATTTCAGTGAGGAATTGAATTATTGAGTAACCTCCTCAAGGAATTTTAAGATATCCTCAGGACCACTACTCTGCTTAATTAGGCCCCAAAGCTTTGAATCCTTGCATAGTTTGTACCTAACAACACTCCTACTACTATCAACCTGTAAATAACCCTCATCGCTAAGTTGCTTAAGAACATGCTTAACCAGCGTGAGTACCACGGGTATTGCGTCATTAAACTCCGCATACTCAAGGATCTTCTTCGGTGTAAAGCTCACGCAGGTACCCCTTGCGTACTTAACGGCCACCCACAAACCCCTCGCAACCAGCTCCTCAATCTTCCTAAAGTCCGCGTAAATATTTGTTATTTGGGTCATTAAGTAGACGTAGACAGCTGGATTTAAAGGGTTCATGGTTAATTACGTATACGTAATAGCCCTGTATATCCAGGCATAAATATGCAATAAATATGCCTGTACTTATGTTTGCTCGTAAGACCTATTACTTACCTACTTGCTTTATAAATCAGTAATGACAACGTGAGGACCAAACAATAACAGCAGTACTACTATGGATGCCGCAGCTATTATCGCTGATACGAGTAGGTTTACATCCTCATTCTCAAGGTCATAACTGCCCATTACCCTTATAGTCCTCTCACCGCATACATGAACCTCCCTATCAGTCATTATACCACACCTTGGGCATTTATACTTAGGTTGAAACAAAGCCCCAAAAATACTGTCAAGAACCTCACCCAAATAACCAAGAATTAAAACAATAATTACAAACCAAATGTTTACGGAATCAATATAGCCCAGGAACTTGAGTAGGTACTGAATGCCGAGGTACGTCAGCGCTATTGTGGATGAACCGAGGAGCGAACTCGCCTCACCCAATAACGTAACACCACCAGACACGCCTGGATCGACTACGGTCCAAGGCCTTATTATTAACCTCGGCCTTGAATTACTGAGAACACCCAACTCTGAGGCCCATGTATCTGCGTTTGAGTAGGCAATGCTCGTAATAGCGGCTGTGGAGAGTAATTGGTACATCACCATACTATGATTAAAATAGGCTATACCCGCCAATAATGCCAGGGTACTGGGTACTAAACCCACAGCCAATACCTGCTTCCAATTCCTTCCCTTAACATCCTCCGCAGTACCGAGTTCCTCCTTCCTCTCAACACCAACCTTAGTAAGGACGCTCGAGCTACCTAGAAACACTATGAATGGTAGTATTGAGGATGGCCCACCGAGGAGTATCATTGAACCTACGAGTATTGACGGTATGATCGCATCCCTTGTTATAACCCTAATCCTCAATGCAGCATAGGCCAATATTAATGAGATTATCAGCGCCGCAATTGCAATTAATGAATAAGCAATTACTGTATCATTAATACTCATGATTATTCCATGCATCAATTAATTGCTCGATAAGGTTTTTTAAGTATTATTTCGATATTTTATGAGGAGATAGGGCGTTACACGGTCTGGTCATGTGATGATACAGAGTTACGCAGATCGATGACGATAACTTACCCGACTGATTAAACCTAGGTATATACTTAATCCCTGATTGTTCGTGGCAGGAATTCATTGACTAGAAATTCATTAGTATTAAGAAAAAGGTATTTATATTAAGACTTAGTTGTGGCTTCGATGGGTCGTAGAAGGAAAAGTCGTAAGAAATTACTACTTAGGCCTAAGAAGACCCTGCCCAAGATATTCACATGCCCACATTGTGGTGCGCCATTGGTTAATGTAAAGCTCGATAAGAAGGAAGGGAAGGTATTGGTTAACTGTGGTAATTGCGGTCTTGAGGCCGAGTTCAATTACATACCTGGCTTACTTCCCGTGGATTACTTCAATAAATTCGTTGACCTTTATTACCAGGGACAGATAAAGCCTAAGAAGGAGGTTACGGTATCATTATCACAATTAGCGCCTAAGACGAATCCACTACTTAATGAGGATCAGGAATCAAGTGAGTCATTTAATGAAAGTAGTGAGGAGCTCAGTGGGGGGATTGGTTCTGAGGAGGTTTATGGAGAGGGAGAAGGCGAGTATTCAGAGGGTACTGAATATACCGAGGAGTGATATTTAAAATTCAATAGGGTTTCTCATTATTAATGGGTATTAAGGATTACCTATTAGGTCGTATTACTGAGCTTGGTACAATACACATGACATTACTTGACCCAGACAAGGTGAGTGCTAGGGAGTTTAGGGAATTGGCGTTAATGGTTCAGGAATACGGTAGTGATGCATTAATGGTTGGTGGTTCCCTGGGGATATCCGAGGGCCAGTTAGATGAGTATCTAGGGGCTGTTAAGGATTCGTTGAAGATACCCGTTATCCTATTCCCAGGTAGCGTGGCAAACCTGAGTAGGCACGCCGATGCCGTATTCTTCCTCAGCGTACTCAATAGCGCCGATCCATACTTCATAGTCGGTGCCCAAATACAAGCCTCGGTACTGCTTGTGAAGAGGTTCAGGAACCTGGAACCAATATCACTGGCTTACATCATTATCGGTGATGGTGGCGCAGTTGGTTATGTGAGTCACGCCAGGCCAATACCCTATGACAGGGATGACATTGCGCTGGCCTACGCATATACTGCACAGTTAATGGGGTTTGACATGATATACCTCGAGGCTGGTAGTGGTGCCCGTGAGCCCGTGAGGCCAAGGATGGTTTCCAGGGTGAAGCAGTTGGTTAGTAAGCCATTGATAGTTGGTGGTGGTATTAGGGATCCTGAGAAGGCCGGTGAGTTGGCTTTGGCGGGTGCTGATGCGGTGGTTACGGGGACTATAATTGAGGAAAAGCCTGAGTTAATTAAGGATATAATAAGAGCGGTGCATGAAGGAGGAATTACGAGAAGGAGGAACTCAAAGAGGAACTAGGAACTTCAATATTATTACTAGCAATGAAATTGCAATACCAAGGAATACCACGGCCTGCGGGCTTATTTTAATTTTCTCGATTTCCTTAGCCTCATTAAACTTGACTAATCCAGCGGCAATGAATGGTGACATCCCCGATGTACGTCTACGCCTAGGCATCAACTATTGGCATAGCTAGGAAATTAAAAACTTAACTCAAAGGGTTATCACGTCATTGGGTTAAGCGGTTCAATGCGAACACTCGAGTCACGACCTGGTGGTGGTTTAATCATTGAATTACCGTTTGGGTCCTCAATAATTATCCTAAACCTAAAACCACCCTGGAGGGCTCTCTGCACCTTATCCTTGAACTCCCTCAGCCTGCGTATACTCTCCTCATCACCCTCATTCAGAACCTCCATCCTCTCAGCAACATCGATCATCCTCAACAATAGGCCTTCTACAGTCGTTATCATGGCCTCCGCATCAGGCCCTGGATCAATGTCAAAACCAAGTTCGGGGCTACTTATCCTCGCACTCCTTGACCTAAATATGTAGGTCTTATACACATCAACATCGTCTTTAACATCGTAGGTAATCCTCGAAGGGCCCTTTGAATTAAGGTACTGAATATCAACTCTCCTATAGCCACAGTAATCGCATTGATTACTATACAGTATTAAATCACCAAAGGCTGGGTCACTATATAGTATCTCAATTACGTGGAGCGCATCCCTACCGCACACAGGGCATTTCTCAATCCCAGAGTATAGCACCTTACCATGAATGCTCACATCATTATCATTCATTAGGCTTTGATGATAATCCAAGTATTTAAAGCATATTACTTACGTTAGTGTATAATCTTTAAAAGGGGGTTGTTCCAGGTACGTACCTTGATGAGCTCAGTAACACCAAGTAAGTGGCTTACGATCCTTGGTATAATAGCAGCATTAATACTTGTATTATTCATAATGGGTTTTTGGTATGCAGTCTATACACCTGGTGTTCTCTCGACATGTTCAGGCCCCTTCACATTAATGGAGATCCTAGCCCTAATATTATCAATTTCTGGAGTGTACTTATTAATGAGTTACCTGAGTAGGGGTAGTGTCAGTGACTTATTACTGATAGTCTTTGTAGTGGTGCTTGCAATATTTGCAGTGAGTTTCTACTTGCTGTCAGTTTCGTCGTATGGCGCCATATGTTAAGTCTTAAAAGTGATGATTATTATGGGCATTTATCATATGGATTGCGTGTTCTGTAGGATAGTTAGGAGTGAGGAACCTGCCTATGTGGTTTATGAAGATGACCATGTAATCGCAATACTCGATAAGTACCCAATAAGTAGGGGTCACACACTCGTCATGCCAAAGAGGCATTATAGGGATATAACGGAGATACCGAGTGATGAATTGTGCCGTGTAATCACGGTTACGAAGACAGTGGCCATGGCAGTAATCAAGGCTTTGAATGTACCTGGCGTGAGGATTATTCAGAACAATGGTGCTGAAGCTGGTCAGGTTGTCTTCCACATGCACTTCCATGTAATACCAATGACTGGTCACATCGTTGGTAGGCACTACCTAACTGAGGAGGAGGGTCGTGAAGTATCTGAATTATTGTCCGGCGCCATTAAGGAAATACTTAGCAATAAGAGTTAACTTTTTTATACCATTTTCGCTAATAAATTCTCACTATGGAAGTATTTGGCTTAACACTAACACAGATTGTTAGTATAATAGGGCTCTTCGTACTAGGCCTATTAGTGGGTATATTAATAAGGAAGTTAGTCGGTGTTGCCCTAGTACTACTGGCCATAGTAATACTCGCAATAGCCCTAGGCTACCTAAGCCCATCAACCCTAGTCTCAATACTTCACTATGCAGGCTACGCAATGAGTGCTGCCTACGCAAAGACACAGCAGTTCGTAGGGGCCATCCCATACTCATCACTGGCTTTCATAATAGGTCTCGTTATTGGTCTCATAAAAGGTTAGTTAAGATAAATAACTCTTAGGTTCGACCTATATAGGAAATCGAGGAATGAGTCAAAGGCCCTATCCAGGGATTGAGGTTTATAGACCATTGTCTCATTACCGCTTATGAATACAAATCCTGTGTGAGGTGGTAAATCACTAACATGCTTGTTCATTATATCCGTAAACTCCTCACCAGGCCTATGCATTATTATGATGACCCTATCCTCCCGTGAGTGGTAATCCAGAATCCTCCTACTTGGTAAAATCCATGGATAAAGCATTATCAATTCCCTACCGCCCTCACCAAACACTGTATATACAATGCCGCACCTTGCAATCCTGCTATAGGTGTACTGACCATGAGGGCTGATGATCCTCCTCATAGACCTAGCGCTGGAGTCCTTCATTTCATGAATCACGGTCCTAAGTTCCCTCAAATCAATGACTGGGTTAAGTATGGGTTCACCAATGGAGCCATCAAGTATATTGCCAATTCTCGTTTTAAGTACAAACTCCTTAAAATCAATTCCATAAATAGCCCTAAACAACCAACTAATGGGTTTTGAGCCAAAGGCCGCGGATTCCACGGCAACCAGCTCAAGGGCATCTAAGTCACCCAGTGATTCCCTAATGTTGGGTATTGGAATATCCCCACTCATCTCAAGGAGTCTGGGTATTAGGTATTCAGGTACGAACAATACACCCCTCCTCCTATGCATTAAAACCCCAGCCCTTATTAGCTCAGTAATAATATCCTCGTTAAAACCCATGAGGGTGAATTGAACCTTAAGAACGTTCTCATCACCACCAAGCCCCATGTACTTAACCAAAGCGTAAGCCGCATTACCGAAACCCCTAACCTTGCTCATTGAGTGGTCGGCCAATGTCTCATAAAATCTCTTAATCCTATTACCCACATCCTCCCCAATTGATGATATGAACTCTCTAACTCTATTAAGCACATCCATATACCTATCGCCATACCTCAAACTAAAGTCCTGAATCAAGGTCTCCTCTCTCTCATCATCATAATTAATCAGTTGATACACACCCTCCAGTACCTCAGTATTTAATTGTTCACCCACACCAATTATTAATGCTGCTAGAGTTTTAAATAGCGCATTGCCCTTTAAGCCACGTGAAGCCTCATGAATATAAGTTCGTGATACCACATGAACTTGAGGAATTAACCAATGCAGTAAATACATTAAGTACTGTTAATGAGGAGCCAGTACCCGTGTGGGACTCAATGGGTAGAGTACTTTCGAGGGACATAATTGTACCCATAGACATACCACCACGCCCTAAGGTGGCTTATGACGGCTACGCCGTTAGAAGTCAAGACATTACCAAGGTACCCACTAAGTTAAGGTTTGTTGGTTCAGTAAGTATTGGTGAGGTCCCAAGTATTAAGGTAGGCCCCATGGAGACGACCTACGTAACCACCGGCGCCTACTTACCAGATGGCACCGACGCTGTTGTCCCTGAGGAGTTTGTTGATGTTGTTGGCAATAATGAGGTCATTATTAATAAGGCGGTTAAGCCCTGGGAAAACGTAGACCCAGCAGGTAGTTTCGCCAGGAAAGGCGAGGTGGCACTCAGGGAAGGCACGGTTATAATGCCCTGGGACATACCAGCACTGCTGGAACTTGGCATCGGCGAGGTTTGGGTTAGGAGGAAGGTTAGGATTTACGTGATCGCCACAGGTTCCGAACTCGTAGAGGCAAGGGAACCAGGCGATGTTATTAATGCAATAGTCAATGGAAAGGTTATAGAAAGCACGGCATCAATGATCAAAGATTATGTCAACATGTACGTTCCCTACGCCGAGGTTATCGGCAAAACAATAGTACCCGACAATCCAGACGCAATACGAAGTGCCATACTTCACGGTCTCGACCAGGCAGATATAGTAATAACCACGGGGGGTACGGGGCCGAGTGGTATAGATTACGTGTACGAGGTCACACAATCCCTAAAGCCCAGGGCATACATTAGGGGCCTAAGAATGAGGCCAGGTAAACCCACAGGCCTAGCCGTACTGAGTAATAATAAGGTCATCATAAACCTCTCCGGCCACCCAATATCAACGTTAAATGCACTCACGGTAGTTGTTAATGATGTTATTAAGCGAATGGCTGGCGTCAAGATAGGTATGCCGGAACCCAGGGTTACCGCTAAACTGGCTAAGGGCTCGCTAGGTGATGAGGAGATTGCAAGGCAGTACAGGGTTAGGGTTAGGAGGGTTGGTAATGAGTACCTTATTGGGAACATACCGAGACAAGGTAGTTCACTGACGCACACGCTTCTAATGATAAATGGGCTAGTGTTCACGAGAAGGGGGCAAATAATTAGGGAGGGCGATTACGTTGAGGTGCTGCTCCTGAGAGAGCCGCCTCGCGAGTGATTTCAATTTTACAAAATATTTCAACCCAAACACTGAAAGTAATTTATAAATCAAGTGGATAAAATAATTATGTGAAGCAAAAACTACTGCAAAGACAGGAACAGAAACACAGATGTGGGATAAGCGATATTAGGGAATTCATAGTGAACTACGTAATTAAGAACTGCAGGAGGAACATAACGAGGGATGATGAATACAAGATAACAATGGCGTGTTTCCACGCATGGCACCAAACAAGGTATGGAATAAGGGCATCACAGCAATGCATAAGAACCCTGGTACTCTACCTACCGGCAATAGCCCAGGAATTAAAACTAAAAATAGAAAGAGAAGGAAACGCAAAATACATAATAACAAGGCAGGAACCACCCTAACTGAACACCCGAGGTAAAAAATACCACCAACAAGACTAAACAACAATGAGTACTGTGAAACCCACCAATATAAGGCGCCTAATGGCGATCACCATACTCGCCCTAGGCATAGTCTCAATAGCCCTAACAATCCTGGCGCATTGGTCACAGCCAAGCCCTCCCCACCGTTAGTACTGACAACCCCCACCAACGGCCTATGAACAACGTGAAGAACCAAGATGAGGCCCAGGATAACCATAATAATCATTGACATAGTTACTAATAAGCGCTTGCGGAATCTGAAAAACATGACCCTCGGGAATTAAAAACGTAAGCTCTTTTAAATCCTATCCATAGAAATAACCTAATCCTTAATCATAGTATTATGATTATTAATACTATAGCTACAGCTACCTACATCAGCAATTTCTCAATAAATATGTGAAGCTATAGTCACGAGCAGTATACCATAAGCTCATAGCCAAACCTACATGACTTAGAATGAGGTATTGAGATACAAAGAAAATATTGTCCAAGGATTTTAAAGGAATAATGATTGCGTTAATTTCTCATGGGCATGTGGATGATGGTAATTCATACGAGCCTGAACCAGATGATGGACCGTAATAACTACTTAGGAGACTTACTGTGTAGGTTGCGCTTGGGTTATATTGAAGTACGAAGTATCCCTGGCTGAAGAATTGCTCAACCAGGTAACCTGAGGACAATGGATAACATATCGCCACATTGCCAGAGTATACCGGTGATGCTGCAGTATTTATAGTGCCTGGGTTCACGACCCAAAGACCTTGACCATCAAGCACCCCGAAACCTACCGGGTACTCATAACCTATCTGTGTCTGTACTGGTGCGCAGAACCAATTCTGATTCTCAACACCTATGGACCAAGTAAGGCTACTTAGGATACCCGATGATACATACGGACCATTGACTATGGACAGCGACGCCGTCAGCGAGTAAACAGGGCTTGATGGGTCAGATTCCAATGCGGCGTCATAAATGAATTCTAGGACCTCCAAAGCGATCTGCTCAACCACCTCCAGTGTGGATGGTGAACTGAACGAACTACAACTCGTACTACCCGGCTGTGCCGCATCCGGGGTACCAGTCCACGACATGTATGAGTTGTAGCCATTTTCCTGATCTATGTAGTATCCAGCAGTCATATTAATACCAACATTATAGTAGCCCCAATCACCACCGCCACCATTACTGCCGACCACAATATTGTTGAAACCAAGGTATTCAACAGGAATATCAGCAGGGGAACCAGATGGTTCGTAAACACCGGTTATGCAATAATCATAAACGTACTCATTACCAGTATTAGTATCCATGATCGTATTCACCCCAGTACCGAAGAACCATTGATTAAGATTATTACTTTGTATTGCCTCTAATGTTTGCCTACAGAGGTCTACATCATAATATGTTGAGTCCATGTTTCTTAGCGGCAATTGATCTGTAGTTACTTTATTGATCTGTACCCAATACGAAATCAATCCATTCAACGTAACCGTATACTCACCACTCACCTGTACCGGACTTATTACTAGGTAATTCCTGCCGCCAAAGCCAACCACATACGCCGAACCATTAACATGCATGACCGGATACCCGATTACTTTGCTTTTGTAGTGGTTTCCCCATGCCACTGCTATTGCCTCCTCGAGCATTGGTACTTGCCCTGGGTTTTCCGTGTAGAGTATTACCAAGTCACCCCTTCCTACCACACCCTCGAGTTGCTCGGCCAGTTGGTTTAGTGAGGTGTGCATTGTCTCATTCACGAAATCCCAGTCAATGATAACGATGGAGTCATTGGGCAATGATGATAATTGACCAAGACCCACCAACCCACTAATGAACCGGCCCGAACCAACCACATAGGCAGTGACGGGGAGGACAAGCGGCTGAGGCTTGGCGGGAACAACCATGAAGCCACCACGCCCCAGCGACCCATACGCAGCACCGGGCCTATGGGTAATGCTTGATACAAACCTCACGGCATTGCTAACAGCATTAATAATGATCGAGGCCACAGAGGGCTTGAACAACGCAGTAATGAGAAACACATCAACCAGGGCGAGGACGAGCACAATCACAAACAACCACCCGCGTGAGGTGATTCTCACACCCATCAAAAATCATTAATTCACAGGACTTTTCTTTACTCCGCCTATTCATAAAAAGTGGGTCGAGCAGAGTTGAATCCGCCTTGGTCCTCCCTTGCCGCCTTCTCTCATCACAGCCTTAAACACCCACACTATCAAGATAAGCAGTGAGCAAAAACCAAACACACCACCAAAACACCAACACACAACCACAAACCCAACCCAGGGCAAAGACTTAAAAAACAAACAAGATAAAACCAACGCGCCCCCGGTAGCTCAGCGGTTAGAGCGGCCGGCTGTAGCCAGCCCCACGGGCAACAAACCAAAAAGCCCGTGGAAAAGATAGAAACCGGCAGGCCCCGGGTTCGAAGCCGTGGTGGAGAGCCACGGCGAAGGTCCCGGCCGGGGGACCAAAAAATTCAATTCCTCATGCCTATTCAATTCCTATTTTATTAAGCCATTTATTCGCTAGCTCTCTTATTCTATGGCTCTTTTCATTATTATTTACTGTTTGTTTTAGCCATTATTATTACTTCATTAAGTAGATCATCGTGCTCTTTAATTTCGCTCCAGGGTATGTATATTTCTGGTAATTTTTCAGTGTCCCTCAGTTTATAGTTTATATTGTGTTTATTTAGTATCGCTATTATCTCGTTGATGTTACATTTTTTCCGCAACATGTCCTTAGTTGTATTGTCTTTTCGGTTAATAATACGTTGAATTTAATTCCATAAATTTCTACTTGGGACGATCCATGCATACGCCCAATGCTTACGTTCGCCAGTGCCTTTAATTTACGCCATTTATCAAGGTTAAGTTTCTCCTCGAGTATGTTGAGGATCTTCTTCAGTTTATTTGGGAGATTGTTAACTATGTGCCTGGCTAGGATTACCGCGTTGCTGTTCCAAAATATTATTCCAGCTCCCGTGTCCTTTACCGATATTTGATATTTAATTTTCAATTCGTTTGATAGTGGTGTTAGAGCTTTGCTTAATTTTTCATAGTTACTTAATCCGGCGCTCATCTTTATGTTCTTTTTCTTTAAGTCAATACTGCCGTCACTCAATATGAGTGTGAGCATATTCCGTGATGATATCCTCTTCTCTAGTTCTTGGAATGCTATATCCTTGTTTTTGATTGTTTCTTTGTGAGTTTTGGAGTATATGAACCACGTTATGTTAACGCTCTTTTTTGTGAATCCAAGGCTTTTTATTGAGACTTCAACTTCGCCAGGGTACAGTAATGACCAGAGTATTAATTGCCATAGTTGTCTTGTCTTCATTGCTGGTCTTCCCTCGTATATGATGCCGTCGCCGGCTCTAAAGCCGAGTCTTAAATCGTAGAATTCATTATCGCTTAGATTGAGCATGTTAGGTATTATTAGTGTTCTTGTGCTTAAGCCTCTGAGGTATATCTGGGTAACCACTGAATGGCTTTTGTTTCTTTTTATTTCAATTTCTATTGATGTTAATTTACCACGTATTTTAAGGAATAGACTACCGTACCTGCCCTTAACCACGAACACCCTGTTTTTACCGGCGAGTGATTCTTTGAGGGTGCTGTTGACATCATTCTTATAGGCGTGGTTCCATTTATTCTCGACATCCTTGATCATGCTTATTAATTCCTCGATATTGGTCGTAATTATGTTCTGTAAATTAGTATTGTTATCATTGAAGTTCGTGTTGTTTATGAGTTCCCTGAGTTGTTTTATCAATCCCTCTATTGTTTTATTAATGTCATGGTTATTAATGCGTATATAAGCCTCAGTTAATGCGTCGTTTATGAGCTTCTTAATCTCATAATCCATTATATCGCTTATCGCGATACAGCCACGCCTTTTTCTGCATTTTGCTCAGGTTGCGTTTATGTTTGTGGGTAGTGGCTGGTTTGTGTCTTTGCTTTGCATGGTGTTTTTCTGGGTGTTGTGTTTATTATTTTTCGTGGTTATTCCTGTTCAGTGGTGTTTTGTGAAAGTTTTGTTTGTGTGGAGGAGGGGAAGAGAAAGGGGAGAAATTGGTTGTTTTTGATTTTGAGGTTTTGTTTTGTTTTAGCCTTAGGTTATTATGTTTCCTTGTTCGTCTACCTTGGCTATGACTTTTCTTACTGTCTTGCCATCGGGCGTCTTGAACAGTGCCATTACGAAGCCCTTCCTACCCTTAGGCTGCACCTTCCAAACCTTTGTTGGTTTTAGTTTCCTGCCCTCTACTTCGTATTCCTTCCTTGCTAGGTCTTCTAACGTGACCATATTGGTCATTGTTTTCGTGGTCGCGTGGTTTAATATGGTAATTGGTTATTTTAAGTGATTGTTTTATTAATGGACTTATGCTTTCCCTACTTTCCTTAGGCATTACTCAAGGCCTTATTGGTGTTGCGATGCGTAGCGCTTTTAAACTGGGCCCTTTATTATCATTACTAGCCGGGTCGTCTAGAGGCCAAGGATGGCGGGCTCTGGACCCGTTGACCCCGGTTCGAATCCGGGCCCGGCTACCACCCATTGTTGTTTTAATTTTGCTAGGAAATGTTTTAGTACTTTTTAGCGTTCTGTTATAGTCTTTTGTATTTAATTGCTTTGTTTTTATTATTTATTCATAGAGTAATTCTTTAATAATTCCTTTGTAGTGTTTTTGTATGGTTAAGGTTCAGTGGGCTCCGGAGCATTATAAATGGCCTCCTAGGGCGGGTAGTGCTGTTGCCTCTTAGTTCATTGGTTTTATGCTTGATGCGTATGATCTGACTTTTGTTACTGCGATGACGCCGATATTGGCCGCCGTGCTTTTACCCCCCGACTCTCTAAGTCCGTGGTTGGTTATTTCCTGACTTTGCTTGGTTATGCCTTTACGATGATTGCGAGGCCTGTGGGTAATGCCTTGTTTGGTAATTTTGCTGATAGGATTGGTAGAAGGGATACGTTGATGATAATGAGTGCTTTAACGGCCGCAATACCCACATACGCCCAGGTTGGTTGGGTTGCTTTTTGGGTCTATGCCTTGATTAGGTTCATACTTGGTGTGTTTGTTGGTGGTGAGTACGCGGCCGGTCATCCATTCGCCATGGAGTACTCAGCGCCCAGGTGGAGAGCTGTTTCCTTTTTGTGTTAACAAGTGTCTTTTTGTTTTTATTTGTGTTTATTTTCTTTGTTTGTTTATCCCCCTTAGTGCTATTAGGTATGCTGAGGCTGTGTGCCTATCTAGCCCGTATTTCCTCATTACCTCATCATGTTGTTGCGAGTTTGTTGTTCCTTTGGGGTTTACATAGATGGTTCTCATGGCATAAAGTGGTGCCTTGTAGGATATCACCTCTATTGTCCTGCTCCTGAAAATGCTTACCCTATAGTTGTAGTTTCTCGAGCCTCTATCACCATTCCTCACCCAGTAATATCTAAGATAACCAATGGTCCTGGGATTCTCTAAGGATATTGCTGAAACACCATGGTGATAGGCATAGTTTAACAGCTCATGTATTGCCTGGTGTATTTTCGTCCATGCAACCACTCCTTTAAACCCCCTAGCCGTTACCTCCCTGAACCAAAACGTCTTCACATCCCTCAACCTACCATACCTATCAACTATGGCTAAGTTTAACCTATTAACATTCACATCAACACCACCAATCAGATTCCCCCTAGGCTCACTATACCTCCTCATAACATCGAGATATAGGCTGTACGGCACCATGACCTGCAGACCACAGTACAGGTGCATGTTGCCGGGGCGGAAGTTGTATCCCCTAACCATTACCCTAGCTGGGTAGCCCACTTCATACTTGCCTGCCCTTTCTATGAGCACCTTCAACAGTTCCACATAGCCCTTAGGCGTCTTCAGCCCTATGTCTATCCTTTTTGAAGCTCCATCATAATTCAGCACTAGCACTTCAGCCTTATTTACTGATAACAGCCTTATGTTCAAGTTTCCCCTCTTCTCGCTCTCCGCCTCGCTCTGGAATAACAACCACTGCCCTAGCTCTATGTCCCTTATGTTCACCCCTAGCTTCCTAGCACTCCTAAGTGTTGAGTGCACTAGGGTTGCCACACCATCTATGTACCTCCTGTTTGGTAAAAGCTCATAGCACCTCTCACGGGCATACTTAAGGAAGCTTGCCTGCGAAAAGCCAAGTAGGGCATCATTACCCTTTACATCGTTTAATAGCCTATGGGCACACAACTTGGAAAACCAAGCAGTATACCAAACCAGCTTGGCC
This sequence comes from Vulcanisaeta moutnovskia 768-28, assembly GCF_000190315.1. Classification (NCBI taxonomy): domain Archaea; kingdom Thermoproteati; phylum Thermoproteota; class Thermoprotei; order Thermoproteales; family Thermoproteaceae; genus Vulcanisaeta; species Vulcanisaeta moutnovskia. The sequence continues at coordinate 1,620,608 of NC_015151.1, forward strand.
TCTTCCCCATTGACCGTGAAGGGAATGTTTATAGCAATGTAATCTGGCAAGCCCGTATCTTTCATTTAGGGATATATACCCCAGAAGGTTTTTAAACCCTTCCCTTTAGAATATGTCTTGGTGGTCCTTGGTTCCCGAGACTCGTGGGCGAACCGCGGTGAGGGGCCAGGGAGTCGCCGCAATGAAGCCAGGGCGGAAACAACCAACAACAACCGCCCTCGACAGAGCGGTTCTGGTGTTGGTTTTGGTTATAGCTCCGGCATATTCATTAGTGCTTGGATGCCCCTCTACTCGATGCCACTGTATGGCGTTTTCCACGCCATTGAGGGTACAAATATTTGGTTTGTGGCTGCCTTCTGGCTTATTTTGGCAGGTATTATTTATGGCGCTGCGGTGGCCATAGGTCCTGAGACAATAGGTGTTGATTTAAGGATAGTTAGGGAGAAGTAATTTTGGCGTTTTTAATGTTACAAATAAAAATGTAAAAATTTTCTCTATTTTCTCCATTAATAATCACAATCTTCACCTCCTCCTATACTTTGCATTTAGCCAGGCGTTTATGAATTCCTTTATTTTTGCCTCTTTTCTTCTTATTTTCAGATTCCCTTATGCATCTATTTACGCACTCTGTGTATTCCTCCTAGCGCTTTTCGTACTTCCTGCACTTCCTATAGCATTCTAGAATCATTGCTTATTATTGTTATTGCTGCCGTATTTTAGGCCCTGTGCGAAGGCCTTCAGGTTTTTATCGGTGTCTCTCCTAATGTTTGTTCTAATTGATTCCTCAATTATGTTTTGTGGTATGTAATTGCTTAGTTTCATTATTGAGTATAGGGCGCCCAGTATTACCGTGTTTTCGTAGATTACATTACCCAGTCTAATGGCATCGTTGTAGGCATTCACAATGTAAATATTCTTAATGCTCCCTTTCAACATGCTCTCTAGATCCTCTATACTTGGTATTTTCTGTTTCGTTGCTGTTGGCCTTATTAACCTCCTATTTACTATAAATATTGTATTTTCATTAGCATAGTCAAGGGCTCTGAATGCTTCGAGTATTTCGAACGCGACAATAATATCAGCGCCTCCCTTAGGTATTAGTGGCGCATCCACGTCCCCTATCCTAACATGAACATCTATGGAACCACCCCTTTGACTGAGGCCGTGAGTTTCTGCAACCAATGCCTTGTAACCAGCCCTTATTGCTGCATCGCCAAGTATTGTCGCGAAGGTCACTAATCCCTGACCTCCGACCCCAGCTAGGTATATGTTAAGTCTCATAATCACCACCTCACATTTCAGCCCACTTCCTTAGCCAATCCTTAACATTGCCCTCCGGCTTAATAGCATCGTATGGACAAACCTGGGCGCATACCGAGCATCCAACGCACATGTTGGGGTCAATCCAAGCCTTCCTATTTTCAAGGGGCACAATTGCTGGGCATGCAATTAGGTTATAGCATATTCCACAGGCCTTACAGGCGTCTGGGTTCACGTAGTAACGCGTCACGTAATTTCTAAATAACCTGGCGGCCTCTAGCGCACAGCCTCTCTTCATTACCACGACTGCAACACCACCCTTCTTAACAATATTCATGGCCTCCATCAGAACTTCCTGAGCCCTCTTACTATCAAATGGATCTATGGTCCTCGCATAATCCACACCTACTGCCTTGGCAACGTCCTCAATGTTAATTGCACTTGTGGGATTTGGTTGACCACCCGTCATTGCTGTAACCCTATTATCGAGGATCAGTATCAGCATTGGTGTCTTGTTATAGACCGCGTTAACTAGGGCGGGTAGGCCTGCGTGGAAGAATGTTGAGTCTCCAATTATTGATATTACCATGGTCCTACCATTAGTACCGTGATAGAGACCCATGCCTAGACCTAGGGAACTACCCATGTTCGTTAGTAAATCCTGTTCATTGAATGGGTTATTAATACCTAGGCTATAGCAACCAATATCACCACTAAATACGGGTTTAACGCCTGACTTTGCCGTGGCAACCTTTAATTCATAGAATGATGCTGCGTGCGGGCATCCTGGGCAGAAGACTGGTGGTCTTGACGGTGGTGTGTAATCAACCTTAACAGTCTTTATTGATGTAAGTGGGTTTTCAATATCGAGGACCTTTGATAATCCACTCATTACGGAATTAATTGTTAATTCACCAACCCTGTTAAAGATGTTCTCAGCCTTACCAAGTATTGGCACCCTAATGCCCTCATCATAAAGTAGGGCCTTTAATTGATACTCAATTACTGGATCTCCCTCCTCAATAACAATAACCTTATCAGTCCTAGTAACAGCATCAGTAATGACCTTTCTGGGTAATGGGACAGGAGTCGCCACATTTAATATGCTTGCTCTTATGCCGTAATTCTTAACGGTCTCTAATGCGTATGTAAAGGCTACACCACTGGTTATTATGAGGGTTTTACCATCATTAATGTAGGTATGTGGCAATTCATTAACACCTCTCTCAATATTACTCCACCTCCTTAGTAGATCCTCCTTAAGTGAACGGGCATGCGCAGGTATTAGTGCGTGTCTTCTTGGATCCTTAACGTACTCCCTTGCGTATTTAGGAACCTCTGGTGTACATATTGTTACTGGGCCCCTTACATGGGATACCCTGGTGACTGTCCTCATCATTACTGGATGACCATACTTCTCACTAAATTCAATGGCAAGCCTTATGAAGTCCTTGGCGCTCTGCGGATCATAAGGCTCAAAGACAGGGATATAGGCATGGAGACCAACCCACCTATTGTCTTGTTCGTTCTGACTACTCCACATGTTTGGATCGTCAGCCGTGACTATAACAAATCCGCCCTTAACGCCTGTATAGGCACTTGACATTAGTGGGTCCATGGCTACGTTAAGTCCCACGTGCTTCATTGTTGTCATTGACCTAGCGCCAGAGAGAGCTGCGCCATAGGCCACCTCAAAGGCAACCTTCTCATTACTACTCCACTCAGCGTAGATTCCGAACTCCTTACCATAATCAATTAGGTACTCAATTATTTCACTTGATGGTGTACCTGGATAGCCAGCAGCAACCGCTACCCCAGCCTCCAATGCTCCATGGGCAATCGCATGATTACCAAGTATTAACCTAGTCGTGCAGTTACTCATCAATCGTGAATAGGTATATTTAATTTAAAGCCTTTCTCCTAGAACTTGATAAATTAGTTAGTGATATATTGATTGGGTATGAGTATATAGTATATATACTCAGCATAGAATGATATCGTCACGCATCCGCATGTCTAGGGCTCATCACAAGTGCTTTACTAGTAATACTAGTTTATATATTTAAGGCATACAAGCAAAAATCGCGCGTTTCTAGGTATTACACTAGTTATTTTAATTGCTTATTTAATATTACCTGGTTCATAATCGATCTCGTGAACAGTATGAGGAGGAACTTGGCAATACTCCTGGTAGTAATGGCAGTAACAATCTCGGTAATAGCCCTAGCTAGTCAGTATCAGGTTGCGCCAAATGCCAACTCTCCGTCAACAATAAACCAGCCATACTACGCAATACTCGAGTACATAGACTACATAAACACAACGAGAACTGTGACCCTCGCGCCTGGCCAGTCAATGACGATACAGGCGCCATTACCTCCTGGCCCAGGTTATGTATTAAGTTATGTTAAGGTTAATGTTAATCCACCATCGCCAGCCATACTAATCAGCGGTAACAATGTTATGTATGGTAAGAATGAAGTCGGTGCGATAATCAGCGCCTATACAACGAGTAACACACTATCAATAGCCAACTCCGGTAATCAACCGTTGAATGAGACGGTATCGGTGACGTACGTATTCGTGAATGAGAAATACCTTGCACTGAATACCTCTGCTTCATCATTTACGTTAGATATATCAATTCCTGATAACACAATACAGTATGTGACACAGCAGGTGGTTGAGTTGTCAATACCGAATTACATGCCCTTCGAAATAGCGGGTGTGGCGTTACCCAATGGAACAACACTATCACAACTAGTCTCTGCCTGGAGCCCACTGGCTAATTATATAAAGGTTGAGCCGAAGTACGTGGAGCTAACGGCAAATGAGCTACCACCTGGTCAGTACCAGATAACGATTAATTATGGTAGCGAGTACGTAATGCCGAGTGCAATGCTAATTAAGGGTACGGAGTTCCTAAACTACACTGTTAATCCAGGCCAGACACTGGAAATAACTGGTTCAGAGTTTGGTGTTCCGCCTGGTTGGAACCTACTGGGTTACATAGTTGCTGTTTACACTGTTCAGCCATTGGTTGTTGGTGAGCAGCCTGGTCACTTCGAGATGGTCGCTAACATGGTTTCCCCAGCCTACCTATACAGTGACTTAATACAAGTCAGTGGTATTAGCTACCTACTGCCGCCGTTCATAAGGTTTGCGCCAATGATAGGGATTTACATAGTTTATGATAGGTACTTCGAGATCGTTGATAACCTGAATGTGCCGCTCGTCGTGACTTTCATGCCAATAATATACAAGCCAGTTGGACAATGGGTTAATGGTAATTTAGAAGCCACTGTCACGGATGCCGATGTGTCCAGTGGTTTATGGACAGCACTTGTTGTTCAGTTACCCGAAATAGCGCATGTGTACAAGATAGTCACACCAAGCGGTACTGTGTATACTGGTTTAGTGGATTCAGAAATACCATGGGGCTCTGCGGAGAGACTGGTCTCAATAAGCCCTGATGGTTCCCAGGCATACATAGCCATTTCAACTCTTGGTGTTAGTGAGACTGGTACATACACAGTCTATGTTAATTGGACACCAATAACAATGCACTTCACAAACACGCTAAATGCCCCAATAAGCAATGTTAAGGTTGAGGCTAGTGTGAATGGTTCACTCATAGCAAGTAGTGTTAGTGATGCAAGTGGTAATGCGTACATAAACATTAAGGAGCCTTCTCCATTCACGGCAGTTGTGTATTATGATAATGTGCCCATTTACTACGTTAATGTGAATTCATTAATTAATCAACCAATTGGTATAACAATAGGTCTGTATAACGTGACGGTGCTATTTGTTGGTGCGAGGAACCAGGCGATATCCCATGCAAAGATATCACTATATAGAGTTGGTACTGGCCCGATCTACAATGGTACAACGGGTAGTACAGGAACGACTGGATTTGCAAACATCTTAGGTGGAACATACCTAGTGACTGCCCAGTATGGTAATCTGAAATACAGTGAGTTGGTGACGATAAATGGAAATGACGTAATAACAATAAAGTCGGATATATTAGCCATAATTGATGGGTTCCCAATAACCACCATAGAGGCCTTAATAGGCACGCTGGGATTAGGTGGTGCTGCAGCTATAGCCTTTGCCTTCGCTAATAGGAAGAGCGGTAAGGATTATGAAGTTGTGACCATGTGAGTTCTTTCGTTAAAATCAATTAAAAATCAAAATTAATTTCTTTAAATCAATCATTTATTCCTCCTATCATACTCAATTCTCAATTCCCTAGCTAGTTCCATCACCTTATTTAGTAATTCATTACTAACATCAAAGACCTCATGTATCGAAACCAATTGCCTATACTCCCTATCAAATCTTGAGAATTCCCTCCTAATCTTCTCGCCTCTTTGTGACCTAATTCTCCTAAGTAGGGCTTCACCCCATGAAATTAGTCTTTGGCTATCGTTCTCCAGTTTCCTCACTATTAACGGTCTAATCACCTTAAATTGTTCATCAGTAAGCTCAATTATTGCATATGCGAATTCACCCTCAAAGCCTCTCTCTATTATGTCGATCAATTTCTCCTTAACACTCAACAACTTCCTCTCCACCTCCTGTTTAGGCAGCCAGGAAATAACTACGTTGGGTAGTACCGAAAGTCCTAAACCGGTTAAATGCCTATTTACTAATCCCTGAACCTCATCATTGCTTACATACGTTAGTATTAATATGAATCGCCTCATGATTCCCTCATGTAAATATTCAAGGCATTAATTATTAATTCTTTAATAACTGAATCCTCAATGTTCCCCCTTAATAATATTCTTACAGATATTAATTCCCTGCGTGATCCATCATCATAGCCTACGAATTCCCACTCAAGACCATTAATGATCTCCTTTCGATAAATCAACCGCACATCACCAACCTTAATTGATTGATCGATTGGTAAACTCCATGGAGCAATCATGTCTATACTAAGTACCTTCTCCTCATTGCCAAGACTTAGTAGCCTTGCCAATGAAGTATTTCCACACGTGTACTCCTTAATCTCACCCCTATCAATTATATCAATGTCACTGCACTGCATTGTTCGGCAATACCACCAACTCTCAATTTATTACTTTAACTCAAAGAAAGATTTAAATACTAAGTAATATTTGAAATACTTGATTAACATGTCTAGCAGTTCTAGCAATAGTGAGGAGAGTAGTGAGAGGAAGACTGTGACTATTAGGGGATTAAGTACTGACATTTATGGCAGGGTAAGCAGGTTAGCCAAGGAGACAGGTACGACAGTGGGTGAAATAGTGAATGAGGCACTCAGGAGGTATATAGCGACTCTAGAGAACATATCTAAGGCCATTGACAACATGATTAGGGCTGGGGATGTAGTTATGATAAGTGGTGTCTCGTCATTAACAGTGACGAGGGCTGATCTCGAGTCATTAGATAAGCCCGTGGTTTTTAGAGACATGGATGAGCTTGCCTTTGCTGATGATGTTAATAATGACCTCATTAAGAATAAGGTTGCCAGGATAGTTAATGTTAATACGGTTTATGTACCTAAGTCAGTATCAACACTGCTAATAGCTTCGAAGAGCGAGTTCGTTAAGAAAATAGTACCTAGATGATGATTAATTTTAATTAGGGCGCACCTAGTTAAAATCATGTGAAGGTTCTTGTTGTTGGTATTGGTTCAATGGGCTTGAACCACATTAAGGTGCTTACGCAATTGAAGAAGGAGAATCTAGTGACGGAGATATACGCCGTAGACATTGATAAGCAAAGGCTGGACATTGCCAAGAATCAAGGTGCCGATCTAGTATTCACCGATTTTCATGAAGCCATACCACGCAAGCCGGACCTGGGTATAATCGCATTACCAACAAGGCTTCATTACACAGTTACTAACGAACTCATGGATCACATGGACCTATTGGTAGAGAAGCCAATCACCGAGAAACTAGGTGAGGCATTGGACTTATACCGTAAGTCGAAGACTCTCGGAAGAAGGGTTTTTGTGGGTTATATTGAGAGGTTTAACCCCGTATATAAGGCCTTAATTAATGATATTGGTAATGAGAAGCCAATGTACGTAGAGACCATAAGGATTGGTAAGTTAAGAGGTAATCCCCAATCATATGGCAATGTGCTTCTTGACCTTGGAATTCACGATATAGATCTTGCGCTTAATATGGTCAATGAGGATAAGGTTAAGGTCCTGGGTAATGTACTTAGGGGTGATCCCATTAGTACGGCATGGCTCATGCTTAGCATCGGTGGTTCTATACATGTCCTTCATGTATCCTGGGATTACGAATTTAGGATAAGGAAAATGCATGTAACATTAAGGAATAGGTATTATGAGGCTGACTTATTAAATAAGGTACTTATTCGTAATGGAACAAAGCACATGATAGAGAGTACTGATCAATTAAGGCAGGAATTAATGCATGTAATAAATGTTTTAAGGGGTATTGAGAGGCCAATCATAGACATTACTGATGGCATTAGGGCATTAGCTATAATTGATGGTATATTAATGAATAAGTCCATTATAGACCTGGATGAATTACTAATGTGAATAATCAATAATTGACCTAACCCTAACAATGTACTTACTAGCCAGGTCCTCAGTCCACTTGGGTAATCTTAATGTGCTGATAACCTCATTAATCAAGATCTCAGCATCATCACAATCATCTAAACCTTGATCCCTACAGATCTTCACTAAATACCTACTCCTAGCCTCAAATAAATCCCTATCCATAGTGATCCTATTGCAGTCATGGTCATAAGTCCACCCCCTCCTGAGGTCTCTCAAATGAAGAAGTAGATGCGCAGCAATCCTGCCTAAGTCCATAGGCCCTGACGCAACGTACATACCCTCATTAATAGCATAACAACTGTTATGACCCATGTATATATTCGTCATCAATTAAATAAACGAACTAAAGTAAATAAAGATAACACTTTTAATGGCTAAGGGTCATTAACGTTATACGACAGGATAGAACTCATACAAGAGGTTAGAGACGTAGAATATTAAATTCTCAAGTGCATGAAAAGGGAAGAACGTAATTGGTGGGCCCGCCGGGATTTGAACCCGGGATCTCCCGCGTTCTCAGGGATTTCCTCGTGAGGCGGGCATCCTAACCGCTAGACTACGGGCCCGACGGAGAGTAGATTTATAGGAATTTTAAGTTTTTGGGACCCTTAGTATTTGTTTGACCAGTCAAGGACTTAGTCCCAATAAGGATAGGGCATTTAATTTATGGTTATTTTAGATTAAGCTTTGTTTAGGATCCTTGGTTTTAGTTGGTTTAATGTTAAATTTCCTTGTTCTTTGGTTGTTTTGTTTCTTTTGTGCATTTTTGTCTTGTCACTATTATTTATCTTGATCTTTATTGTTCTTTTGATCTTGTTTCGTTTTTGAACTATGTTAACTAGATAGAATGTTTTATATCTAGATTTGTTAAGGCAATTTTTTGACATGAATAGGGGGATAAAGGTTAATGGGCTTCCCTACAGGACCCGTGTTTATATAAATAACCAAGTCCTGATACCATCAAATCTCGTGAAACTCCTTGGTATTGAGAAAAGCCTATTTGCTAATGTGGTTATTAGGCATGAGGGTAGGATTATCAATATTAGTAGAGTTAAGTTGTTGAGGAATAGGCGTGCCACTTCTAGGCAGTTTACTATTCCTAGGGAGGTTAGGGAGGCCTACGGCGTTAAGCCTCTTGATGAGATTGAGATAGTGAATATTGAACCTGCCGAGACCATTAATAATAGGAGAGATGAATTATTACGACATTAGGTTAGGTTTTCCGTAACCTCTCTGCCTCCATTATCTTTACTATACTTATGTACAGTACTATTGCAGCTGGTATGTAATAAAGTGGTAATCCACCATGTATTGGTATTGTTGGATACGTAAAGATGTGCAGGTTCTTAATATAGCCCCATGAATGCGGTATATGACCACTAAAGAGCCAGAACATCGCATCCTCGCTCCACACAGCCACATCCGCAGCGAATAACCACTGCCAGAAATCACCAAAGGCTATCCAGGGTATTGCAAGTACAATGGCCACACCAATCCTATAAAGCCACATGCCCAACCATGGGTGGTAATGAACAAGGGCTAGGTACCAGGAGTTTGATGGGTCGTGGTGAAATGCGTATACGAGCTCTGGTAGTATCATTGTCTCAATCATTGCATAGCCTATGCCTGTCATTAATGGTGGTATCGTTAATTTAGCCCAATTAACCATTTTCAATTAAGGGAAAATAGCAGCCCTTATTAACCTTGCTATCCTATTATTGTCTTTGTTTTGTATATTTTTATTCCTTCCTTCTTAAGCTCATTTATTACCTGGTTTAGTATGGCCTTATTCCTCATGTATGTCTCCTCGATCGGTGTTAGTCCCTCACCCTTTATTTCGTCCCTAGCTGCTAAATCTGCCACGATGGCTGCTGTGAAGCCAGTTAGCCTAGCCATTGATGTGAAGTCACCCTGGGCATAATCAACACCCTCGAACCTAACAATTGCAGTTTCACCACTAATCTTACCCCTAGCCTCAACAACCGTTATTGAGAAGTCATTAGTGCCAGTCTTCAATGACTTGGAGAGTACGTACTTAGCAGTCTCAATATCATTCAAAAGTCCAAGATCCTTAAGAACGCTCATAACCTCCAAATGCCTCCTCCACCTAATAGTTCTCTCATAAGCGTTTTTCAAAGTCCTGAAGTGCCTAGGTAATGTGACTAATAACGTGCTTAGACCATCAGTATAGAACTCGGCAAAATCACCGTTAACGAGCCATGTCTGGAATGGGAATATTTCGGTAAGGGGTTCGACATTAACCACCTTACCATCCCTAATAATTGTTGCGGGCCTAACATACTCATCAATAGTACTCTCAAGTGAGAAGAGTAATTCGTAGTAAAGCGGTGGTTTTGGACTGACTGGGTTACCACCAACATGTATGCCGACTTCCTCAATAACCTCAAGTTCATTAGCCGCAGCCATAGCCAGTAGGTTCGTTAGCCCAGGTGCCCAGCCCATGGCCGGTATGATGATCGATCCATTGCTTAACCTACGAGCTATTTCCTCATCGTACTTCCACATGAATATTAGGTCAATCACTGGTTTACCTAACTCATGGATCCTAAGGACTACTTGATCAGCGATTGATTGTGGGACTGCACTAATAATTACGTCATTCTCACTGGCAATACGTTTAAGGGTTTCATCGCCCCTAACATCAGCCTTAACAGCATTATTAAGTCCAATCCTCCTAGCTTCATTGATTGCATCATCACTTGCATCATAACCATTAACAACATGACCCGTATGCCTAACTAAGTAGTAGGCAATTGCACGACCCATAGGACCCAAACCAACAACACCAATAGAAACCACAGCAAAGTCACTATACATCCTTATTATTAAGCTCTAACTAGGTCATTGATTACCTGTCTCTTCACTTTCCTCAGTGCTCATATAGTAATAATACTCATCGAGTTCCCTCTGTAGGCGGTCTAGGTATGAGTACCTCTTGTTTATTCTCGGCCTACCTACCTGTGGTTCTCTCCTAAACGTCACATCCTGACTCCTCAGAAACTCATTCATACCAGTTCTTAGGTCTGTTGGTGGTTCTGCAATACCATGCTTACCTGGTTCTCCGAGGAATATCATGACCGAGGTACTTAAATAATCAATCATTGTTATGTCATGCTCAATCACCAGAGCAACCACATCTCTCTCCTCAATTATCCTCCTAATTACTGACGCAACCCTAACTCTTTGCTCAATATCCAGGTAAGCCATTGGCTCATCAAGCAGGTAAACCTCCGCATCCTTAAGTAATGACCCGGCTACAACGACTCTTTGAAGCTCACCACCACTTAGGCTTGATAACTCCCTATCCATTAATGGAGTTAATGATAATCCATTAGCCAGGTCAGGCCAGATAATCCTTGAGTTAAAGTCATTACCTGCTATCATGGCTAAGTACTCCCTAACTGTCTTATCACCATACTTAACGGCTAAATCCCTAACGTACTGAGGCTTATAACTAATCCTGACCTCACCATGAGGAATTACAACGCCGGAATCAGGCTCTATCTCATTAACAAGGAGTCTAGCAAATGTGGTCTTGCCAATCCCGTTGGGACCTAGCACGCCAATGACCTCACCCCTATGTATGACTCCAGCCTTAACCTCAAGCTCAAAATCACTAAGCTTCTTCGTTAAGTCAGTCCACTCAAGTAATATGTGCTCTCTTTGAATAGGCCTTGGTGCTGGTTTAACCCTAAACTTAATGGGTTCTCTCCTAATTAGCATATTCTCACTTGTTAAGTAACCATTAAGGTATTCGTTAATACCCTCCCTGGCGCCCCTCATGTGGGACACTACGCCATATGCGCCAGGCTTACCGTAAAGAATAACAACTTGATCGGCTAGGTAATCAAGCACGGCTAAATCGTGGTCTATAACGATCACGTACTTATTACCACTAGCAGTGTCCTTAATTGCCTCAGCAACTCTTAGTCTTTCAACAATGTCTAGGTGCGTTGTTGGTTCATCGAATATGTACGTATCCGAATTCCTAAGTAATGCCGCAGCAATAGCGAGTCTCTGAAGTTCACCACCACTTAACTTACTAACATCTCTATCAAGCAGGTACATCAGATTTAGTTTTTCTGCAATCTTCATGACATTACCCTCATCACTGCTTATCTTCATTAACACGTCCTTAACCGTACCTTTAACATACATGGGTATTAACTCGATATATTGAGGCTTATGAACAACCTTAATCTCACCCTTATAGAGCTTTGATAAGTAGGGTTGTAACTCCGTGCCCCTGAAAAACCTTATGACATCATCCACGGAAGTCTGCGCATTAGTGCATAGATTCGGCATTAATTCGCCAGCAAGTATCTTGGCTATTGTTGTCTTACCCATGGCATTCTGGCCAATTATTCCAAGCACCCTCCCCAACTTGGGCATGGGTAGTCTAAAGAGCTTGAAGCCACTGGGGCCATACTGATGAACGCAGTCCTCGCCTAATTCACTTGGTAGGTTAACAATGGTTATTGCCTCAAAGGGGCATTTCCTAATGCATATACCGCAGGCTGTACATAGGTCTGTTATGACAGGATGACCCAACTGCTCATCCATGTATATTGCCCTCTTACCACCCCTAACTATTGGGCAGAACCTAATGCACTCTTGGCTGCACTTCCTTGGTTGGCATAGGTCCTTATCAACAACAGCTATCCTGACGGGCATTATCGACGGTTTATGGAGGATTAAGTGAAATTAAACCTTATGCCCTGGGTAATTATGCTGAGAGTAATACTAATAAGATTTGGCGTTTACGGCGTGTTTAATGAATTTTAGGGTTGAGCGTAAACACCTCTACATCGCACTAACGCTATACCTGCTCTATATCCTATTAACGATCTATGTAGTTACAAGTGGAGAGGGCACCTCACTAAATACCTACTTATTCTTCGCAATTTTTAATAATAAGTTACCTCAATTAACGCCGTTACTAACGGTGATTAGCATTGATGATTATGGTAGGGCGTTCTTCTGGATACCTGTGGCCCTGATACTCTGGTACTCCGGCGGTAGGTACAGGAGGGTCAGTGTTCTCATGGTTTCGGCCTTCGTGATAAGCCTAATACTCGGTGAATTAATGAAGCACGTACTATACGAGCCAAGGCCATTTCTAGTACTGCATATAGTGCCATTGATTCATGAGCAGCCAGACTCCTCATACCCATCAGGCCACGCATTGATCGTTAGCACTGGGGCGTACTCGGCGATAATGACATTGCCTTGGTACATATCGTTACCCCTAACCGCGGAGGCACTGCTTGTCTCCTATGGTAGGATTTACGTCGGTGTTCACTGGCCGTTGGACGTGATTGCAGGTTGGTTATTGGGGATTGCCAATGTTGAGCTTGTACTTGCGCTACCTTGGTACTACGAAATTGTTTACATAATAATGAAGAAATTACTTGGCCGGTTGAGTTACCGGCATGATTGTCCTTCTACCAATTATTAAGTAACCGGTGTGGGCGTTTATCCACGTCTGTGGCCTAACCTCAGTGGGTTCGGTCTTCCATTCCCTAACCATGACATCAAACATTCTAATATCGACATAGTTAATTTTGTTCATTGCATTGAGAACCTTAAGCACTTGATTCACTGTGGGTACGTACACGACTAGAACTCCATCTGATCTTAGGGCCTCTGTTGCCTTGGGTATTGCATTCCACGGATCACCCATGTCTAGAACCACGGCATCTAAATCCCTCTCGAGGAATCCATCATTAGTTACATCCCTTAAGCGTAACTCAACCCAGTCAATAAGGCCAAGCATTTCAAGGTTCTTCCTCGCAACACTTATTGAATCTTCCCTCTTGTCATATCCGTAAATCTTACCGTTAGGTTTCACATAATAGGCAAGCATTGCGGTCATGAATCCACTACCAACACCTGCCTCTGCAACCCTGCTGCCAGGGCCTATGCCGGTATTAATTATTATTTGAGCAGCATCCTTGGGGTATATTACTTGAGTGATCCTATTGGCCTTTTCTAGGAGGATATCCGTGATCAACGGCCTTAATAAGGCCATGTTATAACCCAGGTTTGTCTTTATCACTGTACCATATTCACGGCCTATCACATCATCAGTATTTATGATACCCCTTATCGTACTGATCCTAGAACCCTTAACAATCCTAACCACTGATCTAACACTATCACCAACGATTAATACGTAATCCCCCTCCTTAATTGGCATATTACCTTCGAGTGCTAATTAATGAAGGGAATATTTATGAATTTTTACGGGAATGCTCATCAACGACCTGCTCTATATAATTCATAAATTCCTCGAGGGTGCCACTAACCAAGCCCTTACTAACCATTTCATTCCACTTATTAATAACCTCCTTGAACTCTTTCTTAGCCTTTACTGCATCGTCTATTGATGATATTTCAACCCTGAAATTAGCATAGCCTCCCTTACCAATGCCAGGGCAATACCCAAGTGCTTTATCGTAAACCTCGAACTTTACAATATTACCATCAAGCCAATAGATGAATGGGTAGTACCTACACACGTTAGGCTTAACGGGGTGTATTGAGCAAATTAGTTTATCATCGATCCACTTATTGAATATGCACGTGCCATCAAGCCTCTTCTTAAGCACGAGGTAGTACTCACCATCCCTAAGCCTTATTACTGGTTCATCCCAATCAGCAGCCATGTCCTTAGGAAATAATGCCAGGAAATCCCTAGGTCTCATGCCTACATACTTCGTAATCCTAGCCGCATCCCTATGCGTCACAGGTATCCAATAACGCCTACAGCACTCACCACACATTATGCAATTGAATCTAACCCTTGGGAATTCCGCATTCACCATAATTCTCATGGTTAATTTAATGGTACTTGCATTGTAAGGGCTTGTTATGAGGATTGTGACTGAGAAGATCCCTTAATCTCCTGTAGATACTTACTTACTTCATCTATTGTTAACTTCCTAAATAACTTGGTCTTAACATCGATAACTCCTATCTCTAGCCTATCAGGCTCGGGTGCCTCAAGGACTAGGCTTAATGCCCTGATTGCGAGTTTTACACAATCATTAACACCCATGTCATACTTATACTCCTTCTCGAGGAATTCCGTTATTCTCGATGATTCGGCGCCCATGGCAACCGCGTAGAAGCCGAAGTATATACCGCCTGGGTCTGTCTGGAATAGCCTTGGTCCATGCTTATCAACACCACCAACAATCAATGCAGCACCAAAGGGCCTTACACCACCGTATTGCGTATGCATCTGCTTAAGATCACTAATCCTCTTGGTCAATAACTCAACATCTATGGGCTCATCATAGAGCAACCTATGTGTCTGGGCCTCCTGCCTAGCATACTCAATAAGTACCCTGGCGTCCGACAATAAGCCCGATGCTGCTATGCCCACGTGATCATCAACCATATAAACCTTCTCAATACTACCCAGGTCGATTAGGGAACTTACCTTTCTCTTCTCTGCAGCAAGCACAACACCATCAACGCACTTAATACCAATGGTAGCCCAACCCCTCTTAACAGCCTCACCAGCATACCTAACTTGGTATAACTCACCCTCTGGACTAAATATTGTTATGGCCCTATCATATCCATATACCTGTGGAGAGAACATACTTCTCGATAATGTATTGTCAAGGGGTTTTTAAATCAAACCTACTTGTTACCTATTTCGTGGCATTGCGCGTAACCTTTTTAAATTAGTAATCGAGTTCGATATCGGTTATGAAAATAGCAATATCCGTGAGTAATGGTTTCGTATCTGGACCTGGTGAAGGCGATGAAGTTTGGATAGTTGAGGTTGAGGATCATGGCAACTACAAATTAATTGAGCGATATGAGAACCCAGCAAGGTATGCACAGCAGATAAGGGGTGTGTTCATGTTGAGGAGTTTGCTTGATCGTGGAATTAACACGGTAATACTCTCCGAAATAGGACCTCCAGGCTATAGGTGGGCTGCTGAGAAGGGCATTAGGATATATATATTTGAGGGACGTGTCGAGGATGCAATCAAGGCCTTTATTGAGGGTAAACTAACTGAGGCGCAGGGGCCAACGCATGGTGAGCATCATGGTCATTACGGGCATCACGGCCATCATAGACATATAGAGGGTTTTGAAACATACGACTTCCTAAAGCCCTATGTAAGTAATGGTATGGCGATTGCCGACCTAGGTTGCGGGAGTGGTTATTACTGTAACTTCTTTAAGGACTATGCATCAAGGCTTTACTGTGTTGATGTTGATGAAGCGGCTATTAATGAGGTTCGTAGGAACTTTAGTAACTATGGAAATGTGGTCATACTTAATGAGGACATTACAAGGGCGTCAATACCAAGCAATAGTATTGATTTAGCATTTATGTCCAATGTGTTTCATGACATTGAGGATAAGGAGGCAGCCGTTAGGGAAGTGAGTAGGATCTTGAAGCCTGGCGGTAGGTTATTAATTATTGAGTTTAAGAAGGACGTGGTTTTTGGGCCACCATTTAAGTTAAGTCCTGATGAGGTTGAGCAGTACTTCAGTAGGGAGGGCTTTGTTAGGGAGGGTTATGCCGAGGTTTCTCCTTATCATTATATGCTCGTCTTTAAAAAGGTAAGGTAGGGTGCAGGTTGGATATATTTTACTATGGTTTAAATATAGGTATCTATAGTTAAAATATGGTGAAATAATGAAGGGAAGGCCCGATTGGATCATTCGATATAAGGATATCATTAATAAATTGAGGTTTATTCTCTACGAATTTGAAAATGGGGATCTTAATTTTCAATTATTTGTTAATGAAATAAATAAATCATTAACTAATTGTGGATATGATCCAATAAAGGTTATGGTATCTGATATTATGACGGAATTCTTCGGGGCATACGCCGTATACGTACCTCGTAAGCCAGTATCCATAGTGTATGTTTCCACAGAACTTATGAAAAAGCCAAGGCCCCTACTTGGTAGGGTTTTAGTGCATGAGATATTTCACCACATACTTTATCAAAGGCCTCCATCATTGCTATTTAAATTGGCGCCGAAGAGATTCGAACCAATTATTCTAATAATCTTACCATTTATAATCCTCGCAATTTTAGCAATACCTCTTTACTCTACACTGTATAACTTCTTATCTTATATTGTTGCTTCATCATCTATAACCATGACATTATTAACGGCAATCCTGATAAGGGCCTTAAATGAGCATGAATTAATGGCTACAACATTCGTGGTTTACCTAGTGACTGGTGAATGGGTTAAGAACTGGACTTATTACCATGATGAAAACGCATTAATGAACCTCAGGTGGGATGAAGCCGTTAGGCCTAGGGAGGTTATTGTTATGCAAAGGTAAATTAAGGGTTGGTAATTAGGAGGCTTGATGATTAGGCTTGTGTTACTCGATATTGATGGCACCTTAACGAAGGATAGGAATACGGAGGCTTTTGATCCAGATGCCATTGCAGCAGTGCAGGATGTTGTGAACAAGTATGTCGTTGGTCTCGTGACTGGTAACGCCTTAATAGTGACGCAAGCACTATCACGCTACATAGGATTGCCTAGAGGATCACCACTTATTGCGGAGAATGGGTGCTTAGTGGATTATAGAGGTGAAGTTCATGAACTATGTGAAGACCTAAATTTAAGGGACATTGCGTTAAGGCTTATGAAGGTAATACCAGGCTTGAGACCTACATATCAATTTAATTATAGGAAGTTCGACATAACACTATGGGCGCCTAGGGATCCTAATGAGTTAGTGGAGGTTGTTAAGGCTGAATTGAGGAAAATGAACTTAGATGGTAAGGTGAGGGTTTCCCATAGTGGTTATGCACTGCATCTGCAGCCTATTAATTCAAGTAAGGCTACAGCTATTAAGTACCTATGTGGTGTAATTGGTGTATCCTGTAATGAGGTTGTTTACGTTGGTGATAGCGATACGGACATTGATGCGATGAATGTAGTTGGTTATGGAGTTGCAGTGTCTAACGCTACTGACGGACTTAAGAGGAGGGCTAAGATAATTCTTGAGAAGCCAAGTGGTAAGGGTGTTGTCGACTTTCTAAAGAATTACTTACCTAAGCTATGATTTCCTAAACATCATTAATAGGTAGTTATACGCACTCTCGATGTTGAAGTTATTCCTAACGAAATCTCTAAAGTCATCATACTTCCTAATAAAGTCATTATCTATACCCTTTATAGCATCATTCCATAGAGATCTTCCCAAGCTCATGTTTCCCGCTAGCTCGATACTAAGTGGTATGTCGAGGGCCAATGCAGTTATTGCGCAATCAATTGTTGGTTTGCACGTTATTAATGCGTTCCTTAGGTCGTTCATATTAAATGTATTAATTAAGTATTGAATCAGTGTTTCATATTTAGCTATTACTACGTCAACTGTTCTCCTAAGCATTGCCAAAGAGATCCTATACACCACATCATCTTTCATACTCTGTGGTATACTCCACAGGCTAATTAGCGTTGGATCTCTCATGATCTTTACAAGGGCTACTTCACGTAACACCATAATCCTTGCCTCATAATCCTTTAATTGAAGTAATTTACCCGGTATTATGGATATTATGGTTAGTTCATCAGTGTTCATATACTTTACGGGCCACTCTTCATGAGTAGCACTTTCAAGTCCAAGAGCCTCCCTTATCCTATTATGGTTGTCCGTTATGTAAACAATGGCATCATTACTTGGAATCTCAAGTTCCTTAAATGCCCATTCAACGAGTTCTTTGACTTTATTTAATTCATTGGTCGTAACTTCTATTAACTGTATTATTTCCACTCTATGTATGTTTTTGTTGAGGTTAATATTCCTTAATTAGCAGGGCAGAAATACAAGTGAGAATCTTAAACAGTGGTAAAAGTTTTTAAAGGAAGTATTTCCCTGCTATCACTAATGGTATTACCAAAGTACGATGTTATCTTGACCACAGATCGCTCAATGATGAGTAATTATCATGGTAAGGAGTTCTTGGGATTTGTAACAACAGGACCGCTTTTCATAACCGTAGGACCCTTTAGAAAACTTGGTGAGTGGATTCATGAGTACATTGCAATGCCTAAGATGAAGGTTGATAAGTACGGTAGGCCATATCAAGCACCCTACGGCATGAGGAAGATAGAGGCCGCATTACTTGATTCTGGCATTAACGCAGCGATAATAGATCCAGACCACGTACATAAATACATACTAAATACTAAAATGCTCATGCTTAGTCATCATGATTATTTCGGGCTTAATCCACCATCATCGACCTGGTCAGCCATTGTTGGTAAAGAATCGCTTAATGCATATTCATTTAGGAGATTTATGGCGAGGATAAGGCCATACATAATGGATGCCAAGAGCAGGAATGGTCTTAAGGTTGTTGTTGGCGGCCCATCTGCATGGCAGTGGTTATATCTACCAGAGCTCATGGATTTTTATGGAATTGACACTATATTTGATGGCGAGGGTGAAAAATTAGTTGTTGACTTTGTTAAGAGGGTTCTAAATAATGAGCCTGTGCCTCGTTACGTATACGTTGGCGTGAATGACGTGCCAAGTATTAATGAAATACCAATAATAAAGTACCCAGCTGTTAATGGGTTTGTCGAGATAGGTAGGGGGTGTCCAAGGGGCTGCGCTTTCTGTCCAGTCACAATAAGGCCACTTAGGTGGTACCCCCTTGAGAAGATTGAGGAGGAATTGAAATTACATGTGAAGTACGGTATAGTACACGGACTCATACATTCCGATGACGTACCACTTTATGGCTCAACAGGTGTTGACCTTAATCCTGATAAATTAATTAAGTTACATCAATTAGTAAAGAGATATTACCTAACAATAGCCTGGAGCCACACGACACTGGCATCAGTGCTAACGGCAGAAAAGAAATACAATAGGCTAGCCACGAAGATCGCAGAGATAATAGAGGACGAGCACCAGGACTGGTGGGGCGCCCAGGTAGGTCTTGAGACGGGTTCAAGGAGGTTGGCCAAGGCAATAATGCCTGGCAAGGCTGCGCCGTTTAAGATTGAGGATTGGTGGGACGTGGTTGAGGAGGCCCTGGGCGTTATGCATGATATTAAGCTCATACCTGCCCTAACAGTGATTGTGGGATTACCTGGTGAGACTGAGGACGATGTTATGGAGACGATAGAACTACTTGATAGAATAAGGCCCTATAGGAGCTTAGTTGTGCCCATGTTCTATGTACCCATGAATCACATTAGGGCTGAGAAGGACGGCTGGATAATCAAGTACAACCTAATGCCTGAACACATTGAGTTGATGAAGAAGATGTTTGAACATAGTATTTATTGGGCTAAGGACATTGTGAACCACTTCTACCTGAGGGGTCCGCAGTACTGGCCTGTTAGGGTTGCTGTTAATTACTTCATGAATTACGTGGAGAGGAGGGTTAGGGCGCTCTATGATAGGCTTGACCAAATAGCCGCTGAGATTAAGAATAGGAAGCTCGTGTCGAAGGTGGAGGCTCCTAAGCTTATGGAATTATACTCATCATCCATTAATACTGAGGATGAATAGGGGTTAGGTTCTCATTAATTCCTGCATTTTCACTAATTCATAATCAGCAAACACTATCTTGGCTTCGTTAATACCAATGCTCTTAAATGTCTCGAAGTTTTCCCATGGGTATATAATGTAGACCCACGTTATCCATTTATAGGCGTAGTAATCTGGCACGTACTTACTCGATAGTACCTTATAATCAAGAACGGCGGTCTTAACTTCCCTCGCACCAACTTTCATCAACTCCTCCCTAGCCTCATTAAGTGTTAGACCTGTATCACTAACATCATCAATTAACAATACCCTGAGATTTCTCACATCAATACTTGGTCTATACTTAATAATAACATTATTCTTAACCCTACTAAAGTTCCAATGAGATAGTTGCATTAAATCAGTGGGTATTCCAAGCATGTCTGATATTAACGAAGCAATTATAACACCGCCCTTAGATATTCCTATTATTGCATCAGGTTGGAAATCACTTTTAAGGATATCCTGGACCAATTTCAAGACGCCTCTTTCGATATCTTCCCACTTATACCGGTGGTAATCCGCCATTATGACTTGTGGTGAGGATGTATTTATAAACCAATCGTTTTACGTATTTAAATAGATACTGCGGTACGAATCTAATTAGGATAAGGGATTTATGTGTCATTTGCTTAAGAATTGATGAGTTTCAAATGATTAATAGATACCAAGCAATGATGCTTCTAGGAGTTGTATTGATATTACTATCATCAATACCAATCTATTATTCTCATCAGGAATCAATAATCTCGTACAATCACGTTAATGCATCAACATGCATAAGGGTTCTAAGTGGTATCATTAATGGGTCATTGGTTAGTGATAGAATAGAGGAGGTGATGAGGTCAATGGAACGGTCATTTTTGATTTCAATTGAGATTAACGTAAATTATGCAAATGGATCAAGTATAACCTATGGTTATTATATACCGATTGGCGAGGGTGGTGTAGCTATAACGCCCATGGTCTCCGGTAATATTGAGATCTTCGGTAGATCCCACTGCGCCTACGTGGGTAATAATTACGTAGTTAATGTATTCATAGGGCAATACGTAACCCCCCTTTACCTATTTGGCCTTGGAGTGATGCTTATCATTATGGGTTTCATA